>CAIQNV010000070.1 GCA_903873295.1 uncultured Elusimicrobia bacterium
CTCAACAACAAAATCCGGGTAATCCAGCGGCGCAGCTACGGACTGCATGATGAGAAGTATTTGCGGTTAAAAGTCCTCACCTGCACCCTGAAACCGATATGAAATCATGTCAGATTACCCACACGATAGGGAGAAGAGCCACTATTTATTGTGCTGCCTGCTTATAATGAGGAAGCTAATATCGAGAGTGTAATAAAACAGTGGCATCCGGTTACAGAAAAGATTGGGGAAGGGAGCAAGCTGATAATAATCGACGATGGCAGTAAGGATTCGACATACTCTGTAATGCAGAAGCTGGCGCCTGTTTATCCCAATCTTTTGCCGATGACAAAGCAGAATTCCGGACACGGAGCAACCTGCCTGTATGCATACCGTTATGCTATCGATAATGATGCCGAGTATGTTTTCCAGACTGATTCCGATGGGCAGACTGATCCTGCCGAATTTGATCAGTTTTGGCAGTTGAGGGAGGGATATGATCTTATCGTAGGGTCAAGAAAAGGAAGGCAGGACGGGGTGAACAGGGTTTTAGTAACAAAAGTTCTTAAGCTTGTTGTCCGAGTGGTTTTTGGCGTATGGGTGGAAGATGCTAATACCCCGTTCAGATTAATTAGAGTCTCAACTCTGAAAAAGTATTTCAGCCTGATCCCGAAAGATTTCTTTTTGAGTAATATCCTTTTAAGTTGTATCTTCGTAATAAAAAAGGAAAGATGCTGCTGGATCCCGATCACCTTCAAGCCCAGGCAGGGGGGTGTTAATTCAATTAACCTTAAGAGGATATTTAAAATAGGGATTAAAGCATTAAAAGATTTTAGAGAGGCGAACAAGAGAATCCGGGAAAGTTCCTGATCTAAAACTTATGAAAAATATGCCGGCCATTCTTATTGCGAGCAAAAGGGCAGGAGCCTTTTCTTGACTCAGCGGGTCGAGGGACCCGGTTTGCGGCGGCTGTAAACTATCTTTTGGCGTTATTCGCCGCCGAAGTATAAAGCGGCATTTGAGCATTATTCGCGGCGCTCTGCGCCGCAGCGTTATAAAAATTTACGCCGTTGAACGGCTGGCGCACGGAGAAGAACTGGCCGTCAATTCCCGCCGTATCCTGCTCAGCGTCAAAGCCGGCGGCCGTTTTCGTTTTCAGAAGGGCCGCGGAGGCTTCCGGGTTATCTTTTTGAGGGACGGCAGCGGCCGCGGGAGGCAGCGCCTGCCCGCTCTTTATCGCCTCTATCTGGCTTATGTCGGTTAAGAAGTCGCCGGTAGTATAATATTCCTGGCTCCAGAAATAGTCGAAATTCACCTGATCCGTTTTTTTATCGGCTTTTTTGGCTTTCGCAAGGCTGTCGACGGCGGCGGGGGCGACCTCACAGGGGAATTCTTTCATCGTTTCCGCGCCGTTGGTGAAATATCTTCCCTCCACCTTCGCTATGCACCCGTATCTGTCTCCGGTGCTTCCAAAGGCCTGCGTCAGCGCCGGAAAGACTGAAATAAATAATGCCCCGCCGGCAATTAGCCCGAAAAGTTTTCTTTCAAAATTTTTCCTGTTCATATAAGCTCCCTACCTTTCCCTTAAACCGTTCGAATACTTGCCCTTGCGTATAGTATAAGACGCCTTGTTAAGAGAAAACTCACAAGAAGCTCAGGTTTTGTTCAAATTAATCGGCCGCCCGGGTAAAGGCGCGGGTGGAGGGGGGGCCAAAGCAGGGCGGGGCTAGTTCTTTCAGGCCGCCGGCCGCTCAATGCGGCACAGCGGCGGGTTTGGCGGCGCGGAAGGTTTTCAGGGCGCCCGCCACTTTGTCCAGCAGCTCCCTGGAGTAGAGCCTGCCTATCAGCGAAAGCCTGGCTTCGTCTCCGGCCCGCTCGAATTCGGCTATAACGCCGGGGCCGGCGGGGTCGGTGAATACCAACTTTTTCGTTTTCAGGATAGCCACGGATTGCTCATTGTCTTTGCGGCTCTGCAGGGTCAGCGCCCTGAAATGCTTTTCGCCCAGTTCCAACATCACTTTCTGGTCCTCTTTCGAAAGCGCGTCGAACGTCTTCTTTGAAAGCAGCACCGCGCCGGAGGCGTTGGTTATCGGCAGGGAGAAAACATACTTCATGCGCGTGAACCATTGCAGCGCGATAACGGAAAGGGGGGAGCCGTAGACCCCGTTTATCATGCCGGTCTGCAGCGAAGTCATCACGTCCATCACGGAGAGGGGGATAGGCTTTACCTTAAGCGCGGCATACATGGCCTCCGCTATCGGGTCGCCCTCCCACAGCCAGATCTTCAGGCTCTTCAGGTCCTCCGGCCTGGTCACCGGCGTGTTGGAAAAAATATTCACGCTGCCGACCTCGGCCCAGCCCAGCAGCACGTAGCCCCGGCTTTCAAAGATCTTCCGGAAATCCGCGTCGAAGGTTTTGTAGATGTAATCTATTTCCCTGGCATTATTGAAAAGGAACGGCGTGTCCAGCAGCCTGGCCTCCGGCGCTATCTCGCCTATGCCCACCCCGGTGAAGCCGCCCGCCTGCAGCTGGCCCAGGCGGATCTTGCGGACCACGTCTTTTTCGTCGCCCGCGACGCCGCCGGCGTAGACTTTGAATTTTACGCGGCCGGCCGTTTTCGAGGAGGCTTCAAGAGTGAACTGCGTGACGGCCTTCATCCAGGTGGAGCCGTCCGGCGCCAGCGTGGCGAACTTGACCATGGTCTGGGCCTGGAGAGGGGAACCGGCGGCCAGTAGCCAGTAACCGGCCAGAAGTATTCCCGAAATCCTCGCCGGCAGCCCGCTTTTAAAACAGTTCATCTTTTTTCTCCAGTAGTTTTTTTGCTTTCGTCTTCGCCACTTCGTCGATCAGGCGGGTTTCGCCCTCCCGCGGTCCGGCCGAGAGCACCGCGTTAAGCAGGTTCTCGAAAAGCTCAGGGTCCTGCGCCGCCACGGCGGCCAGCTTCGCGTAAAGGAAGCGGTTCAGGAGGAAGTTCTCTCCCGCGCCTTTCAGCGCCAGCTCGAAATGCTTTTTAGCCTTATCGGGATCGCCGCCGAACATGCGGGGGCGTATGGAATAATAGGCCCCCAGCAGGCATTGCGGGCCGTTATAATAATAGGAAGGCTCCAGCTCGAGCAGCTTCTCAATGGCCGGCTCGAGGGTCGGCAGCTCGGCCACGGCCTCCGGCTTGTCGCGGTTGAGGTTTATGTAAAGCGCCTTGCAGAAGGTGTTCCAGAACAGCGGCGGCACGTCGGACTTCCCGGCCGCGGCCGGGGCGGCGCCTTTAAGCGCGCGCGCGGCGTAGGCCTCGCCCTTGGCGTAAAAACCGGAGGCCCGCTCCGGGCTCTCGTCCTCCAGGAACAGCAGCGCGTAGCCGCAGAAGCCCCGGGAGGCGTTCACCAGGAGGATCTTATCGTCGGGGTCGCTTTTTAAAAGGAGCTCCATCAGCTGCAGGTTCGCCGGCAGGGCTTCCTTTACATACTGCGCGTCGGCCTGGCTGAACACGGAGGGGAGCCCCTTGTCTATAATGCCGGAAGTGACGCGCGCCGCCGTGCGGTTCAGGGAGCAGGCGGACAGCGCGCCCAGCGCCAGAGCCCCGATGAGATAAGTCAGAACCCTCGCCGCAGACCGAAAGCCGGGTGCCGTGAACTTTTCCGTCATTTTCTGTTCTCCCTTACCAGCGCCGAGAAACTTGCGGCGGTGTCAGCGTGCTTTTTCAGGAAGTCCTCCGCGGCGGTGGGGAAGCGGTAGGTCCAGTTATGGCTCCCCAGCGTGCCGGGCGTGTTCACCCTTTCCCGCGAGCCGAAGATGTCCTGGATGGGCAGTATGACTATGCGCGAGCCCGCCCCCAGCAGGGAGGCCAGCGCTTTCTCCCTGGCTTTTGAGAAGACCGGCGGCCGCGACCCTTCGCCGGAAACCAGCTTCCAGAAAAGCTTTTTCTCCGCGGGGTCCACGGTGTCCCACCAGTCGGCCAGCGGCTCATTATCGTGCGTGGAGGAAGTCGCCAGCGAGACGTGCCGGTAAGTTGCGGGGTCGATATAATTGCCGTCCTTCCCTTTCTCCCAGCGCATCACTTTGTAGCCCGGGATATTAAGCTCGCCCAGCACCTCGCCGACATAAGGCGGGATGAGCCCCAGGTCCTCCGCCACCGGCAGCATAGCGCTGGCGCCGGCCACCGCCTCCAGAAATCTTTTGCCGCGCCCCCGCTGGCCTTTCTCGTCTTTTATATCGAAGTCGGGCTTGAGCGCCACGTCGCGCGGAATAACCCAGGTGCGAAAAAATCCCACCATATGGTCGATGCGGAACAGATCGTAAAATTCGGAGGCTTTCTTCACTTTGGTCCGCCACCAGTCGAAATTATTCTCTTCGACGATCTCCCAGTTGTAGGCCGGCAGGCCCCAGCGCTGCCCGGTTTCGCTGAAGGCGTCGGGCGGGGCCCCTATTTCCCTGTTTATGTCGAACTCGGCCTGGCGGGACCAGACGTCGGCGCTTTCCTGGTTCACCATGAAGGGGAGGTCCCCGAGGAGCTTTATGCCGAGCTTGGCCGCGTGCCCGCGCGCCGCGGTCCACTGGCGGTGGATGGCCCACTGCAGATACTTGAAAAAGAGTATCTGGTTCTCTTCCCGTCCGTGTACTTCCCGCAGAGCTTCGGGGTCGCGTTTTCGCAGCGGCTCTTCCCAGTGCGTCCAGGAGGCCCAGTCGTGAGTGTCCTTCAGCCGGCGGAACACGGCATAGTCGTCGAGCCAGGCGGCGTTGGCCTGGCAGAAGGCCCGGAACTCCGCCGCCAGGGGGGAATCCTTAAGTATGTGGTTCTGGTGAAAATGGGTGTAGACTTTCCAGAGGGTGGTGAACTTGAGGTGCCGGACCTCGGTGTACATCACGCTTTTGGCCCGGCGCAAATGTTTTATATCGGACTGGAAGCGGCGCGAGTGGATCTCCTCCATCAGGGCGCGGGATTCTATCAGCTCCGGCAGCTCGTCCACGGCTATGTAGACGGGGTCCAGCGCGAAGGCGGAGAGCGCGGTGTAGGGGCAGGAGACGCCGGGGGGCATTTCGTTGATGGGCAGCACCTGCAGAAGGTTAAGGTTCAGGGCTTTCAGGGCGTCGAACCAGAGGGTCATGGAGCGGGTGTCGCCTATGCCCCAGTCTTTTTTCGAGCGCATGGAGAAAAGCGGAAAGAGCGTGCCGGTAAGGTTTTTCTCAAGTAATGGGTGCATAAATAAATATTCGCCGCGATTTTGCGCTTCAGGAGGGGTGGCAGCGGTCCTGCCCCGCGAACCCTTTGCGGAAGGGGGGGCCCCGCCTTGCGGGGGGAAACCGACGCAAGGGTTTCCATCTTCCAGGGTTCGCGGGGCAGGATCGCTGACAGGCCCCCCGACTTTACATCTCGAAACCCCGGCCCTCCGGCAGCGTAAACCTGACCTTATTACCTTGTTACCGCGCCGCTATAGCTTCTATTTCCACCAGCGCGGCTTTGGGGAGGGCTTTCACCTCTACCGTGGCCCGGGCGGGGGGCTGGTTCGCGAAAAATCTGCCGTAGACTTCGTTCATCTGCGCGAACTGGCTCAGCTCCGTCATGAAGACGGTGGTTTTTAAAACATTTTCAAGGCCGAGGCCTTCGGCTTTGAGTATGCCTTCCAGATTTTTTATCACCGCTTCCGTCTGGGCTTTTATCTCGGCCGGGGCCAGCGCGCCGGTGGCGGGGTCGATGGGCAGCTGGCCGGAGATGAAGAGGAGGCCGCCGGCTTCTACGGCCTGGGAGTAGGGGCCTATGGCGGCGGGCGCGTTCTTCGTTGAAATTATTTTTTTCATGGTTTTTTTCCCGTGGCGATAAAGTTGGCTATGGAACGGTCGTACGAGCGCTCGGCTTCGGGCGTGAAATAGCAGGCGGGCAGCTCGCCGCTGTCCCGGTGGTAGGCCACGCAGTCGCAGCAGACGCCCTTGCGCGGGCAGGGCTCATAAGTGCAGGAACAACTCCGGGCATTGGTTTCTTTCTTGCAATTCATAATCGCTCTAGGATATTATATATTACAAATTAGGGCTGGCGGCGGAGGAAAAAACCACGTATACTATTTACGACAATTTCGGGCCGCCGTTCCGGCCTTTGAACTATACCGGCGTACGGGCCCGCTTTTGCGGGTGGGGGGGTCCGGCGCGCTTTTGAGGGCAGAGCTATGCAAAACAGCAATAAAAAACCTGGCGCGATCCTCGCTTTGGCGCTGACCGCCTTCTTTGCCGGAGGGTTCCTGCTGCTCGTCCATATCGGGGCGGACGAGAGAAAAGCGCAGGACCTGTCTTCCGGGTTCGGCTCCCGCGCCGAACCGGCGGCCCCCGCCACTTATATCGAGGATCTTAAAGCCGGGGGGGAGATAGTCAAAGAGAAAAGCGAAGTCGTATACAACAGCATCTTCGCCGGCGGCGGCGCGCCGGCCGCCCGCTCACCGGGCCGCGTTGTGCCTATGCAGCAGACAGCCGGCCATGACGCGGAGGACGCGGAGGGCGACGCTTTTGAAAAATACTACAGGAATAATTACGCCAACAATAGAACGGGAAGCGGGAGCGCGGGGCAGCGCCCCTGGGCTGAGGCGGGCGGCGGAAGGTCTGCCTCGGGCGGAGGCATGGGCGGCGGGGCGGACGGCGGCTACAGCGGGTTTTCCCCGCAGGGCGCATACCGCAAAGCCGCGCAGAGAGGTGAGGAAGACGACGGGGATACTCCTGCCGATGTCCGTAAATCCGGTTCAGTTCCGCCTCTTTACGCCTCCCTGCCGGGGAAAAACAGCCCTGAGAACGCCGGCCCTGAGAGTGCCGGCCTGAAACACGGCGGCCAGTCCGGCGCCGCTCCGGAGTATGGCGACAGGGCCCCTCAGAAAGGCGCGGGGGGCGATCTGGCGGCTATGCCGGGCAACCGCTCCGGCGGCGCTTTCGAGGGCGGGCTGGAGGGAGTGAAGGCGGGGGCGCAAAGCAGTTATAATTCCAAAATGTCCGGCGACGCCGCGGCAGCCGCGGAGGGGGCCGCTTCTTCGGGAGGCTCCGGTTCGTCGGGCGGGGGCGCTTCGTCCGGCGGCGGCGCCTCTCCGGGCGGGAGCGCTTCGTCGGGCGGCGGCGCTTCGTCAGCGGGGGCCGTTCCGGCCGCCTCCGCCCCGAAGGAAACTTCCGCCGGGGCGAAAGCCGGAGATGCGGCGGAAAAAACCGCCGGGACCGCGGCGGCAGCCGGCGGGACAGCGGCGAAAACCGGGACCAAAGCCGCGAAAGCCAAAGTTA
Organism: uncultured Elusimicrobia bacterium; assembly: GCA_903873295.1. Lineage (GTDB taxonomy): Bacteria > Elusimicrobiota > Elusimicrobia > Elusimicrobiales > UBA9959 > UBA9959. Next base: position 7,219 of record CAIQNV010000070.1, read on the forward strand.
AAGCCAAAACCGTATCCTCAAAGGACGCCGGCCTGAACGGAACAGGCTATGCGGCCAACCCGGCCGACGACGATAAAGATCTTTTGAAATCCGTGGTTAACGACAAGCTGAACGGGACGGAAGTAAAGTATTTCTCTCCGGAGGAGGCCGCGGGCGCGCCGGAGGAAGCGCTGCTGAAAGCCGGCGCCATAGCCGGCGGGGCGGCCGGCCTTGAAGATAAGAAAGGGCCCGCTGATATCGACCCCGTAAGTTTAGCGAGCCTGCCTGACAAGGCCAGGATGGAGCTGAAAAAAGATATCCACTCCTTCCTGAGAAAGGTGGAGAATAAATACGGGCCGATGATCGAGATCTACCGCACCGCCTGCGCCGCGACCCCGGAGCCGTGCAGGGAGCACGAGGTGAGCGACGGCTATGTTACCATGACGACGCAAAAAGGCGCGCAGCTGGTTTTCAGCGTCAAGTATGTGCGGAACAAATGGCGGCGCTATACCATGGATTTCAAGATGGTTCCCGTCGCGGCCAGGCCGCCCGCTCCCGCGCTGAAGGCGGCGCCGGCGGTGGAAAGCGCGGAGGAAGGCGCGGACGAGAATACGGATGTAAGTACGGACGAGAATATAGATGTAAGTCCGGATAAAAATGCGGCCGAAGAATAACCCGGGCAGCTGCCGCCGCTTGCCCGTGGCCGCATAATAATGAATAATCTGTAAATGCGGAACACCATACATTTCTCCGGGATCGGCGGCGTCGGCATGAGCGCGCTGGCGCAGGTGGCGGCCATGGACCGGCTTCAGGGCGCGGCCGAAGGCCCCGCCGTCAGCGGCTCCGACAGGGATTTCGACCGGGGGCGCAATCTGGGCGTGAAGGCCGCGCTTGAAAAGCTGGGCATAAAAATTTATCCGCAGGACGGCTCCGGCATAAACGCCGATACCGCGGAGCTGGCGCTCTCCACCGCCATAGAGGACAGCAACCCAGAAGTGCTCAAAGCCAAAGAGCTCGGGCTCAGGATCAGCCACCGCTCGGAACTGCTGGCCGCGCAGGTGAACGGCCGCGCCGCCATAGCCGTGGCCGGCACCAGCGGAAAATCCACTACCGCGGCCATGCTTTTCTCCGTCCTTGAGGCGGGGGGGCTGGGGCCTTCCATTATAACCGGCGGGGCGCTCGGCGCGCTCCGGGAGCGCGGCCTCATCGGCAACGCTTTCCGCGGCAGCGGTAATATCCTGATAGTCGAAGCTGACGAGTCCGACGGGACCATAGTGCGCTACCGCCCGAAGACCGGCCTGCTTTTAAATATCAGCAAGGACCATAAGGACGTCGCGGAGCTTAATAAGATCTTCTCCGAGTTCGCCGGCAACTGCGGCCGCCTGCTGGTGAACGCCGACGACGCGCCCGCCGCCGCGCTGCTGCCGGAAGCCGGGAAATTCGGTTTCAACTCCGGCGGCTGGAAGGTTACGGAGATCAAGGCCGGGCCTTTTTCCTCCGCTTTTAAAATAAACGGGGTCGAGTTCAGCCTGCCCGCCCCGGGGCTTTATAATATCGAGAACGCTTTGGCCGCCTGCGCCGCCGCCGCCGTCCACGGGGTGGGGCTCGAAGCCGCCGCGGCCGGGCTTAAGAATTTCCGCGGCGTGGAGCGCCGCTTCGTTCTTGTAGGGGAAAAGAACGGCGTAACCGTGATAGACGACTACGCCCACAACCCGGCGAAAATTTCCGCCCTGCTGAAGGCCCTCCACCAGTCGCCGGGGCGGCGCGTGCTGGCCGTTTACCAGCCGCACGGCTTCACTCCCACCCGGCATCTTAAAGCCGAACTGGTGGAAAGCTTCGCCTCCGGCCTGAATCCCGGCGACCTGCTGCTGATGCCGGAGATCTATTATGCCGGCGGCACCGTGACCAAGAACATCTCCTCAAAAGATATTTCCGACGCGGTGGCCGCGCGGGGCCATAAGACGGCTTATTTCGAGCACCGCCCGGAGCTCCCGGCCGCGGTTTCAAAACTGGCGAAGCCCGGGGATATAATCGCCGTCATGGGAGCGCGGGACGCCACCCTCTCCGATTTCGCCGCGCAGCTCCTGGCGGCCCTTCCTTAAAAGATATGGCTAAAGTCACGGTCATGGTCTATACCACCCTGCGCAAGCGTTTGGGGGTCTCAAAACTGGAGCTCGCCGGCGGCACCGTGCGCGAGATCCTGGACCGGCTTTGCGGCTATAAAAAGCCCGAGGTCGAGAACCTCATTCATGACGCCGAGGGGAACGTCCGGCAGCATTTCGTGCTGACGCTGAATTCGGAAATACTGGACAATAAAAAAACCGCCGCCGTGAAGGTGAAAGACGGCGATATCCTGCATGTCTTCCCGCCCGTGTCCGGCGGGTAGCTTGAGGGGAAAATAAAGAAGGATGGAGAACTTATGAAACCGGTCAAGATCACCGAAGGTGTTTATTCGCTGCGCGTGAACCATTTTAACAGGCATCTTTTTGATTCCCTCATCCCCCTGCCGGAGGGCACCAGCTATAACGCCTATCTGGTAAAAGGCTCGGAAAAAACGGCGCTCCTGGACAGCGCCGACCCGGAGAAGGCCGAGGTGCTTTTTGATTATCTGAAGGACGAGAAAAAAATAGACTATATAATTTCCCACCACGCCGAGCAGGACCATTCCGGCTCGATCCCCCTGGTGCTGGAGCGCTACCCCGAAGCCAAGGTGGTGACCAACCCCAAGTGCAAAGAGCTGCTGATGACGCATCTGCATATTCCGGCCGATAAATTCATAGAGGTGAAGGACGGGGATACTCTTTCTCTCGGCGGGAAGACGCTGGAGTTCCTCTTTCTGCCCTGGGTGCACTGGCCCGAGACCATGGCGACCTACCTGCGCGAAGAAAAATGCCTTTTTTCCTGCGACTTCTTCGGCTCGCACCTGGCCACCGGCGAACTGTTTTCGGAGGAGCGCCAGGTTTACGAACCCATGAAGCGCTACTACGCCGAAATAATGATGCCGTTCCGCTCCAACATAAAAGGGCATCTGGAGAGGCTGGCCAAATATGAGCTCTCCTTTATCGCGCCCAGCCACGGGCCGGTGCATAATAACTCCAAATTCATAATGGAGATATATAAAGATTGGGCGGTGAGCGGGCCGCGCAACAAGGCCGTGGTGGCTTACATTTCAATGCACGGCAGCACCTATATGCTTGTGAACCGCCTGGTCAGCCGCCTGCAGGAGGCCGGCGTCAGCGTGGAGAAACTGAACCTGGACCAGTTCGACGAGGGCCGCGTGGCCATGGCCCTGGTGGACGCCGCCACTATCGTTATCGGCACCCCCACCGTGCTTGCGGGGGCGCATCCCAAAGCCGTCTATGCCGCGCACCTGGCCAACCTGCTGCGGCCCAAGGCCAAGTTCGTTTCGGTGATAGGCTCCTTCGGCTGGGGCGGCCGCGCCGTGGAAACGATCGCCGGCCTTATTCCTAATATTAAGGCTGAGGTGCTCAAGCCGGTAATAGTAAAAGGCATGCCCACCGGGGCCGACCTTATGCAGATAGACGAACTGGCAGCCCTCATCGTGGAAAAACATGCCGGTCTTGCCGCCTGCGGCTGATGCCGGGGCCCTTGAATTTTCCGGTTTTGTCTGCTAGACTCTGAAAGACGGACCTGCTTTTTCAGTTTCCCCGGCTGCGGGGAAGGGTGAAAAACGGGAGTTTATTTTTGTTTGCCGGGGGGAATTATGGCGGACAACTCAGGCAATAGAAAAAAGACGCTTATAGTTTCGGTGCTCGCCTTCCTGTTTATCGGCGGGGGTGTCTTTCTTTTCTTCATCATCCAGGGTTCCGACGATATTACCGGAGCGGGCAGGAAAAATAATTTCGCTTACGGCTTCAGCGTGCGCGACGCCGTGCTGCCGCTGTTCAAGCGCCTGGGCATTTCCACGTATGAGGATGAGATCGTGGTCGCCACGAAAAAACGGCTTGAGGCGAGGGGGATAGACCTTTCCCCGGAAACCTCGGCGCCCGCCGACGTTTCCGACTGGATGGCCAACAGCGCCGGCGGCGCCCCTTCGGCTTCCGGCGCCTCCCCGCGCGCCGGCGCCACGGCGGTGCCCAGGATGACCGGGGCCGGTTCGCTCGGCGGCGGCTCGGGCGGCGGCACCAAGTCGGAGGGCGGAGTTTCCCGCTTCGGGGACGGCGCCGCTTCCGGCAATACCAAGATTTCCGCCGGGATGCAGTCCAGGGCGGCCGGGCCCGCCGGTAAAGGCACGCTTGGCGCGCTTAAGAACGCCCGCGCCATACTGGGCGAAGGCCTCAGGTCCGATTCCGCTATGACCGCAAGCAGCAAGTGGGGGCAGAGTTTCGGCGTAGGCGGCAGCGCCAGCGGCAAGTCGGGCGACCTGGCTTACGCTAAAACAGGGCTGGTGAGCCTGGACAAGATCAAGAGCGGGGAGATCTCCAGCCTTAAGATGGACAGCAAAGGTTCCCTTAAGACTACCGATGTGAGTTCCCCTGTTAAGGACGCCGAAGGTACGGCGAAAGCACTGGCCGGAGACAAGAAAGCTAAAGAGGACATGGACGCAAAAATGAAGGCGGACATGGCGCAGCAGGCCATTCAGGCCGCCGCCGATGCCGCCACCAAGCCGGGAGAAAAACCGGCGGGTAATGATGCCAGAGATCCCCCCAAGCCGCCTGAAGAGGTGGCGAATATAGCCAATAATAAAGAGCCTCCGGACGGTAAATTCTGTCCCGGCGGCTGCCAGATGGCGGGCGGGGGCAGCTATAAGGATAATGATCCTGACGTTAAGAAGGACGGCAGCACCTGGACCGTAACCTATAGCGGGACGCAAACTAACGCTGACGGCTCTACTTTCCCCTATACTGATACCATGGTCATAATTCCGGGACGCACGCCGCCCCTGGTCCCGTTCCAGAGCACGGCCAACGGCAAACCGGTGGATTTCGGCAGCGGGCCGTAGTCCGGAGGGCGGGCCCTTGACAAGTCAATGTTTGTCTGCTATAACATCAGTGTAAATCAACTTTGACCTGAACGTCCCGGGGACTGTGTCAGGAAAAGTTCAGAGTTATTTTGCGGTAAATAAGGTCGGGACATATAGGCGGGGTTATGATGAAATTTCAGACTAAAAAAAACAAATCGACCCAGTATGTTATCGGCGGCACTGTGGCGGTTATCATACTCTGCCTTTGGATCTCGATCCCGCTGATGACCGGCTCCTCGCTGGATTCCTCTATCTCCTCCGGAAATCCTTTCAGGTCCAAGGCGGGGAACATGTCTCTGCTGGGCAGCGATATTTCCTCGGAGGGCGGCGCTCCCGGCTCGCCGCTGAGCGGGGCGATGATAGATAATCCCGCCACTTCAGGCGACGATTCCGCCTCTTCCCTTTTTCAATCCGGCCTGGTCGGAGACGAGCCCGCGGCGGTTTCCGCCTCGGCTGACGCGTCCGCGGCCGCGCCCCTTGCCCCGGGCCCTTCGGCTTCCGCAGGCGCCCCCGCGCCCTCGACCCCCCGCGGCAAGCTCGGCGCGATAGCTTCCCTCACGGCCGGTAATTCCAATTCGATGACGGTCGGCGGCGTGCACAATAAATTCTTCGGCTCCGGAAATCAGAAGTCGGAACTTGCCCCTGCCGCTCCCGCGGACCTTAAGAAAATGGCCGCCCCGGACAAGAAAAGCGCGCTGGTGGCCATGCTCAGCAGCAGCGCGGATAAGAGCCTGCTGGCCGCCAAGACCGGCACTATGGACGCGGCCAAGGGCGGCGCCTCCTCGGCTTTCGGCAATACGTCCAAGGCTGCCGGCTCCGACCTGAACAGTGACTATGAAAGCAAGGCGGCGGAGGCCGGCCTGCAGATGGGCCAGACCGCGCAGGACCTTAAAAAGAGCGATCCCAGTCTGAACAAGACTAAGATCACCCCGCCCTCAAAGCCCGAGGATGTTACCGACAAGAACGAAGAGATGAAGCAGCAGATAAAGATGATGGTTATACAGATGGTTCTGAAGATGGCGCTGGGTATGGTTTTCGGAGTGGCTGCCTGATTTTTTGACATCACTTTGGAGGAGTTATGAACAACAATAACGAGAAAGAAGAAAAGAAAGGCGGGTTCGTTTCCGCGCTTTCGGGGCTTTTCAGGGGCGGTTCGTCGCTGGCCGGCGGCGCCTCTTCCGGGATGGGTTCCACCGGCGGGCTGGCCGGGCTTTTTGCCACCAAGGCCGGTATAGTGGGAATGGTCCTGGGCGGAGCTACCATAGCCGCCGGCGTAGGGGTTCTCTATAATTTTATAGGCCCCTCCTCCAAGCCGGTCTATTCCCCGGAACTTTTCCAGAACAGCTACTACGAGGAAGAGTCCTCAAGGGCCGGTCTTGAAAGGACCCAGTCTCGCGACGCTTCAGCCGCGGGCTCCTCTACGCTGGATATGTTCAAGGAGCAGGCTAAAAAGGGCGGTTTAGGCGGCCTGGCTTCAGAGGCCGGCGAAGGCGGCAACGCCAACGCTTCGGCCGAGGCTCCCGCTCCGGTTGATTCTTCCGCGGATGCCGGAGCAGCCGCTCCGGGCGCCGGCAGCGCTTCCGGCGGCGGGGTGGGCGCGGGCGGGCCGAAGCTGCAGGCTACGGCCGGCTTCGGAAGCAAAGGCGGCGGGGCGGGCAGCGGAACCTCTATTCCCAGGATGCAGACCAGCGGCGGGCTCAGCGGCGGCATAGGCGCGCAGTTCCAGCCCGTTTACAGGCCGCCGGCCGGCAAGACTTCAGGCATGACCGCTTCGGCGGCGGCCAGAATGAAAAGCGCTCCCAAGTACTCGGTGCCTAATACCAATAAAAAAGGCGCCTACGGGCAGGCTAAATTCGCGAGCAAACTCGGGACCAAAGCATCTTACTCGGCTGACGGGGCCGGGGCGCGCAGCGATGCTACCAACGCTTTCTCCGGAGAGACCACCGGCTCGGGCGATGTGGGAACTCCCGGCTCTGGCGCGGGGCTGGGCGGGGCGGGCGTCGCTAACGGCGCGGGCCTTAAAGGCAATGACCCCAGCCTGAACAGCAATGAATCTACTCCTCCGAAAGTCCCGAAACCGGAGGACGTGGACCCCTGGCAGAAATATGAAGACATGGCCATGACCAGCATGATGTGGGCGCTGGGGATGATCATAGTCACAAAGATACTCAGCAAGATAGCCAAAAGCTGGCCTCCTTTGTACTATGCCGCTATGGCCACTGCCGCGGTAGCTATCTTCTTCGCCTTGAAGGTCGCTTACGCCGGCTTTATGATGTTCAGCAAATTCGGCCAGAAGATGATGGGCGGCATCTACATCGTCACCGGCATAATGCTGGCTATAAAAGCTCTCGAGGCCCTTGGAGAGGCTGCCGGCGGAGGCGCTACCGCCGCCGACGGGACCGCGAGCGCGGCTGGCGGCGGGCCCAATATGGCGTGGGGCAGGGAACTGGCCGGGATGTTTAAAGGTTTTACCTTGTAATGCGGGCTGGGAACGATAGTGTTTTGGAGGCGTTATGAACGACAATCTGCCGGAAATAAACTTTAAGGAAAAGAAAGAGAAAAAGCGCGGTCTCCTCGGCTGGCTTAAGAACCGGCTGGGTATCGGCACCCGCGGCGCTATGGGCGAGGCCGGGATAAGCCCTTCGGCTATGAACGTGGGCAGGGCCCTCGGCACCGCCAAGTTCGGCGCCTCCTCGGGCTGGCTTGCGGGGCTGTTCGCCGGCAATGGCGGTTTAATAGCTACCGTGGCCATGGTCGCCGTGGCCACCGGGGTCTACCTGGCCAACAACGCTCCGGCTCCGTCTACGGGGACCGGGGCTTTCAGCTCCGGCAAGATGGATAATTATGTGCCGGCCATACTCAGGGGCGGCAACCAGGGGTCTTCGCTAGACATGTTCAAGGACACCAACAAGGGCGCCGGCCTGTCTATGGAGGCCGCCGATCCTGCAAAGGCCGCCGCCGCTAAAGCCGCCGCGGACAAGGCCGCCGCCGACAAAGCAGCGGCAGATTCCGCCGGGGGGAATTCCGGCCAGCCGGCTCCTGATCAGAGCAATATGTCGCAGGATATGATGGGCAAGCTGCAGGGCGGCTCCATGGGTTCGCTTACCAGTTCGCTGGGCAGCGGCGCGAGCAAGTTCTCCAGCATGGGGGGCTTCAATAACAAGTTCAACCAAGGGGCCGTCGGCGCGAAAACCGGCTTTAGTTCCGGCATAGGCTCGGGCTTTGCGGGAATGCCGAGGTTCGACCAGCGCAAGGGTAAGATGCTGGCCATGAAGAGCTCCGCCCGCCCCGTGTTCTCCGGCGCAAAGGCCGGCAAAAAGGGGCAGTTCGGCGCAGGCTCCTTCGGCCAGGCCAAGGGCATGCGCGACATGCAGAAATCCTATACCGGGACCAATGTCGATGCGGCGCGCTCCACCCAGGATAAGGCCTGGGAGGGCTCCACCGCGGAGGGCGATGCCGGTGCCGGCGGCGCCGGGCTTGGCGACGGAAGCGGCGGCGCGGGCGTGATGACTTCTCCCTCGCTCGATAACGGCAGCGGCGGCGGGGGCGGCGGCACCGCTGGTACGGCTGCGGAGCCTGTGATACCGGAAGCCAGCTCTCCCGCCAATGTCAGTCCCTGGGCAAGCCTGGTGACGATGATAATGATGCTGGTGCTTGTTTCGGCCATACTGTCTTTCATAGCGTCAAAATTGAGCGGCACCGTGTTCGGCTATCCTATTGCGGTGATAGTCGCCGGGATCGCCGCGGTGATAGCGGGTATCGCGCTGGTGATGTCGATAATGCTCATGGCTCAATATGGCCAGGCGCTTATGGGCTCCTTGTATCTTATCGGCAGCGGGCTTGCGCTGGCCGCGGCTGTGGCGGCGTTGGCGGGCGGCAGCGAAGCTGTTATGGCGCCCGGCCCCGCCACGACCGTGATGTGGCTGGCCGCCGGCGCCGGCGTAATTACCCTGATGGGAAGCATGTTCGGCGGAAAGTAAGTTCTTTTCGCGGGAGCGCGTCGCCGTCCGCCTCAGGCGGACGGCTTTGGACGTAACAGGGCCTCGGTTTTTGTGCGTTAAATAGGCGGGATAGGGTTTTTCCAGCAGGCGCTTGTCGCCGGATGGAGGTTATATGGGAAGCAAGTTCGTAGAAAAACACAGGCGTAAATCGGTTCTGGCCGTCCTGCTTTTCCTTTTTCAGGGCAGGGTTAAGTATGTGAGCATCTTTTTTGTGCTCGCCATACTCTCGACCCCTTTCGTGATCTCCAGCGAGACCATCAACAGGATGATAGAGCTGCGCCCCGTAGCGGCCTTCCTGAAGGCGGTGGGCCTGGGGGACATGGTTTCGGCTATACACCCCAGGTACTCGGGCGACGAGCTTAAGGCCGCCCTTGACAAGGCGGCGACCGACAGCGCGCAGAACTCTTTTTGGGCGAAGTTCCTCAAGAGCATAAACGCCACCATGCCCCCCGACGGCGGGCCCTCCTCGCTGGCCATGCTGCGCGGCGGGAGAGAGCTCTTCGGCCCGCTTGAAATTAAAGAGGGTAAAACCGGCAAGCGCGGCCCCGGGCAGGTAAAGGGCGCGGTGAACGAAGAGGAGAAGCAGCGCGGCGAAAACGGAGACGACGTAGATTTTAAGGGTCTGCTTGCCGGCGGTCCCGGCACTCCCGGCGGCCCCGGCAGCGCCGGCGGAGATTCCGGCAGTTTTTACGGCGATCTGATGGGCCAGAACATGGCGGGCAGCTTCGGCGGGGGGAGCGCGTCGGGCTCCGGGCCTTATCTGAGCCGCACGATGTCGGGCGGAGGCGGCTCCGGAGGGCGGGCCGCGGGCATGTACGGCAAGGTTCTGGGCCAGTCAGCCAGCAAGGTGCCCGTGCCTGGTTCACCTCAGAAAGTAAACACGAAAAAGATGGGCCGCGTCTCGGGCTTCACCTGGAAAAATGTCGGCTACAAGACCAGCAACGCCAAGGTGGATATAAAGCTGAACTCCAAGAAGCCAATGTTCCAGCTGGCCGAGACTTTCGCCATGACGGGGTCGGCCTTTAAATCCAAAGACTCCGCGTATGAGTATCAGGCGGCCTATGTCGGCACCACTTATGACGGCAACGATTCCAACCTGGACGTGATACAGACCGACGCGGAAGCGCCGGTGGTGCCGGACACCGCTTTTACAGGGGATCTCATAACCGGCACCATGGAGCTGCAGGAGCTGGCCAAGAAATGCTCCGACGCCCAGGGAACCTACGGCGCCCAGATGTCGTATGACGGAAAGATGATGGACGAGGTCGCCAGAACTCTGGGCAACCCGCCCATGTGCTGCAGCAGCGGCGTAGGCGCCTGGAACGCGAAAATAGACAGGATAATGGGCTACTGTTACGATTACAATTCCAACGAGGCCCAGTTGACGGCCGCGTGCCAGAATACGAGCAGCCCCATGCAGTGCAACTACGGCAGCAAGATGAAGATCAAGCCCTGCTCTAAATTATTGTGCTTCCTGATGATCTTCCTGATGATCTTGATCGGCTTCCTTTTAGGCGGCCTCTTAGGCGTCCTTATCGCAGGAATGATCATTGGCGCCATGATCTCGCGCTTCAACGCTATCTCCCAGCAGATAGGCGATAAGATACGAGCTTTTCTGTCTCAGGTGGAGGGTGGATTCACCAAGCCTAAGTAGTTTTTCTTAAGCCCGCGGTAAAGCCTGTCCGGAGGATAGTTCTGGTGTTAAAAACTTCGTTAGCGCGGCGTGAGGCTCAGCCCCGGTCAGCCGGGGTTGGGCCTTGTTCCCGGTTTTTAGCGGAACTTTCTTCCGGGTCCCCCCGGATGCGCGGGGGGGCGGAGGTTTTTGCCGGCGGGTTTTTTTATGGCGGGGCTTGGGCCAAAGGGCCCAGAAGTTTAAGGGACTAATGACACTTGGCTGCGGCGTCAGTATCAGGTAAAGTATAATCAGGAAAGTGTATAAAGGCTTTTCGCCGTTTTTTACATTGAGTGTTTTTGTGCTGCGGAGAATTTAAATCAGGGATCGGAGGCGGTTATGAACTTCTACAATGAGGATGAGAAAAAAGAAGGGGCGCCCGTGATGCCGAGCGCGGCGTCGCCGTTCAGGAAAACATCCGCCTTCGGGAAAACGCCGATGTTCTCCCGCGCCGCGGGAAGCATCACCGACAGGCTTAAAAATCTTTCCCGCAAAGACCTGGCCTTCGTGGCCATAGGGCTCAGCGTGCTGGTGATGGCGCCGGTGGCCGAGTATATGATGTCTCAGCCCGCGCAGGACAATCTCCTTAAAGAGACTTTCAATCCGCGGAGCGGGCCCGGCGGCCTAACGGATCCGGGCATAAACGGCCTCAGCACCGGCTCTCCGGACGGCAGCGGCGAAGTTATAACCCCGCTCAGCTCGCGCGACCCCATGTCGCTCATTCTGGGCGCGCAGCCGGCCCAGGCGGCGGTGGCTCCGCCCGCGGCGCCAAGCGCGCCCTGGCGCGACGCCGTGAAGGAATCCGGGCGCAACGCTTTCACCGCGGCTTCCAAATCGGCGGGCGCTCCCACGCTCATTCCCCGCATGCAGTCCGCCATGCGCGGCCTGTCCTTCGGCGGCGAGGGCACCCGCACCACGGGCTCCCTGGGCGGCGGCAAGATAATCGAGGACGCGCAGTCGGCCTCCTCCAAGGCAAAATCGCGCTCCATGATAGGGCCTGTATCGATGGCCGGCTACAAGGGCGTGGCCTCCAATACTCCGAACAGCTCTTCCAAAGGGGCTTTTGAAAAGCTGCGCTCCCAGGCGGATAAATCAGCCGGTAATTTTTCCGGCGGCTCCGCCATTAATTCATTGGACAAAGCCGCGGCCGACGCGCTCGATATCGGAAAGGGCTCCGGCGGCATGGGCGCCGGCGGCGATTCCCCCAAGACCGAAAGGACTTCCGGCTCTTCCACCAAGAACGAGCATAACAACTCCGGCGAAACCCTCGCGGAAATGATGGCCAAGAAGCGCGCGGAGAAGGAGCTTGAGTGGGAATTCTTTAAGAAATACGAGATCAAAAAGCAGTTGATCAACGCTGTGGTGGGCGCCGTTTCCACTACTCTGGGCAAGTTCATCTCCGCGAGCATGGAGACCGCGCTGGGCATGGACCCACCCGCCCCTCTCAAGTGCTGGAACCCGCCGGCCTGCAGCAACGGAGATTGTGCTGATTTCGCGAAGGATACGTGGGGCCAAGGCTGGCAGAAACCGGGCCCGAACAATCACAAACTGAAAGAACTTTGTCTCCTGGATGACCCCGTAGCTATCAAAGCCGTGGTCGGCAAGGAATCCGCCACCAGCACCAGCGAGGTCTGTCTCTGCGGCAAGGGCGCGTCCCCGACCACAGGGGGGGCTTCTGCTCCCGCCGCGGGCGGCGGCAGTTCTACCTCCGGCGGCGGCAGTTCCGCCTCCGGCCCCGGAGACACTCCCTCCTCCACCCCGCCGCAGCACTCGGCGGCCGCTGTGGCGAATCTTAAAGACTACGACAGCATACTGCGCGACATCGTGATCCAGGTGGCCGAAACCGAGGCCGACCCGAAGAAAGCCGAGGCTAATCTCAAAGGCGTGGTAGGCGGCTTCCAGAACCTGTATCCTAAAGCCAAAGAGAATATAACCATGCTGACCGGTCTCCGCACCGCCGCGGAAACAGAGCTGGGCGGCTTCAACGCCGCGCTGGCCGCTTCACAGTCCAAGCTGTCCGGAATACAGCCCAAGTACGAAACCTTCGCCGCGCAGTTGCAGGTCATAAGCGATAACTGCAAAAGCGTTGAGAAATGTGCCTTAAAGATGAAGACGCAGGCAGGGACAGAAGCCGTCCTGAATGAAGCGGCCAGACAAAAAGTGCTGGATATGCTGAAACAGTGGAATGATACCGGGGCGGTATTCTATAACGTCGCTACCGGCAACCTGGAAGGCCTGCGCAAATGGTCAGGGGCCTTCAGCTCCCAGCTCCAGCCTATCGTGAAGGGTATAGCGGTAATAGAAAAAAATCAGGGCGAAATAGACTCCTCCTGGGCGGAGATCTACGGAGAGGCCGGCATCGGTCCCGTAGGCAAGCTTAAAAAATTGTCCGGCCGTCTGCAGGACGTGGAAGAGTCTACCCCCACACAGAAAAGCGCCAATCCCCCGCTGCAGCTGACCGCCGCGAACCAGCGCGGCCTGGACTGGGAAACGCTCTGGAACGGTAAAACGCATGAGATGAACGCCACCAAAGTGGCCGAGGCCGAAGCTTCCGAGTTCAACGCCTGGATAAGCGCGGTCGGGAAGGCAGCGAACAGTTCGTCCATAGCCGTTACTCCTACCGTGACGACTAACTTCGTCAACAACCAGATGCGCAGCACTCAGCTGAAGAGCACTATAAAGGGACAAGTTCCCGGCTTCGCCGAAATAAACAGGAACCTGGATAATACCGTTATAGCTATGGACACGGTGAAGAACGGTATGCTGGGGTACGGAGTGGATCCGTCTTATTTCGGCGGTGCAACGCCGCCTAGCCCGGTCAGCCCGGTGCCGCCTAGCCCGGTCAGCCCGGTGCCGCCTAGTCCGGTCAGCCCGACGCCGCCTAGCCCGGTCAGCCCGGCGCCGCCTACCCCGCCTAGTCCGGCGGCGCCTAAAGTGAGTCTGAGCCCTGCCGATGCCGGAGCCATTTCAGGCGCCATTAACAGCGCAAACGCTAACCTGGATACGTATTCTTCTACGAGGAATTCCATCCAGAAGCTTCCTGCGGCTGTAAAACCGGGCGCATACAGCACGGCAAAGAAGACGGCGGAGACCAAGCTGGTTGCCTTGAATACGGCAAAAGCCGATGTAGAGAAAGCCAAGGCCAATCTCGTCAATCTCCCCGCGACCGCCACTAAAGCCGAGGCTACGGCCGCTATCCGCAAGATGGATCAGGCCAATGAGGCGTTCCGCGGCGCGAATACCGATGCCGGAACCGCCTATAATGCCGCAAAGGCTATTGCCCCTAAGCCGCCGTTGCACCCTGTGTCCCCAGTGTCCCCCGTGTCTCCCGTTCCCAACACGGCGGCTCTTGACGGGAAATGCGAATCCATGCGGTTCAACTTCAGGGGTTCCCTGTCCAGCGAGAATAGCGGGGTACAGCTTGCGATAGATGCCGCGAATAAGTCTATTACCGCCAGTAAACTGGCGTATAAGGCGTATTCCGACTGCTTCGCGGCGCATTTTAATTCCAATCTGGGCTGCGGAGCGAAGAGCAATGCCGCCGATGCCGCCCAACTGGCGATGGCGGACAGGATGCGCAGCCTGAAAGTTGCCAGAGACCAATGCGCCAGGTCGCTGTCGAACATGCGCGGACAGCTTGCCGCAACGAAATGCACGGGCAATAACGATATCGGATACTGCAAGTAAACGCGTCGTTTAAAATGTCAGAACACCCCCGCCGTTAAAAGCGGGGGTGTTTTTTTGCGCCTTGGGGCGGGAATTTTATAGGGCTTCGCGGAGCCAGGTCTTCTTGGTCTCGTCGAATTTTTCGCGCTTTACCCGCGGGGTAGTTCCGCGCAGCATGTTATGCATCCATTTTTTAACGGCTCGCGGCCGGAGCGGTTCCTCAGAGGAAGACGGGCTTACTGTGTCCCCGTAAAGAAACCAGTAATATTCCCCGGGCGACTGGACCAGGATAAAATCGTCGGCGGACCCGACGGCCACCCCCTTGCGGCCGGGCGCCGACAGGCTGCTGCCCCAGTAGCCGGCCGGGACGGGCAGGCCCAGCAGGGAGAGGATGGTGGGCGCCAGGTCGATATGGCTGCCGACTATATCCCGCCCGAGCGGCAGCCTGGAGCGGCCGTCCTTCAAGGCGAAAATAAGCGGAAGGCGCCAGTTCATGTAATCCGCCGTGTCCATGAAAGAGGCCGACTCTCCGTAAGCCGGCCTGTGGTCGGCGGTTACCAGCACCAGCGTGTTGTCGTCAAAAAGTCCTTTCTTTTTAAGTCCGGCGAAAAAAGCCTCTAGCGCTTTGTCGGTGGAGTAAAGGGACCGGAGCAGCCGGCTGCCGGAGGACGACACGGTTCCAGGCAGCTCCGCCTCGGGAATATCGCAATAATAAGGCGGGTGCGTGTCCATCAATGAGACCAGGGCGATCACCGGCTCCGTCTTTTCCGCCTCCAGCAGGCGGAGCGTTTCCTCCAGCACCGTCCTGTCATGGTAGCCCCACTGTGCGTCCGGCGCCGGGCGCCCGGCGGACATCTCCTCCGCGCCGAGAAACAG
The DNA here is from genome assembly GCA_903873295.1 of uncultured Elusimicrobia bacterium. Classification (GTDB taxonomy): domain Bacteria; phylum Elusimicrobiota; class Elusimicrobia; order Elusimicrobiales; family UBA9959; genus UBA9959. The sequence goes on from CAIQNV010000070.1 coordinate 22,397, forward strand.
ATCCGGGGCGTAGAGCCGCGGATAGATAGAAAATGAGTCCTGGTAAAAATGAGAAGCCCCGCGCAGCATATAGGAGCGGAAGCCCGCCCGGCGGAGCAGCGGAAAAAGGGGAGTGAGGCGGCTCCCGGCCACGGAATCCGCGTCGTAAAGCGGTCTGGAGAGCAGCATGGAGTAGAGGGCTTCCTCCGTCGGCATGGCGCCTCCCCAGTAATAGTCCACCGAGGGATAATCCTTCGTCAGCGAGTCCAGGAAGGGAGTGGTCCCGGGCGGGATCCGCGGATTCCAGCGGTGCAGATAAGCCCTTGGCAGCGACTCCGCGGCGATGATAACTATCCTGCGCAGCCTGAGCCGCGGGCTGGTCCCGGCGTCGGCGGACCCGCCCAGCCACATGGAGCGCAGTGCCTCCAGTTCTTCTTTTGTGTAGGCGAGGCGCTCGCCGGAAATAACCGCGCGCCGCGGGCCGGCCATGGCCCGGCCAAGGGAAACGAAGGACGGAGAGCTGATAAGCAGAAGGCCGCGGTTGCGGCTGAAGTTAAGAAAGCCGATGTTGGAGCTGTCTTCCTGGAACCGGAGGGGCGCGATAATTAAAAACAGCAGAGCGGCGCTTAAAAAGCCTAATATGGCGTTATTCCGCCAGGCGGAAGCCGGAGCGGCGGCGGCCCTCATGGCAGCGGCGGAGGCGCATAGTCCCATAAAAACCGCGGCGCCGCAGGCCGCCAGGGCCGCGACAGCGTACAAGGGATACGGAGAGACAAGGTGGCTTCGCACCGAAAGCCACGCTATATTCTTGAGCAGGACTCCGTCTATGCGGTTATTTGTCACAAGGAAATAGGCGGTATCAAGAACTAGCAGCACCGCTATGGCCGCAGTATAGGAAGCCAGCGCCCGCCCCGGCCAATTCCGGCGGGCGGCATAGCGGCGGGCCAGCCAATAAAGCAACAGGGCGGGAAACGCGTCCGCCAGCGTTCCCAGCAGCGCGGCGGCGGCGGAGTAGGCCGGATTTCCGAGGCGCAAAGCGTGCGCCATCAGCAGTCTCTGCGTCAGGGAAAGGGCCGCGATAAAGAGGAAGGCTGTCATATAGCTGAAAAAACTGTAGCGGACATTAAGGACAATTATCGCAAATTAAGGGGGGCCCGGGTTTCCCCATGGGTACGGGCCGGGCATGGGGTTGCCCTGGAGCCGCTTTGGGGAAGTGAGGCCCGGCTTTAGAGCGAAGCATAATCATGCTTCGCGTCCGGGCCGCAAGGGCGGAGGCGGTTTTCTGCGTAAGCAAAACCGCCGAGCCGGGGCCGCACAAAACCGCTATGC
>CAIQNV010000071.1 GCA_903873295.1 uncultured Elusimicrobia bacterium
GTGGGTTAGGAGCCGCACAAGTTCTTTATCATTCAAAATAACGGCCACAGGCTTCATTTCTAATCTACATTTTGGGCAGACAAGTGGGAACACTTCAAAAACCCGGGCCAGACAGCCGGCCCAGGAGCTGGCTTTCTTTTTCATGCGCATTAAATCGGCCGGGGCCGGCAGGTTAATGAAGTCTTTGGAATGGGACGCCCCTGACGCGGAAAACGTGGTGTTCTTTCCGCCTATGACCAGCTTCCGCGTTATTTCCGTAGAGGAGATAGTTAACCCGTATTACGCGAAGAACCAGGCGGTCAACGCACACGCTAAATTGATCACGCTGGAGGAAGTTCCGGGAGCCGTCCGCCGCTGAAGTATATTTATGCAGGAATCAGATGTTGCCCTGAGCGTTAGGGCAATTGCCGCCCGCGATCTGGAGAGCCTTAATAAATGCGGAAAGCTAACCGAAGGATGTAATTATGAGCGCAGTTACTGTCGGGATGCTGGTAGTATTCTGTTTCGGAGTGTTTTTGGCAGCTAGGGAGTTCCTGTGCTGGTATTGGAAGATCAATAAAGTGGTAGCATTGCTGGAAAGCATCGACGGGAAACTGGGGCCAGCCGGGAAGACCGGCCGGATACCGCCCGTGCCCGACCCTGACTAGCGCTAACCTGAAATGTGAACTATCATGAGCTGCAGGATCCAGGTTAGTCCTGTGTCACTTTAACTGAAAATTAAGGAACGGTAAAAGCCGCTGCCAAAACATCTAGGCCCTATGCCTCAACTTATCTGCCCTTTGGGCCCTTGAGGAGGCCGGCGGGTTCCGCTATGCTATTACTGTCGGAGGCTGATGCGTATGGGCAACCCACCGGCGCTGGAAGAGCGGTAAGTTGCTCTTCCAAGTTGAATGCAGGATGGGATAATTATGAAGAAGGTTGTTTTTGCGGCGGTTATCTCGGTGACGCTTTCAGCGGCTTCATACGCTTCTGGAGGCGCGATTGAAACGCTTAAATCAGCGGTTGCTCCCTCCGCGCTGGAGAATGCCGTCCTTCCGACCCCGGCGGCTGTCGGGGAAAAGACAAGGGCGGGATCCGCGGAACATAAATCAGGGGGAATGGTCCGTACAGTAGAAATGTTTCCTGGAAATACCCCTACGGGTGTCCTGATGCGGGAAGTTGACCTCAGGCTGCAGGCAGGCGCTTCGTCTTCGGACTTTAGGGGAGACGGGAAAGTCTACCAGCTTATCAGTTTCTATTCGATTCTTGGCGGCGGCGATCCTGACAAGCTGCCCGCGGTAGAAGTATTCCCCAAAGCGATGTATTCCCGCCAGGCAGTAATGGCGGAAGCTTTCCTTAGAGCGAAAGCCGACGCGAAGGATGTGAGCGTTGAGGAAGGCCCCGACAGCTTTGTTCTGACATACTATTTCAAGGTATTGGGCGTGGATGCCGGCAGCCCGCCAGCGGAGCAGGGATTCGCAGGAGATAAAGGCCCGATGTCCCGCAATATTTCCTTTGACGGTATGCCCAAAGCTAACGGCGACGTATATTTCGGTATAGTGACCAAACCGGAGGATTGCGCTAATCTGGCGGGGATCCGGCAATGCGATTCTTATAGCTGGGATTATTTCACCAAAACCTGTTA
>CAIQNV010000072.1 GCA_903873295.1 uncultured Elusimicrobia bacterium
CTCCCTCCTGTCCGGAACCTGGAACCTCATGATATAAGTTTACACCGTTCGCCGTTCAATTTCATGAGGCTGAAGGGCCGGAGCGGCCCTGTTATTCGACCCAGGAGCGGCGGCTTATAAAAAATGGCCTGAGTTAAGCCGGCGGCTTAACCCGCTGGCCGCCTCCGGCTTAACCTCCGCGAGCAGCTCTGTAAAGATCGGCATCCGGCCCTTCTGGCCTTTCTCGGTCTTTCCCTCCAGGTCCCTGAAGAAATAGCCGCACGGCGTGGGTTTGCCGGTCACCCACCACTGCGCTATCGAGCCGCAGGAAGCGTAGGTCGCGGTCTTCAGGCCGGCCTCACGCAGCAGTGCGTCCACCCTCCAGCATATTCTTCAATTACGGCGCCTCCGCTTCCAGACTTCCAGACTTTCTTTCCAGACTTTCCCGTAATGTGCGGTATAGTCCGTTTAACCGCAGGTTAATCGAAAGGCGGTATTGCTTAGCCGCCGCTCCTGAATCAAAAAGCCGGACCGCCCTGGTGCTTCGGCCTCATGCGAGTCATCGGCGGACAGGGTAAACTTAAATAAGGAAGTTCGAGGGTTGCATAATAAGCGGTTCGAAATAAGGAAACTTAACAATATGAAAAGAACGCTCTACATCGCAGCAGTAATAGCGGGGCTGGCGCTGGTTCCGGCTCCGACATTCCTTATGGCGGCTCAGCGCGGCGCGGCGCCCTCAAAGAACGCCGGTTTTAAAGAAGCCGAGGGATCTTTCCGGCAGCTGCAAAACTGTACTTCGTTCGGACAGGATTTTACGGCTATTCCTGCTCCAGCTCCGGCCCCGGCCGATGGCGACCTGTCCTGGGCAAAGGGGTTTGACAAGGGCTATGTCCCGAGGCCTGAGACCGACAACCGTTCGATGTGCTGCTCGTCCAGCGAAGAGTGCGGCAGAGCTAAAAATGAGGGGTTTTCGGTTCTGGGCACCAAGCCGGCGGATCTGCCCAGATTCCAGTCCGTGTTCCAGGCGTTCAGGACTATAACCCAAAACCAGTGGTACTTGACTTTTCCCGACGGCCGGGCGTTGACGGACGGCAGTATAGGTCTGTTCATCTCCCGCAAGAGCCTGATAGGAGCTTACCGGTATGACCTTAATACTATGTCCGTTATCGTCACCTGGAACTCCGATCCGTCCGTCAATTTGCCGAACGCGGGCGTGTTTAAACAAAAGATCAACGAGATCTGTTTTTCTACCGACCGGGTTATAATCGTTACCAGCCTCATCAAGGTTGAAATCGGAGCCAAACCGCTCTCGGTTTTAATCCAGCCTTCCCCGAACAGCGGCACGAACACGCCTGTGGTCCGGCAAGGCTATACGACTTTCACGCAATATGGCCAGTATTTAGCCAGCTCGGACGGCAAGTGAATGAACAGAAAAAAGCCGCATAAGTTCTTTGTCGTTAAAGATAACGGAGGCCCCTGCTTACTATGCTGTATCCTTTACTTACCCTTACCCTGACCCTGGTTCCTTTCTGCGCGCCGGACCTGAGCGCCGCGGAGAGCTCCGCTTTTGCGCAGCTGTCCGCCGGCTCAACGCCTGTGGTGGTGGCCGGCGTTCCCGCCCCGGCGTTCAATGAAGCGGCGATCAGTGGCGCATACCGCTATGCCACGTCCGCGCATGCCTACTTCGACACGGCGGAAGTTCTTAACATCCATGAGGGCGACTCCGGGAACGATTACTACCCTTTCGCCGGCAGCGTCAGCCGTATCGACGATAACGGCCAGTGGTTGAGCGACGGGCTTACCGTCGGCATGACCAGCGAATTCGGGCACCCCGGTCTTTTCGGCAACGGCGGCGATACCAAACGCATATGGGAGGACGCGCTTGCTGACTATAAGAAGCTGGATTTCCGCGGGGCTTACACCAAGATCGGGATAGTGGCGCATCTTACGCAGGACCAGGCCGTGCCGGCCCACGCGGCGAACATAAACCACGTGGTGACTTTCGGCGACAACTTCGAAAAATCCATCAATAAGGACCTTTCCATTTTTGAAAAGATACGCGGCAGGATCGGGGCTATGATGCTGCCCGGGATGGAGCCCTGGCAATATTACCAGGTCCTCCAGGACGATACCCGCCGGCATCTAGCCGGATGGAAGGATCCCCGCACCAATACCCCCTATTGGCCGCCGGCCGCGGATGCCCCGCAGCCCGGCCAGGATTCCACCAAAGGCCCGTGGAGCCATTATTCCGCCGGCAAAGACACTTATGACATAAAGGAAAGCCCGGAGA
>CAIQNV010000073.1 GCA_903873295.1 uncultured Elusimicrobia bacterium
AGAAGGCTTACGGTTTTCATGATTGGCAGTATTTTCGACTCAAAATACTTCGTACGTGCGGCAAACTGAAAAATGACTCATTTAAACAGGATTGAAGCACTGTTTTCTCGACGTTCGTGCACTGTAATTCCAGAAGTTCCAAACAATTACCTCAGCAGGCCGACGATATTGCGGTCCAGGGCCAGCAGCAGTGCCGCGCCGGCGAAGATCCAGAGCGCGAAGGGCCGGCCGCGCACCACCTCCACCTTAGGGTCCCGCACCGGCAGCTTCTTAAGCCACTCCCTGACGGCGGCGACCTGCTCCTCCGTGAGGCCGTCCTTGAAACAGTCGTCGAACAGGCCCTCGAAAACCGGGTTGGCTTTGAACTCGCGCGCGGCTTTGGAGGAGAGCACCGCTCCTGGCTCGAGCTCAGCGACGGACAAGTAGCGGGTGTCCTTTCTTTCCATCAGGAATTCCAGCATGAACCGGCCGAAGAAAAGCAGCAGGCCGAACCTGAACAGGTTGCTGCCGGCCGTCACGAACAGCAGCCACAGCCGCTCCCGGAACAGAAAGTAGCCCAGAAAAAAATAAAACAGGTAGCAGGCGGCGCTGAGATAAACCCAGCGGCGGCTGCGGAAAACGTCGCCCACCTTGTCCCAGAGGATGAAGAGGAAGAAAAAAAGCAGGTCGGCCCGCGACATGAAGCGGCTTATAAAGCCCCGCGCCTCCATGGAGAGTATCTGCTGAAGAAGGAACAAGAAGCCCAGGTTCAGCGCGGAAACGGCGACGCCTATTTTGTTTTTACCGGCGGAGAGGCCCGCCAGACGCTCTTTAAAATCGGCCCAGATCTCCGAGAAAAAATCGGACGGCGAGGCGGAGGCGAAGCCCGAAGCTATATGGCTGCCCACCGCCCAGAAGGAGGCCGCCACAAAAATATTTATGAGCAGGCTGAGGAAAAGAAAGCCGGGAAAATTCTTTATGTACGGGTTGACCAGCGGCAGGGCGGCGGAGACCAGAATAAAGAACTTCGCGTCGCCGGCGGGCCAGATCTCCGCGTACCAGAGTATTATTCCGGCCAGGGCCGACCAGAAAAGATGCAGAAAGAACATCCCGTAAAAACCGTATGTGAGGAAGCTCTGCGAGCGGCCCGCGTACCCGGACCAGGTGTAAAGTCCGAATGCGGCCAGGCCGGCGGCCAGCAGCTTAATACCGGTCCTTATGCTGGAATTGAGGATCTTCCGCGTGGCCAGGTCCCGGCTTACCACCGAGGCGGCCCAGGCCGTGAACGCGGCGAGGAAAAGCATGGAAATAGTCTTCATTTCTTGATAGCTTTCAATTCGGAATCCCCGAACATCCTGTAATACTCGAGCATCAGGCCCAGGCATTTTTTCTTCAGTACGCAGCGCCCGCATTTCTTATCGGGGTAGATCCTGTCTTCCGGAGGCAGCGTGATCCAGCACAGCTCCCGCAGTTCCTTGCGGACCAGGCAGAGAGGAAAATGATACAGGCGGAAATCCGCGAAGCGCCGGATGAGCGGCAGGCAGTCGCCCAGCCCGGCGGCGGATTCCGACAGCTTAAGCGCCAGTCTCCGGTGGTTGGCCAGCGACATCCCCTCTATCTCGTAATGTATGGCCGTAACGCCGTAGGCCGCGGTCTCCGGGAAATTCTCAAGCAGGAACTCCAGGGTTTTGCGCAGCGCCGCCGCGCTTTTCTTATGAAGCACAAGGCGTATTTCCAGGCGGGGCGCGCCGGGCGCCGCGAGCAGATTTTTCAGCCCCCTGACCGTCTGCGCGAAACTGCCCTTTACCCCCGCAATGGCGTCGTGGACCCGGGCCGAGGGCCCGTGCAGCGCTATGGCGACCGAGAAAGGCGGCCTGGCCATGGCGCAGAACTTGCCGGCGAATTTCCCGTCGGCGAAACGGCGGCCGTTCGAAAGCAGCGTTATAGGCACTCCGGGGAGGCGCGCCCTGAAATATGAAAGCAGTTGAAAAAAATCCGGATGCAGCGTCGGCTCGCCGCCGGTCAGGCTGACGAATTCCGCGCGGCCCGCGTTCTTGAGATAAACGGGCCCCAGCCCTTTAAGGTAGCGCTCCAGCTTTCCGATCTGGCCCTTAAGCCCGTAATGCGCGCCGGGCTGCCCCGCGAAAGAGGGCAGGTTGGTGCACATCACGCATTTATTATTGCACTTGTTCCAGAAAGGGATATCGGGCATAAAAAAGCGGCTATCGTTCAGCGGCGGGCGCTTTTCCTTTCACGGGCTTGAATTCGTCCCAGCCGTAGAGCCCGGGGTATTCCCGCCAGGGCCCCTCGCAGAGGCTGAACCAGCGGCAGGGCCGGCACTCCGGGCGCTTGGCCTTGCCCTCGTCGCGGCGGTAATCGCCGTAGCTCTCGATATAAAAATCGGCGTCGGAAACCGGGCCCTCGGGAATGACGCGCTCTGCCACGCAGGCCTCGTAGCCCTTCATCAGGCAGAACGGTATGGCCTCGGTATAGCAGGCCACTCCGCTTTCGCGGCCGGCGTCAAGCGCCCGTTTGAGATAGGGCATCACCGCGGTTTTTTTAGGCGCCAGCGTTTTGCGGTTTTTCCAGGCCGAGCCGACCAGGTGGACGAAGGCGAACTGGAACTGATCGACCTTGAGGCGCATCAGGAGCCGGGCCAGTTCCGGCAGATCTTTGTAGTTCACCGAGGTGATGACCGAATTGGTCAGCACGTACATCCCGAGTTTTTTGCAGTTAAGTATGCCGCTGACGACTTCCTTGAAACTGCCCGGGGCCCGGGTCAGCGCCTCATGGATCTCCGGGGTGGAGCCGTGCAGCGAGGGCCCCATCTCGGTCACTCCGGCTTTTTTCAGCTCCAGACAATATTCATAATAGGCGAAGCGGCGGCCGTTGGTCTGCACCTGCACGCTTTCATAGCCCATGGCCCTGGCGGCCCGCACCGCGGCGGGCAGATCAGGATGCAGCGTAGGCTCCCCGCCGGTAAAGACCGCTCCGGTGACGCCCTCTTTCTTAGCCCGGGCCAGATCGGCCTTTATCTGTCCGAGACTTTTCCCGCCCGCGCGGGCGCGCTTTCCGCCCTGGGCGCAGAAATCGCACATATTGTTGCAGTTGAAACCTATTTTTATATCTATGCGTTTCACAAGGTGAATGCGGAGGTAAAGGCGAAGGCGGAGACAGAAGCTGTTTTACTCATACCTTTGACTATCCCCGCTATCCTGACGGTTTACTTGCCCAGCAGCTTACGGACCCTTTTATTTATATCTTCGGTTATTTTCTTGTTTTCCAGCCGATGCCTTTCTGCTGCTGTTTTTTCTTCGGCGTCCTTTTTCAGAGCTTCGCTGACCTCTTCAGGGGAGAAGCCGGCATAGCCGCCCGCTCTTTTCTGGGCTTTAGCCAGGTAGCCGCAGTAAGAGGCGCCCAACTTAGCCAGCATCGCGGAGCAGGACGCCTCCGTCCTGGAGAGAAAGGCGGAGCAAAGTCCGCGGTAATCCTCCGGACAGGCCCCGGCGTCGCCGGACTTCATCGCGCCGTAGATGGCCAGGCGCGAGGAGCAGACCTGGTCGGCGCCGCAGTCGCTCCTGCCGGCCGGCAGGACGCGGCGGCATTTCCCGCTCATCTCTTTAGGAATAAAGCCGGAAAGAGCGCCGCACATCCCCTCCATGCCGGAGGCGGCCGCGGCGCAGAAATCCTCCCCCGGGATCTGCGGCCCTATGATGCTGTTGCCGCCGGTCTGAAGAATACGGCAGGAGGCGTCCGCTTTATCCCGCCCCGCGGAAAAGCCGGGGAAAGAGACGTTCATGTAATATTCCCTGCATTTGTAATTAGGACTGGAAAAGCGGTCCACTTCGAGTTTTCCGGCGCGGCCTGCGCCGGGCAGATAGTCGCAGAAGGCCGGGTCGCCGCGCGCCAGTCCGACGCAGGAAAGGTATCTGCCCATAAGGTCGTACACGTCCGCCGTGTCGGCGCTCTGGAAGGACCCGTACGGGGCCATGTCGCCCCAGATGCGCCCGTGCGACGAAAGAATCTCATTCAGGGAGCCGCCCTTGCAGGGGCCGCTGTTGTAGCTCTCCTGTTTTACGGTGGGAAGCGCGCCGTAATTGGAAGGGGCGCCGGCCCGGGTAGGCACGGCTGAGAACTCCGCGGGAATATAGTACTGCGTGTTTCCGCCTGGCAGCGGACCGCCCTGCTGCGCCGGCTGCCCCGCAAGGAGCGCGGCTTTATCAAGGGCGGCTTTATGCCGCAGGAATTTAAGGGCTCCGGCTGAAGCGAGCAGCAGCGCCGCCGCGAGGATAAGCCACTTTCCGGATGCTTGCGTATATAGACTGCGCATTTAATAACAACCTTAGGATGAGATCTCAGTTCGGCCCGCCGGCGTTTAGCGGGAACTGTGTTTATTTAGCGGTCTTTTCACCGGCCGCGGAAAGCAGGGCTTTGGTAGCTATAAGGGAGGCGATCTTATAATTTTTGCGGCTGAGATCTATCCGGCACTGCTGGTTCAGGACTTCGCCGCAGAATTCGCGCGTTATATTTTCGCCGCCTGAAATTTCCGCTTTTACGCCGCCGGCGGCTTTTATGACGCGCACTTTCGCGCGCCCTTCAAAAACCGCGGCCGCCAGCTTCACCGCCTCTTCGCAGTAAATTTCGCCGCTGAGAAATACGGGCTCTGTTTTCATTCCAGGCTTCATTTTTGCACCCACTCCTTCAGGATTTTGGCGCTGGCCGGCTTCTTCAGCAGGCCGAAAAGCGCGTCGAACATGCCCAGGGAAAGCGCGCAGCGCCCGCTGGACGGCATATCGCCCCACAGGGAGCCCTGCGTCTCGTAGTTATATACCGGGCAGACCCCGCACCAGGGCTTGTAAACGCAGCGGGAGCATTGCGGCTGGGATTCCAGGCTGGAGGCCGCGGCGCAGGCGCGGGACGCGGGGGCCAGCATCACCTTGCGGTAGGAGTCGCGCAGCACGTTCCCGATCCTGAACAGGTCGTCCCCCTCCCAGCCCACCATGCGGCCCTCGTCGCAGGCGTAAAGGTCGCCGTTATAATTGTAAGCCACCTGGCCTATGGCGGCGCCGCACGGGCAGCGCATGTCCAGGTAGCCCGGGTCGCCGCCGTTGACTATCTTCTCCAGCATTATCACGGCGTGGCGCTCGCGTATTTTTTTCCCGGCGGCGTTGAGCTTTATAATATAGTCCAGGCTGTTGCGGTAAAAGCGCGCGAACTCCTCCGAAGAATAGCCTATCCGCGGCCAGAGTTTTTTGGCGTAGCCTATCGGGGCCAGCGGCCGCACGAAAATATCCGCGAGCCCCTGCCGCAGGTACTCGTCCACTATGTCTTTTTCGCGGCCGAGCGAATACCTGGAGACGGTAAGCAGCGCGCTGGGGGTGAAGGTCCTGTACTCCGGCACCTGTTTTGCGGCGCGCCCGATGAAATATTTGAGCCAGCGCGCGGTGTGCGCGTGGGAATTCCCGCCGGAGAAGGTCCTGTTCTTATTATGCAGGTCCGCCGGCCCGTCGAGGGAGGTGCAGACGGAAACCTCGTTCTCCACAAGGAAGCGGGCTTTTTCTTCCGTCATGAGGCTGAAGTTGGAGACCAGGGCCAGCCGCACTTCCCGCCCGAGCTCCCTGCCGCGGCCGCGGGCGTAAAGCACGGAGTCCTTCAGCGTGTCCCAGTTGAGCAGCGGCTCTCCGCCCTGAAATTCTATGGTGATGCCAGGATTGGTGCTCTTGAGCGCGAAGTCCACGCTTTTGCGCGCCACCGCGCGGCTCATATCGGTGCCCCGGCCGCCCGCACCCAGGGCCCCGGACTGGCAATAGAGGCATTTGTGGTTGCAGCGCAGCGTCATCACCAGGATATGCAGGCCCGGCCCGGCCCCCAGAAAGGCGTTCTTTTTAGAGCAGGCGGCGGCATAGCCCTCGAAATCCGTCATCTCGCGCACGAAGCCCTTGGCCGCCAGCTCGGCGTAGAGCGGCTCGCCGGAGCCCAGTCGCCCGGCGGAGAAGCGCGCGAAATCCTTGCCGGAGACGGCGGCGGTGCGGCCGGCGTCGTTCGAAAGCAGCACGGAGCCGTCCGCCATGCGCCGGAAAGTAAAATAGGGAAGGCCCGCGCTGCGGGGCTTAGCGGATCTTTTTGCGGCCGTTTTTGGGGTCATATTTATCTTCCCAGGTGCTGGTGATACCCAGGGGATCGGCCGAGGCGCCTTTAGCGGCCTCCGCTTTTATCTCGCCCTCGATCTGGGCTATAAGGTCGTTAAGCTCTTTTTCCTGCTGCGGGGTAAGGCCGGAATCGTCTTTTTCCGGCGGCTTCGGCTGGTAGTTCATGGCCTTAAGCAGCAGGAATTCCCGCAGCTCCCTGTTCCCGGACGAAACGCGCTCGCGCAGCTTCTCGTCCTCCAGCTCGCCGCGGAAAAGCCGCGCGCAGCCGGCGGCTTTGGCGGCGGTGGTCCCCGGCTTAGGGGACAATTCCACCAGCACCTTTCCGCCTGGCAGGGGTTTTATAAAAGCATAAACCAGACCGCCCAGCGAGTGGGCGGCATAGCGGACAGAATCGAGGCTGTATTTTTTCAGGCTGACCCGGATGGAAATATTTTCAGACAAACTGAACTCCTTGGAAACCAGAATTTTTCCGGCCGCCGGACCGCCGGATAATGCGCGGCCGGGATAATCGCTATATCCTGCAGCAGACCATGGTGCCGCCCCAATCCTCGCCCAGCATGATGTAAGTGCCCCAGGCGCTGGTGGTGCTGCCGCCGGGCAGGAAGCCCCAGACGCGCGGCACGCCGTCGCCCATGAACCCTACCACGTTCCGGCCCGACGGGCAATAGGCGACCCCGCCCACACCGTAACCGACGCGGGTGCAGACGTCCATTATCCTGCCGGTCACATAAAGATCGCCGCCCACCCTGAGGTCATGGGTGACGTTAACCTCGCTGGTGATCTGCATTTCAAGCCCGGCGGGATTGCCGGAGCCGTCATAGTCCGTATAAAACCGATGCCCCCCGTATGCCCGGTAAGCGTCGTAGGAAATACCCGTATGATACTGGATCCGCAGGTCGGGATAAGGGTAAGACCAGCCGCCGGCTTCCTGGTATATAGAATAATAATCCCCTGCGACGCCTGAATTTCCGCCAACGCCGGGGAACTTTATGCGGTTCGCCTGGACATTTCCGTCCACCTGGGCATTTCCTCCCGTCACGTGCAGCTTCTGCTGGGGGACTGGGGTTCCGATCCCCACGTTTCCGCCGTCCCTGGCCAGCAGGGTCTGCCCGGTCGTCAGCAGACTGACATAGCCGCCATAGGGGGCGGGATAATAGGTAGTAAGCGTAAGGCTTTCCGAGCCGATAAATCCCGGATGCCAGAAAAGGAAACCAAGCACGAACAGCGGAAGCACGCTTTTTCGGCTGAAACTTAGCCTTATATTGAGTCCGTCCATAGTTTCCATAAACCCTCCCAATGCCAGCGCCGGGGGTGGCCCGGCTTTGGCCCCGGCAAACGGGCTGCCGCTCCCTAATTATAAATCTGAATATCTATTAATATAGCATAGCAGAAAAATCCGGGTATTTCAACCGGGGGGTGAAAAAACTACGTAGCGGCGAAACAGCCGGGAATTTCCTTCCCGACCCCGCTTTCTTAAAGCAGGACCACTACGAAAAGGGCTTTGAATTTATCGCTGAGGAAAGCCCTGGCCTCGCCGGCGGTGTCGGCGAAGGCTTCCAGGTCTTCAGGGGAGGAGAAGAGAAAGGATCCCGAGTTGCGAACGGCCAGGATATAGCCTTTGGCGGGGAGCTCATCCGGCAGCGAGCGCAGGCAGTCCAGCAGCGCGTCCCAGTTTTTCCCGAAATAGGCGGGAAACCTGAAAGCGGCCGCCAGGGCGTCCATCAGTCCGGCCTTGTTTTGGATCTTCGCGCCGTCCACGTACGCCACAAAATAGGACGGCGGCGGGAATAGTTCTTCTATCCTCTCCGCCGCCGTACCGCGGGCCTTAAGGTCGAGGAAAAGTCCTTCTTCCCCGGGCCGGGCCATCGGTTTCAGTATACCACCGTAAGCAATATAAAATTCGCGTAATGGTTAGGCGTATAGTAAATATTTTCGCCGCCGCCTATTATTATCCGCTCGGAGCCGCGGGCGCTCAGGTCGGGCGCTACCTCGTAGCTGATCCCGCCGATGACGACCTTATGCGGGGCGTCGCCGGTAAGCAGCGTGTATTCCTTGTAGAACCCGCGCGGCTGGACCGGCAGGCGGCCTTCCTTGTTGCTGAACACGGCGCCGTCCTGCGCGTAGGGCAGGTGCACGCCGTTATAGATATCCGAGATCAGCTTCATTATGGACTTGATGCGGGAAGCGTCCTCTATCTTGGGAGTGAAATCGCGGCCGGGTGCGGGCGAAGCTGCCGAGGGCAGGACCGCTTCAAGACTGACCGCGGGAACGGCCGCCGCCGCAAGGGCCGGGAGTTCCACAAGATTTTTAAATTGCGCGCCGGAGACAAGTTCGCCGAGGGCGGAGGAGCTGACGTCGGCGGCCGCCTGCGCGGTGAACGCCGGGAAAGAGAGGGCGATTACGGCAAAAGCTTTGAGCCAAAGACTTTTATTTTTAAGCATGCTGAGTTTCCTTTTGACCGGTCTTTCTTTCAGGATAGCATTACGGTTATATCTTAGTATATAGCATTGATACGCCGAGGGCCTAAAGGCCCATGAGCGCCTGGGCCAAAAGGCCCAATTACCCGTCAAAGAGGAAATGATAGAATACAAGCGTGAAAAAGGACGCCTCGAAAGACGGTTGGATAAGCGAACAGCTCTGCGTGCCGATGGCGCGCACCTGCAACCTTTACTGCGTCTATTGCCAGAACCCGCCGGCCGGAGCCCCCCCGCCGAAAGAAAAGATCGCGGCGGCGATCAGGAGAAAAGGCGTTAAAGCGGTAAGCCTCGAAGGCGGCGGCGAACCTACCGCCGGCGGGGATTTCTTCGACTGGGTCAAAACCCTGAAGGCGGCCGGGGTGGCCCATTTCATGCTCTCCACCAACGCCGTGGCCCTCTCCGACCCCGAATTCTGCCGCAGGGCGGAGAAAGCCGTGGACTATTTCACCGTCAATTTTCCGGCCGCCGATCCGGACACCTACCGGAAGGCCACCCGCAGCGTAAAATTCGGCATGGCCGTCAAAGGACTTGAGAACCTGAAAGCCCTGGGCGCGGAACGCAAGATCCGCCTCTTCCACATAATCTTCGGCGGGAACTACCGCCGGCTCCCGGCCTTCGCGGACTGGGTCATAGAAAAATTCCCGGGGCTGGCTTTCGTCAACTTCACCTTCGTGCGCAACGCCGGGAGGGTAGGGGACAGCGCGGAGATAGTCCCCCGCTACGGAGAGGCGGAGCCTTTTCTGAAAGTGGCGCTCGCCAAACTAAAGCTTAAAAAGATAAAAGCCGTGGTCCAGAACATGCCCCTTTGCCGGCTGCGGAATTTCGAGGGCTTCTCTTTTGAATTCCAGCGCTGGCGCAGGGGCGACCATATCCTGGAAGCCGGGATCGCGAAAAAAGCGATGTGCCCGGCCTGCGGGAACTGCTCCCTGGAACCGGCCTGCTGCGGCGCAAGAGCGGATTACCTGAAGATACACGGCAGCAAAGAATTGATCTCTTCCGGCAAAGATCCGGAAAGCATCAGAGCCGAAGCTTTTTAATGAAAATAGTATCCTGTTTTTCGGATCTTAGCGAACTGGAGCCGCTGGCAGAGGCCGGCGCGGACGAGTTCTATACCGCCGTAGGGGACCTCCCGGCTTTCAGCATCGGGGTCCTGCCCGCCGCGGATCTGCCGAAGGCCGTAAAAAAAGTCCGCGCCCTCGGGAAGAGGATCTCGCTCGCGGTCAACGCCATCCACGCCCCGGCCACGGACAGACATCTCGGCGCCGTAGAAAAAAGAATACGGCGCCTGGCCGCGCTCGGCGTAGACGCATTTATTTTCTCCAACCCCTACCTGCTCGGCCTGTTCTCGGGCCGGGAAAAACGCCTCGGCGCGGAACTCCACCTGAGTTCGGTGCAGCCGGTCTTCAACAGCCTGAGCGCCGCTTTTTTTTCCCGCTTCGGGATAGCCCGCATCATCCTGCCGAACCAGCTCTCTCCGCACGAGGCGCGGAAGATACTCCTTTTCTGCCGCGCGCGGAACATCGAAACGGAGATCTTCGATTACCGTTTTTTCGGCTGCGCTTACGTCAACGGCCGCTGCCAGCTGCACCGGCCCGGCCACTACACCCTGAAATCGGCCATTGTGGAAGGTTCCCTCTGCCGCATTAACGCGAAGCCGGGCGGGCTGGTAAAGCTCCGGAGCCTGGACCTGCCGGGCCGCGCGGGGGAGCTCCCCGCCCTCATAAAGCGGCTTGAGAACAGGTTTACCGGCGGCGGCTCCCCGAGGCTGTCCGACGCCGCCGCTTTTTTTGATTTCTTCGCTTCGGGGGTGCAATACCTGAAGTATGGCACGCGCCACGACCTGCCGGAAGTGAAAGTCAAAAAAGTCCGCGAGCTGCGCGCCATGCTCGGCCTGGCGGAAAGGCTTTCCTCCTCGAACCCGCGGGCGGAAGCCAGGCGCGTTTTTATCCGGGAGCTGTCCGGCTGGAACGGAGGCGGCTTTTAACCATGGCCGTTGAAAAAGGAATAAGGCTCGGGACGATGACGCTGACCGACCTGAAAAAGTCCGGCGGGCTGGAAGCAGCGCTGCGCGGCTTCGCCTGGTTTTACCTGGGCCCCGAATTCTGCGAGAACCTGCTCGACGCCTCGGTCTGCGACGAAGCCGCCTGGCTGCAGGGGCGGGGCAAGAAAGTCTGCCTGCTGACCCCGATGCTGAGCGAGAAAGGCGCGGGGCGGCTGGACTCCGTCTTTAAAAAACTTTTACGGCTCGCGAAGAGCGGCGCGCTGGACCCGGCGGGGCTGGAGATAACCGTGAACGATTTCGGGGCCTTTGAGCTCGCGCGGCGCAACCGCCTGCCGTTCAGGCTGAACGCCGGCCGGCTGCTCCGTGAAAACGTTTTCGACGATACCGGGAAGGCGGTCACGGTCCACAACGGCCTGGCCCTGAAATTTTTCCGCGGGCTCGGCGTCTCGCGCTATGAGCTGTCGACCATCGGGACCCCACCCGACGTTAATTTTGCCAGGGGCGGGCTTTTCGGGTTCGACCGGCGGACCTTCAGGCTGACCCTGTATTACCCTTACCTGAACCTCACCAGCACGCGCACCTGCCTGGTCGGGATGCGCGACGCGCCGCCGGAAGGCGCCGCGCGCGGGGTGAGCTGCGCGCGGGAATGCCGCGTCGGCTCTTTTGAACTGGCCCACCCCGCGATAAAGGAAAAACTGCTGGTCCGCGGCAATACGGTCTTTCTCGAGTTCCCCGAGAAATTCTACGCCGCGGAAAAAGACCTGCTGAGGATGAACGTGGACCGCCTGGTCTACGCCCCTTTCCTGTAATTCTCCGGACGCAAAAAAAGCCCCCCGGAAGTTTCCGGAGGGCTTTGATGTTATTTATCGCGAGGGTTCTCTACAGCAGCTCCGCCACCAGCGCCGCCAGCTGGCTGCGCTCGGTCTTGGTGAAGGTCAGGTGGCCGTAGAGCTTCTGGCCGCGCATGCGGTCGACTATATAAGTGAGGCCGTTCGAGGCGATGTCCAGGTAGGGATTGTCTATCTGGTACGGGTCCCCGGTCACTACCACCTTGGTCCCCTCTCCGGCGCGCGAGAGGATGGTTTTGATCTCGTGCGGCGTCAGGTTCTGCGCGTCGTCCACTATCATATATTGCTTGGGCAGCGAGCGGCCGCGGATATGCGTCACCGAGGCTATCTCTATCTTTTCGTTCTGCAGCAGGTACTCGAATTTTTCCACGGCGCTTTCCTGATGGCGCTTGTCCATGACGAATTCGAGGTTGTCATAGATGGCGCCCATCCAGGTGGACAGCTTCTCTTCCTTCGTGCCCGGAATGAAGCCGATGTCCTTGCCGACGGGCACTATCGGGCGGCAGATGATGAGCTTGCGGTAAACGTTCTCCTCCACCGACTTCTGCAGCCCGCAGACCAGCGTCACCAGAGTTTTGCCCGTGCCGGCGGCGCCCAGCAGCGTTACCAGCTTCACGGAATCGTCCAGCAGCAGCTCCATCGCGCAGCGCTGCTCCTTGTTCAGCGGGCGTATGCCCCAGGGAGAGGGCTCGGGATTGAGCGCCTTTATCTTCGACGTGTCATTCGGGTCGACGCGGCCGATGGCTGATTTTTTCGGGTCGCCCTTGGCGTGCAGCACCACGAATTCGTTGGGCGACAGCTCCTTGTCGGGGCTCGCTATGACATGCTCTTTATAGAACTTGTCCACGTCCGCCCCGGAGACTTCCAGGGAGATCAGGCCGGGATACAGCTCATCCACGTTCACTTTCCCCGCTTCATAGTCCTCGGTGTTCAGGCCGACGGCCTCGGCTTTGAGGCGCAGATTGATATCCTTCGTGACCAGTATGGTGTTATGTTTTTTCTGCTCGTACCAGTAGGCGGTGTTGAGGATGCGGTTGTCCATCTCGAGCAGTTTGAATTCCTTGGGCAGCACCTGCACGTGGTCCAGGTCCACTATCAGCGTGCCGCCGGCCTCCGTCTTGACGCCGGCGTTCAGCTTGCCTTTGGACCGGAACTCGTCCAGCTTGCGGGAAACTATGCGCGCGCTTTTGCCGCGCTCGTCCGCCGCGCGCTTAAAATTATCCAGCTCCTCTATGACGGATATCGGGATCACTACCGTATTGTCCTCAAATTTAGTGAAGGAAAGCGGGTCGTGTATCAGGACGTTGGTGTCGAGGATATAAACTTTTTTCATTTATCTCTCCCTTTAAAAAGGCCGTTTTGGAGCGCGTTTTTTTTCGCTCGGCCTATTTTAGCATAAAAAACATCGCCCCAAAGAGGACAGAGCCGGCCTTATCCCCGCGCCCGAAAAAATAGTAAGATATCTATATAGTAAACCGGGCCGGGCTACGGTTCGGCGGATTTTGCCCTTAAGGACAACGATGAAACTTTTCACCTGCACGTTCCTGCTCCTGGCAGCCTTCAATTTTACCGCTTCAGCACAGACCGCGCCGGCCCCCCAGGCCCTGCCCGGCACTACGGTGGGGGAAAGCCCCTCTCCCGAGCAGCTCAAAGAGTGGATGTCAAGCCACGGACTTTCCCAGACGCTGACCGACCCCCTGGCGCTGCCCGGCATGCTGGCAGGTGAAGGGCCCGCGGCCGGAGCTTTGGGCGGACAGGGGAACGGCCCCTGGGAAGTGGCGGAAACAGCGGCGAAAGGGCAGGTAAATCTCAAAGCCAAGGCGGTCATAAAGGCCGGAAAGGCCAAAAAAGGCCGCCTGTACCTCAAAGACTTCGTCAATCAGGACATAGAGGCGATCCTGGCGCTGGGCAGCGTGGACAAAGTTTCCGTAGACATAGAGGAGCTCCCGGGCCGCCCGATGTCGCCGAGGCTGGCCGAGGCCGCGGGCTCCTCGGTCCCGGTGCGCATCACCTATATAATCTCCGAAAAGCCGATGATCAAGACCATAACCGTCGCCGGCGCCAAGGGCATGTCAAAATCGGCCGTAAAGGACGAGATGACGCTGAAGGAGAAGGATTTTTTCGACGAGCTTAAGATGCGCGAGGACCTGATCAAAATAGCGGACAAGTACCGCGAAAAGGGCTTTATCGACGCCAAGGCCGACTATGCGGTTACTTTCGACACGGCGGCTTCGCTCTGCTTTCTTACGGTCTCCGTCACCGAGGGGAAAAAAGCGCGGGTGGCCGCCGTGGAGGTGGAGGGTTCGGCGGGCTTCCCGGTCAAAAAGCTGGTCAAGAAAATGAAGAACCGGCCCAAAAAGATCTACTCCCCGCAGGACCTGGACGAGGACCTTAAGACGCTGGCGGACTTTTACAAGAATAACGGCTACGGCGATTTCAAAATAACCTCCTCCTCGGTCTCTTTTAACGAGGAGCGCTCCAGCGTGACCATAAGACTTTCGGTCCTGGAAGGCACCAAACAGAAATTCGGAGCCACCTTCTTCAACGGCAACACGGTCTATCTGCCGAGCGAGCTGCTGCCGGCCGTGGAATACCGCCGCGGCAAGCTCTTCAACCAGGAGCGCTTCAATGAAACGGTCCGCGCCATCCAGGACAAGTACGCGGACAAGGGCTACCTGAAAGCCGCGCTGCTCCCTGACAGGGTTTACAACGAGAAAACAGGGGAGACCGACGTTACGTTCAACATCACTGAGAACAGCCAGATCTTTGTAGACCACGTTGACGTGGAAGGGAATAAGGCTACCAAATCCTACGTGCTGCGCCGCGAAATAACGCAGAAAGAGGGAGAGGTGTTCAGCTCCTCCAAGATACGCCGCAGCCAGGAAAGGATCTTCAACCTGGGCTTCATTGACGACGTCAGCCCGGTCATAAACCCCACCGCCGACCCGGACAAGGTGGACCTGGTGTTCGACGTGACCGAAGGCAAGCCCGGCATGCTGACGGCCGGGGCCGGGATCTCCTCCACCGACGGCCTCGTCGGCACGCTCTCGCTCTCGCACCTCAATCTTTTCGGCAGGGCCTACAAAACGTCGCTGTCCTGGAACTTCGGCAAGCGGGTGCAGGATTACTACCTCAGCTGGTCCACCCCCTGGGTAGCGGGCCACCCCACCTCGCTGGGAGTCGATATCTTCAACTCGCGGCACTACAAGCCCTACCAGAGCACGATTTCGGCTTACACGGAGCGCCGCACCGGCGGCAAGGTTACGCTCGGGCCGCGCTTCGAGGAAGACAAATATCACCTGAC
Source organism: uncultured Elusimicrobia bacterium (assembly GCA_903873295.1). Taxonomy (GTDB): domain Bacteria; phylum Elusimicrobiota; class Elusimicrobia; order Elusimicrobiales; family UBA9959; genus UBA9959. The sequence goes on from CAIQNV010000073.1 coordinate 14,760, forward strand.
CACCGCCTACACCTACGAGAGAGTGCGCATCACCGAGGTGGACCAGCTGTACAAGTCCGAGCTGACGGAGGGTACCAGCGTGACCTCTTCGATATATCTGGAATTCGCCCGGGACACCCGCGATAACGTGTGGGACCCCACCCGCGGGACCAAAACCTCCATCGGAGTGGAATATGCCGGCGGCCTGCTGCAGGGCGACGTCAACTATTATAAACCGACTTTCTCCTACAGCTACAACCTTAAGCTGTTCGCTATCGACGACTATCCGTTCGTCATGGCCTTCGGCAACCGGATGGGCTTTATCGGGCGCTTCGGAAGCACCAAAGAAGTGCCGGTCTACGAGAAATATTTCCTCGGCGGCGCCGAGACGATACGCGGCTACGCCAACAACGGCCAGATAGGCCCCCCGAACGGCGGCAGGGTCTACGACGTGGCTAACCTTGAATTTAAATTCCCGCTGGCCCGGGAGCACCGCCGCACTATCGTGCAGTTCGCCTTCTTCTTCGATGCGGGCAATTCGTGGGACAGCTTTGACAAGGTCAGCGGCCGCTTCGGGACCGGGACTACGAACCTGAAGTGCGGCGCCGGCTTCGGGATACGCTTTACCACTCCTGCCTTCCCGATACGCCTTGACTGGGGCTACGGCTTTAACCACAAGCCCGGCGAGCAGCGCTCGGACATATACTTCACGCTGGGAAATCTGTTCTGACAGAAGTTCGCCCGAAGGGTGCTAATTTATGAAAAAACTTATTTTTCTGCTGCTGCCGGCCCTGATGCCGCTCAACGCCGCGGCGCTGGAGCTGCTGCTGGAGGAGAACCGCGGAGAATCCGGCACCATCGGCTACGTGGATATCGACCGCGTCTTCAAGGAGTACTCCGGCACCGCCGGCGCCCGCGAGGAATTTATAGCCGAGATCAAGAAAAAAGAGGAAGCTCTTAACGCGAAGAAAACCCCGGTCTTCACGCTGAAGGCTGAGATAGCCAAGCTCCGCCAGGAGCGGGAATTCGCGCTGACGCTTCCCTCGCTGCTGGAAACGCAGCGCAGCGTGGCTGAAGCCGCGGCGGCCTCTGAGGCGGCTGGCGCCGCGCGGGCGGCTCAAGCCGCGGCGGCCGTTGAGGCGGCGGTTGCCGCGCAGGCCGCAAAGGCCGTACCGGTTTCTACGGGCGCGGTGCAGGTTCCGGCGGAAAGCGTGCAGCTCTCCACCGCGGCCCCGCAGGCCTCAATGGCCGCTCCGCAGACGCCGCCCCCCGCCGAGACTTTACCGCCCGCAGCGGCCTCAAAACCCGCAGCCGTTTCGGCGCCCGCGGCGGCCCTGCCGCCCGCCCCGACTTCACAGCCCGCCGCGATCTCACAGCCCTTAACCGCCCCGGCGCCCGCGGCGGCCCTGCCGCCTGCCCCGGCTTCACAGTCCGCAGCCGCCCCGCCTCCCGCAGAGGCCCCGCAACCCGTCCCGGCTTCACCGCCCGCAGCCGCCCCGTCTTCCGCCGCTGCCCCGAAGCCCGCAGCCGCCTCGGCCCCCGCCGCGGCCTCGCAGCCCTCCGTAGTCTTGCCGCCCGGCATGGCCTCGCTGCCCGGCATGGCCGGCCTGTCCCAGGGGGCCGCATCTCCGGGCATAGACATGCCCGGGATAACCGGCGTGCCCGTGACTCATTTTAAATTTTCAGTTTCCACCTCTGTGCCGGAGATAGACGCCGTACTGGCAAAAAAAGAAGCTGAGCTTGCCGATAAAGAAGAGGCTCTCCGCTTTTTCCAGCGCCAGACCGAGCGCGAACTGTTGGAATATGAAAGCCGCAAAAGCGAGATACTGCTGGGCCGCATCTACGTGGCGCTGAAAGAGCTGGCCATAAAAGAGGCGGTCAGCGTGATCATCGACAAGCGGAATATCCTATTCGGCCAGAAGGCGGTGGACCTCACCGGCAAACTGATGAAGAAGCTGGAGGAAAACGAAATATGAACCTTACAGCCGCCGACATAGCGAAGCTCGCCGAGGGCGGCCTGAGCGGCGACGGCTCCCGCCGGATCACAGGCGCGGCTCCGCTTGAGAGAGCGGGCCCGGCCGATCTGGCCTTCCTGTCCGACCCCGCCCTGGCGGCCGCGGCTGCGGGGTCAAAAGCCGGCTGCCTGCTGGCCCCGCTCGGCTCGGAAAACCTTTTCAAGGATTTCACCGGCTCGCTGATTTTCACCAAAAATCCCAAGTACGTTTTCATGCTCGCGCTGCGCCTGGTTGAAAAAGAGTCGCGCCCCCTGCCGGAGCCCGGAATACACCCCTCTTCCTGCGTGTCCCCTTCCGCCCAACTGGGGAAGGATATTCATATCGGCCCGCTCGCCGTTATCGAGGACGGGGCGGTCATCTCGGACGGAGCGGTGATCGGCGCGCAGTGCTACGTGGGCCGGAACGCCAGGATCGGGCGCGGGACAAGGCTTTACCCCGGAGTAAAAATCATGGACGCCTGCGAAGCGGGCGCGGAGGTGATAATACACGCCGGCGCCGTCATAGGCGCCGACGGGTACGGCTACATCTCTCCGCGGGGAGCGCATGAAAAGATCCCGCAGCTGGGCAGGGTGGTTATCGAAGGCAAAGTGGAGATCGGCGCCAACACGACCATAGACCGCGCCGCCCTCGACGTCACGGTGATAGGCGGCGGCACCAAGATAGACAATCTGGTGCACATCGCCCACAACGTCAAAATAGGCAGGCACTGCCTGATAATGGGCCAGGCCGGCATAGCCGGCTCCACCGTTATCGGCAACAACGCCATTATCGGGGGCCAGGCGGCCATTTCCGACCATCTTACCATAGGAGAGAACAGCGTGGTGATGGGAAAGACCGGCGTCATGGCGGATCTGGGCCCGGACCAGATAGTGTTCGGCCACACCGCCAGGCCGCGCCTGCTGGCCATGAAGATAGAGGTCCTCCTCGGCAAGCTCCCCGAGATGAGCAAGACCCTCAATAAAATAAAAAAGCAGCTGGGGATTTAAGCCGTTCTTTTTAAATAGTTAGTGCGCATATCGGCGGCATACCGTGCGGGCCGGAACGCAAAACCGGCGTCGCGCACACCGTGCGCGCGCCTGCCTGCCTCGGCCCTCGCGCTACGCAAGCTCGGGCCTCCGGCGGCTTTTGCTAACCCGGCCCGCACGGTCTCCGCCGGGCAACATCACATTTAAAGTGCGGACCGTTTAAACTATAGTTATAAATGGAGGGGTGGCGAAGGGTTGCCCTGAAGCCGCTTTGGGGAAGGGGGCCCCAGCCTGATTATCCCGGCTGGGGGGAACCGCGCAACGGTTCCTGCGCGGCGGAATGGGCAACCCCTCGCCAGGCCCCCGACTGGGCACCTCGCAACTTTTAAATCTTAATAATGAGAACAACGATCAAGTCACCGGCTACGATAGAGGGGATAGGGTTGCATAAGGGCAAGCCTTCCCGCGTCGCCTTTATGCCCGCCGAAGGGCCCACCGGGTTCCGCTTTGTGGGCCCCGCTTTCGCCAAGCCCCTCCCGGCCCGCCTCGACAAGGTGACCGGCACCGTGCGCGGCACCAATATCAGCGACGGGAAGAACACCATTTACACGGTCGAGCACCTCCTCTCGGCCGCGGCGGGCCTCGGCATAGACGACCTCGATATCGAAATAGCCGGCGAGGAGCCCCCGGCCGCCGACGGCTCGGCGCTGGCCTTCGCCACCGCGCTCCTTAAAGCCGGCCTGCTGGAAAAGCCGGGACAGGAGCGCGAGTGTCTCTCCCTCGCCGGCCGGCTTGAAATGGCCAAGGGCGACATCCGCTATTGCGCCGCCCCCTCGCGCGGAGTATCCTTCAAACTCACTTATGATTATCCGCATTCGCTGGTGGGCAGGCAGGTGATAGAATTCGCCCTGACGCCCGAAGAATACCTGGTGCGCGTGTCCCCCGCCCGAACCTTCGGCTTCTCGCACGAAATAGAGGCCCTCAAGGCCGCCGGCCTCGCGCTGGGCGGCTCGCTGGAGAACGCCATAGTGATCGGAGAAAAAGAGATAATGGCAAAAGGCGGCCTGCGCTTCGCCGACGAATTCGCCCGCCACAAACTGCTGGACCTCATAGGAGACCTGGCCCTGGCCGGTCTGCCCCTTAAAGATATCCACATCGAAGCCGAGCGGCCCGGGCACGCCGCCAATGTCAATTTTGCTAAACTGTTATTGGAGAAAGGAGCCCGGGTCAAAGACAGAAGATAGAAATATGACTGATACAAAACACCGTTCCTACAAGCCGGTACGCGTCATCTCCTGCGAGGAGATACTTAAGATAATTCCGCACCGCTACCCCTTTTTGCTGGTGGATAAAGTGGAAATAATAGAGGAGAACAAGACCTGCGTGGGCACCAAGTGCGTCACAGCCAACGAGCTTTATTTCCACGGGCATTTTCCCACTAAACCCATACTGCCGGGAGTTCTTATCCTTGAGGCCATGGCCCAGACCGCCGCCTCTATGATGATGTCCCTGCCGGAGATGCAGGGGCACTTCGCCTATATAGCCGGAATAAACAGGGCCCGGTTCCGCCGGCTAGTGGTCCCGGGCGACGTCCTTAAGCTCTTTGTGGAAATAATCCGTTTCAAAGGCAAAGTAGGAAAGCTGCGCGGCACGGCCTTCGTAGGCAACGAGCCCGCGGCCGAAGCTGAATTTATAGCGGCGATAGATTAACTTTTGGAGGAGACATGGCAACCAAGATACACCCCACCGCGGTAGTGCACGCCGGCGCCCAGCTGGACACGGACGTCGAACTCGGCCCCTACGTGGTCATAGGCGAGGATGTCCAGATAGGCTCCGGCACTTACGTCGGGCCGCACTGCATAATAGAATTCTCCACCATCGGGAAGAACAACCAGTTCACCGGCGCCGCCTACGTGGGCATGCCGCCGCAGGACTTCTCCTACCACGGCGAACACACCCGCTTCACCATGGGCGATTCCAATATCATCCGCGAGGGGGTCTCGCTGCACCGCGGCTCGCACGCCACCAGCCTCACCTCCATGGGCTCCAACTGCATGCTGATGGCCAACACCCATCTGGGCCACGACTGCCGCGCCGGCAGCAATATCGTCATGGTCAATTCCTCGGCGGCAGCCGGACACGTGCAGATAGGCGACCGGGCGCTCATTTCGGGCCTGGCCGGCATCCACCAGTTCACCCGCATCGGCAAATTCGCCATGCTCTCCGGCGGCGGCATGGCCAACCAGGACATCATCCCTTACGTGATAGCGCAGGGCGACCGGGCCAAGCCCGTCGGGCTGAATCTGGTGGGGATGAAGCGCAACGGCTTCTCCCGCGAGACCATCAAGTCCGTAAAGCATGTCTTCAAAACCCTTTTCTTCCGCGGCCTGCTGCTGAAGGACGCGATAGCGAAGCTCCGCGCCGAGAACCTGCCGCCGGAAGCCGCGCTGATACTGGACTTCTGCGAGGGCACCAAGCGCGGCATAGCCCGCCCCCGCAGGAACGCCCGCGAGCTGGAAACCGCCGTAAATGATTAGCCGCAACGAACCCGCTAGTTTTGCCCGGAAGGGTGGCGAGGGCATGGGTTCAGAGTGCCCTCACGGAGGTTGAGGCTTGCGCAGCGCCGAAACCGAGTGAGGAGGGCGCGCACGGTGTGCGCGACCCGGTGCCCGATGGGCCCATGCCCTCGCTACCCCTCCAGAGCAAACCCTTGAATAAAAGTATTTAGATTAACATGGAAAACGGCGAAAAAATAGGACTTATAGCGGGCGGCGGAGTTTTCCCCCTGCTGTTCGCGGCGGAGGCTAAGAAAGCAGGCCGCGAGCTCTATGTCGTCGGCCTGGAAGGCATTACCCCCCCCGCCATAGAGGCCTGCGCGGTCGAGACAAAATATTTCAAACTGGGCAATATCGGCGGCCCGCTGGGCTACCTCAGAGAGCGCGGGGTAAAAAAAGCCCTTCTGGTCGGCCAGGTACCGCACATAAACATCTTCGGCGGCGTGATCCCCGACCTGCGCGGGGCCAAACTCCTTTTCAAGCTGCGCGACAAGAAAGCCAGCGCCATCTTCAGCGCCGTAGCGGAAGAATTCGCGCGGGACGGCATCGAGATAGTAAGCTCGGCCACCCTGCTGGAACACCTGCTGGTAAAGCCGGGGCTCGTCGCCGGCAGGAAACCCGATCCCGATACTTTAAAAACAGCCGCCTTCGGCTGGAAAGCGGCGAAGGCCCTCTCCGCGTTCGACATCGGCCTCACCGTAGTCCTGCGCGACCAGGCCGTGGTAGCCGCGGAGGGGATGGAAGGGACCGACGAATGTATAAAGCGCGCCGGCGAGATCTTAAAACGCCTGGGCAAAGGCCCCGCACTTACCGTGGTTAAAGTGGCGCGCCCGAACCAGGATATGCGCTTCGATCTGCCCGTGGCCGGCGCCCGCACGCTGCACACCATGGCCGCCGCCGGCGCCCGCACCCTGGTCATCGAAGCCCGCAAAACCCTTATTTTAGGAATGGAAGAGTTCCTCGCCGCCGCCAAAGAAACCGGCATCACCGTCTTCGGCGCCGCCGACGAAAATTCCTTCCAATAAGTGTTTACAAAGCAGTTCGGTTATTATTAAGATCGGAGAAATATTAAAGTTCTTTACGGAGGGGTGTCAGGCCCCCGACTGCGCTAACCTGCGGGTTTAAATTTAAGTTCCGGCATCTATAAATGAACGAACTCCTTTATAAAAAGTCCCTCACTCACTCGCTGCTCTCCGCGCTTGCCTGGCTCTATGTCTATTTCATCGCCCTCACCTCTAAAATCTCCGTAAAAGGCGAAGGCTTCCCCCCCGGCCCCTGCATCTACACCATCTGGCACAGACAGGAAGTCGCGATGATCTACCTCCAGCGCAACCGCGGCCTCTGCGGCCTTATCAGCAAAAGCAAGGACGGCGAATACATGGCCCGCATACTCCTGCGCTTCGGCTTTTCCTTCGTGCGCGGCTCCACCACCTCGGGAGGATTTCTTTCGCTGCGCGCCCTCATTAAAGCCGCGCGGAGCGGGGTCTCCCTGGCCATCACGCCCGACGGGCCGCGCGGACCCGTCTTCAAAGTCCAGCCCGGCGCCATCTATCTGGCGCAGAAAGCCGGCATCCCCGTAATTCCCTGCGCCTGCGCTCTTTCAAAGAAAATAATCCTGCGCAGCTGGGACAAATACCAGTTCCCTCTCCCCTTTGGCCGCATACAGACAGTATACGGCGCTCCGTTCCCTGTGGCCGAGACCGACGACATCCACGCTAAAGCCATAGAGCTTGAAGGCGTCCTCAATGCCCTCACCGCCGAGGCGGAAGAATTGTTGTTAAAACCGTCCGCATAAACAATGGACATGGATAGACAGGACGGGCAGGATATTTATCCCCTGTTTTTACCCCGCCTGTCCCGACCATCGACGTGAAGCTATGCCCCCTACAAATCCTAGATCGAAGATCACCGCCGGTATAATTTTCGGCTTCGCCGCTTTTTTGGGGTCTTTTCTGCTCTTCCAACTGGAGCTCGCCGCCGGACAGACCGTCCTGCCGTACTACGGCGGCAGCTATTATGTCTGGACCGTCTGCCTGCTCTTCTACCAGCTGGTGCTCGTAGCCGGGTACGCCTACGCCCTGCTCCTCTCGGAGCGCTTCGCGCCCAGGATCCTGCTGCGCGTCCACCTGGTCCTGCTGGCGGCCGCGCTGGCCTTCATGCCGGCTGCATTTCCCGCTCAGGCCTTCGCAAGCCCGGTGGCGGACCTGCTCTGGAGGCTCACCCGTTTTATCGCGTTCCCCTTTCTGCTGCTCTCCGCCTCCACCACCCTTTGCCACAAGCTGCTTTCCGACGCCTCGGGGCGCGGCACCTACGGCGTTTTTGCCTGGTCCAATGCCGGCTCCCTGGCCGGCATGCTCTCCTATTCCCTGCTGCTGGAGCCGGCCCTGCCGCTGGCTTCCGCCGCCCTGCTTTGGCGCGCCCTTTTCATAATTTACGCCCTGCTCTTCGCGGCCGCCCTGCTGCTGGGGTTTCACCGCCATTCCGCGCCGGAAGACCCCGCCGGGGCCGCGGAAAAGCCCAGATATCTCCTCTGGTTCCTTCTGCCGGCCGGCACCGCGGCGCTGCTGGCCGCCGTAACCAGCTACCAGAGCTCGGCCACGGCCTCGATGCCGCTGACCTGGATGATCCCGCTCTGCGTTTACCTGCTCTCCTACGCCGTGCTTTTCGCCGGCGGGGACCTGCGGGTCAACACGCTGCGCGTAAGCCTGTTTTCATTGCTCGTGATACTGGCCGGCCTGCTCTGGCGCCTCGAAAGCCCGCTGACCACGGTGCTGCTGGCGCTGCTCAACTGGGCGCTGTTCTTCGCCTGCATCGTAGCCCACCGCGAGCTCTACCTCGCGCGGCCGCGCTCGGCGGCGCTGGCGCCGCGCTACTACCTGATGATGGGCCTGGGCGGCGTGGCCGGCACCGCCCTCGTCACTCCCGTCGGGGCGCTGCGCCTTTCCTTCGGCTTCGCCGACCTTTACATCGCCCTCCTCGCTTTCGTCGGGGCGCTGGCCTACGCCGTAAACCGCGAGAGGGGGCTGGGCCTGCGCGCCGTAGGATTTTCGACCGCCCTCCTGGCCGGCCTGATAGCGCTGGGCATGAAGCTCTCCGGGGAAACCCGGGTTTACGGGCTCCGCAATTTCTACGGGATCTACCGCGTTGAGGACGATAAGGCGCAGGGGCTGCGCCGCTTCATCCACGGTTCCACCGTGCACGGCATACAGCATCTGGCCGCCGGCGAGGAGCTTAAAACCACCGTCTACTACTCCGCCGGCTCGCCCATCAGCGAAGTGCTGGCCTCTTTCCCCGCCGCCCGGGTAGGGGCCGTGGGCCTGGGGATAGGCGTCTCCTGCGCCGACGCGCGCGAGGGGACGGAATGGGTTTTCTACGAGCTGGACCCCGACGTGGTGCATATAGCGCGCAAATACTTCACTTTCCTGAAAAAATGCAGGGCCGATGTGCGCGTAGTAACCGGCGACGCGCGGATTAATCTGCAGAAAGAGCCGCCCGGCCGCTTCGACCTCCTGTACCTGGACGCCTTCACCGGCGGCTCGGTGCCGTTCCACCTGCTTACGCGGGAAGCCCTCGAGCTCTACCGCTCCCGGCTGAAGCCCGGCGGGCTGATGATCTTCCATGTCTCCGCGAATTTCCTCGACATCGTGCCCGTTCTGCGCCTGTCCGCGTCAGCCGCGGGCCTGAAGAGCCTGTTCAAGACGGTCTCTTTCGACCCCGACGACCCCGCCCGGCTCAGCTCGGAGTGGCTGGCCGTCACCGCTAACCCGGCCTATCTCCGCAAGCTCGCAAAAAACGGTTGGAGCGCGCCCCCGGCTCCCCGGGGGTGGCAGGTCTGGACGGACGAGTACCGGAACGTCCTTAAAGCTATAAAATGGTAGCGGGGGCGGGGAAGCAGAACGGAATCAGGCACTTTACACCTAACCCTCAACCTGCGCCTGTACCTGAGCAGTTATTTACCTTCAGTTCGCGGCAGCAGGAGCTTCGGTCCCGTAGATCAGGTTCAGATTCTGCGCGAAGTCGCACTTTGCGCCGCTGACCCCCGCGTCCGGCGGGAACCTGCCGGTCTGTCGGAAGGCGCGCAGCTGGGCCTGGGCCACGCAGGGCTGCGGGCTGCCTTCGGCGCGGTACTCCTCAACGCGCGGATCCTCGAAACCGTAGCGCACGGTGTGCACCGCTATGCCCGCGTTCTTCAGGGCCAGAAAGACGTCCCTGGTGTTTTTCACGGTATCATCCATGAAGAATACTACGTCGGGCCGGTAGCCGGCGGCCGAGAAGACATACAGCAGCTGCTCGCCTTTGTTCTGGCCGGAAGTCTGCAGCACGCCTTTGCGGTAAGTGGAAAGGCGGGCTTTTTCATTGATCCTGAAATTAACCATCAAAAACCCGCTGCCGCCCGGCGCCGAGCGGGAAAAGTCCACTCCGACGTCGACAGCCAGATCCTGCAGCGTGGCGCCCTCCATGTCGGGGCCGCGGGAGGTGACGGCCATCATGGCTACGCCCTCGGCCTGAGCCTGTCTTATAGCGTAAGGGACAAAAGCCTCTACCGGCTCAAGCGCTATCTGTTCGTGGAGCGTATTGTTCAGTTGTATGAGCTGGGCGTAGCGGGCATCGTAGAGGGACTGCGCCTCCGCCGTCCAAAGCAGTTTGCCGCCGGCGTCTTTGCGCGGCCCGTAGGCGGTCGTAAATACCTTCACCAGAGCTTCGGTCTGCTCGTTCCACCAGGGATCGCTGCCCAGGGAGACGCGGCTTCCCGGATGCAGCGGCGTGCCCAGCGTCAGGTCTATATCCCAGGCCACCAGGACTTTGAGGCCCTGCCGTTCAAGCGCCATAGCGCGGCTGAAAACATCGCGCCGCAGGCTGAACCCGTTCACATACTCGGGAGCCGCGGTATTTGCCGTATCCACGCATGAAGATTCCGCCCTGGCCGAAGGCGCCGGCGCGAAGATATCCGCGGCGCTCAGGCGTATCTGCTGGGGGGTTTTATCCCGCAGAGGGCCGGGCCAATCGCGCTGCGCCCGGGAAAGCCCCGGAAAAAGAAGGAACGCCGCTGCAAGTTTTAAGATAAATTTTGTTTCCATTTTTTTGCCTTACGCGGGAGCGACAGGGTTAACTTCTCTTAGAAACGATACCAAACTCCCCGCACGCCGCGCATGAGGCGTTGGACCCTGCAGAGAGCGGGAAATAAGGCCCATGATATCGGTCAATACGCCTTCAGCCATACGGAGAGGCTGGAGCGGAAGACCGGCCCTGACCGGACCTGGCCCGAACGGATCGAAGACCGCCAGCGGTTTTGAACAGTATATTTGATTTGAGGAAGGCTTGAATCTGCGCTACATATAATATGGTAAAATTATGCATATATTAAGAGCCGGGAACAGGTTCGTATTTTAGCCATTTACTGAGGTGACCTCTTGAAAAGATTTCTAAGCTTAGCATTGATGATCCTTTCCGTATCGCCGGCCGGGGCGCAGTTGCAGCTGTCCCAGCTCACCGACGACGAGGCGGCCTTCCGGAATCTGGCCGGCCTTTACGAAAACGCCACCGACCGCGCCGCGGTCATAGACGCTTTTCAAAAATTTATAAAGCAATACCCCAAGAGCCCGCGCGCCCCCGACGCCCGCTTCATGCAGGGCGAAGCCTATATGGCCAAAGGCCTGGATCTGCTGCGCCAGGAAAAGTTCTCCAAGATGTCCTCCGACGACAGGATACTGACCGGCATTAACCCGGCCGCCCTGGCCGAGCTGAACTCGGCGGCCGCCGCCTTCTCCGCCACCGCGAGGGACTACCCGAAGAGCGGCCTGGAGGCCAGCGCCCAGCACCGCATCGGCGAGGCCTACTACAACATGGGCGACTGGGAGCGCGCCCTGAAGGAATTTACGGATGTGGCGGCGAAGTACCCCAAGACCTACATCGCGCCCGAAAGCATGCTTGGAGCCGTGTACGCCAACATCGCCCTGGGCCGCTATCAGGAGGCGCAGGGAAACCTTTTCCTCCTGGAGGAGACCTGGCTGCCCTACAACAAAGAGCCCTCCGTGGTGTTCGCCAAGGCCGTCATAGAGCTGAACCGCAGGAACTACCCGGCGGCGCAGAAACTTTTCCTGCAGCTGTCCACGCCGGAGGCCCGCTTCTTCCTGGGCAAGTCCTACCTCTACGAGGGCAAGACCTACATGGCCGCCTCGGTGTTCGAAAAACTGCTGAAGGATTTTCCGGACGCGGACTTCAATGAGGAGGCCCAGTTCCTGGCCGCCGATTCCTTCTTCCACGCCAGCGACTTTGAAAGCGCCATCGCCAAATACCAGAGCTTCATCAAGCGGTATCCCAATTCCAAGCTGCAAAGCGCCGCCATGTTCCGCATAGGCGCCTCCCAGTTCAACAAGGCGGACTACCCCGGCGCGCGCTCAAATTTCCAGAGCGTGATAGACAAGACCCCGAAGGGCTTTTTCAGCCCGTACGCCCAGTTCTTCATAGCCGAATCCTACCTGGAGAATAAACAGACGCGCGACGCTTTGTTCGCCTACACCAAGGTGACCACCAACTACGGCAATTCTCCCGTGGCGCCCGCCAGCACTTTTAAGCTGGCCTGGTGCCAGTACCTGCTGGGCGAATACCAGCAGGCCGCGCGCACCCTGGACAACTTCCTGAAACTCTTCCCGGCGCACACCCTCGCCAAGGACGCTTATTATCTCAAGGGCCTCACCCTGCTGGATATGAAGAAGACCGACGAGGCGCTGCGCTCCTTCCAGAACGCGGTGGATATGGCCCCGGCGAGCGAGGTGGCCGAGCAGTCGCTGTTCATGATCCTGCGCTCGGAATATGACCGCGGGAATTTCAACAGCATCCTCACCTCCTACCAGTTCATCTTCAAGCACCTGCCGCCCGCGGGCTCGAAGTGGCGCGCGCTCAGCCTGCTCTACGTAGCCGAAGCCTACATGGCCAGAAATCTGCCCGACGACGCGCTCAATATTTATAACACCATAGCGCGCATCTATCCCGACGACGTGTCGGCGCTCTACGCCCAGGACGGTCTGGTGTGGTGTCTGGCCCTGTCGGGCGACACGGAGGGCGCGGCCCGCGCGCGGGAGAAGCTCAAAACCCTTAAAGCCGCCTTCCCCGACGCCGAGCAGCTTACCGGCGCCGACGCGCTGGCGCTGGCCGACAGCAACTTCAACAAAAAAGACTTCGAGAAGGCCTACCAGATGTACGAGGCCTTCGCCGCCGAGCAGCCGAAGAACGCCTTCGCGCCGACTGCGCTTTACCGGGCCGGGCTCGCCCTGTACCGTCTGCGCTACTACAGCCAGGCTGTGGAGACCTGGACCCGCCTGTCGCGCCTCTACCCGACCGCTCCCGAAACCCAGCAGGCCGATTTCCAGATAGCCGACACCTGGTACCGCGCGCAGAAATACACCGATTCGGTGGGCGCCTACGAGGGGATAATAGCCCGCTACCCCAAAAGCGACCAGCTGCCGCTGGCCTGGCTGCGGCTGGCTCAGGTGCACTACAACCTTAAGCAGGACGCCCTGGCGCTCGAGAAGGCAAAAACCACCGTCGCGGACTATCCGGACGCGCCCGAGGCCTCCGACGCTTTCGACCTGGCCGAGGCCGTGTTCGACCGCACCCCGGCCCTGGACTTTAAACCCTGGTTCGAAGACCTGGCCGGCCGCGACCTCGCCGGCAAAACCTCCGGAGAAGCGCAGTTCCGCCTGGGCCGCCGCCAGTTCGAGAAGAAGGACTACGCCAGCGCGATCCTCAGCCTTAAAAAATTCAGCGGAACCTTTATAGACCACCCGGCAATCAAGGACGCGCAGTTCTACCTGGGCGAGGCCTATTTCCAGACCGGCGACATGGAGAACGCCTCCGCCGTGTTCGAGCGGTTCACAAGCAACTACCAGGACACCAAAGAGCATCCCGTGGCGCTGTTCCGCCTGGGCAACGCCCATTACTCCCTCAAAAATTACGAGGCGGCCTCCCTGGCCTACGCGAAGCTCGCCGAATTGTACCCGGAGAGCGAATACATAAAGCCGGCGCTGTTCAACCTGGCGCTGTGCTATAAAGCCATAGGCAAGTCCGACAAGGCAGAGGAAGCCTACCGCAGTTATTACGACCTGGCCGGCAAGACCGACGACGCGCTCGCCGCGCTGTGGGAGATCTTCAACATACAGAAGACCCGCGGCGACCTGGCCGGAGCGCTCAAGACGCTGACGCAGCTCTATGGCGAAGCCGAAGGCAAGGAAGACGGGCTGGAAGCCATGTACTATATGGGCGAGATAAACTTCGACAATCTTCAGCCCGAAGAAGCCCGCGAATATTGGGAACGCCTGAGCCAGCAGCAGCCGGCCTCGAGCGCCTGGCGCCTGCAGGGACTGGTAAAGCTGGGCGAGATCTACGAGGCGGAAAAGAATTACCAGGAAGCCGCGCGTGTGTACGACGATATCGCCCGCAACTCCGGCAAGACTGAAGTGGCCCGCGCAGCCGCCGAGCGGGCCGCGTCCCTGTTGAACATGGCCAAGCTCGCCCAGAACGATTCCGAAGGCGCCAAAGCGCCCCCCGCGCCCGGCACGGCCAGCGGGGAGGAGAAAGCGGCGGCGCCCGCCGCGGAAGAGCCGGCTAAAGCGCCGGCCCAGACTCCGGCCCAGACTCCGCCCCAGGCGCCGGCCAAAGCGCCGGCCAAAGCTGCGGTCAAGGCGCCGGTCAAAGCCACGGTCAAGGCGCCGGTTAAAAGCAAAGCGCCCAGCCTCACGAATAAAGCCGCCGCGGCCACGCCCGCGGGCAACTGACTTTGCAGTAAATTAAAGGAGTCGAAATGGAAAACATAAACTATCTGGCTATTTTCAGGGACAGCTTTACGCTGGTCATATTACTGTTCTGCTCGCTTCTGTCGCTGACGTTCGCCTTCGAGCGCTGGTTTTTCTTCCGCAAGGCCCGCCAGAAAAAGATAGACGGCTTTCTGGCCCACGTAAGCGGCATGATCAACGAGGGCAAAATAGATAAAGCCATCGAGTTCGCAGCCAAAATAGACTCGCCGGTCTCCCGCCTGTTCCACTACGCTCTGCAGCACCGGGACATGCCCCGCAGGGACATGGAAGAGCTGCTGGCCACCAAACGCCAGGAGGAACGCCTCAGCCTGGAGCGCAACCTGGGCGTGCTGGGCACCCTTGGCAATATCGCCCCGTTCATCGGCCTGTTCGGCACCGTCATCGGCATCATTAAAGCTTTCCGCGACCTGGCGCTGTCAGGTTCGGGCGGCCCCGCCGTAGTGGCCAGGGGCATAGCCGAGGCGCTCGTCGCCACCGCCGGGGGCCTCGCCGTGGCCATCCCCGCCGTCATTATCTACAACTATTTCATGCGCAAGACCAAGGTGATCTCGAGCGAGCTGGAGATCTTCTCCGCCCGCCTGATAATAATGCTGGGGGCAAAATAGCGTAAATGGGCGCCTCCTCCAATAACGCCGACGAGCCGATAACGGACATCAATCTCACGCCGCTGGTGGACGTGTCGCTGGTGCTGGTGATCATTTTTATGGCCGTGGCGCCCTTCGCGCTGCAGGCCGGCATAAAAGTGCTGCAGTCCAAAGCCAGCGCGCAGGTGGGCAAGGTGTCGCTCTCGGAAAGCGTGCAGGTGCGGCTTTCAAAAGCGGGGAAGCTGACGCTGAACGGCGCCGAGATCTCCCGGGAAAATTACACCGCCGAGGTGGCCAAGGCCCTGCTCAAGAGCGCCGACAAGTTCGTGATCGTGAAGGCGGACACCGACAACCGCGTGGGCCAGGTGGTGGGCCTGCTCGACGAGGCCAAGCAGGCCGGCGCGCTCAAGATGGCGCTGATGAAGAACTGATATGGCTTTCAAGACCGAAAATAACGAAGAGCTGATGACCGGCATAAACGTAGCGCCGCTGGTGGACGTCTGCCTGGTGCTGGTGATAATTTTCATGGTGACGGCCCCGCTGCTCAGCGACCCCGCGCTGAAGGTGACCCTCCCCAAGGCCAAGACGCAGGAGGGCGAAGAAAAGGACAAGGTCACGCTCACCATCTCGGCCGGCTCCAAATTCGCCGTTAATGAAAAACTTTTTACCGATGAGGCCGCTTTCCTTGCCGGGATAGACAAGATACTTAAGGAAGGCGCGGCCCGCATGGTGGTGATAAAGGCGGACGCGGAGGCGCCGTACGGCGTGCTTACCGACGCCATGCAGCGCGCCAAGGAAGCCGGCGCGACCGGCATCACTATAGCTACGGAACAGAAGAAGGCCGCCGGACAGGCGGGAAAATAAAGCGGGAATTTAATTTCATCCTAAATGTATCAGGGAAACTCAAAAGGCGTAACTTACTCGATAATAGCTTCGGCGTCCTTTCACGCCCTGCTGTTCTTCCTTTATTTACACTTCGTGCTGCTGCGCCCCGAAACCAGGAACATCATACTCAGCAACGTGGATCTGATAATGCAGGAGAAAGAAGCCCGGGCAAAGACTCCCGAAAACAAGACGCTGAGTTTTCTCAAAATGGCCCTGCCGCTGATCCCGAAGATAACAGCGCCGGAAGTGCCAAAGATGGCCCAGATAGACATCAAGACCCCGGAACGGCTACGCCCGGCCCTTGACATGCCCAAGATCCTTACCGAGCGCGACGGCAGGGTTAGCGCCGCGCAGAAACTGGAGATGGACGCCGGCAAGCGCGTCGACGTCGGAATGAAAGATACCGCCCTTGAGCTGAAGGCGGACCGCTCCGCGCAGGCGATGGCCCCGCGCATAGAGCTGGAAGAAGTGGGCTACAAGAAAGCCCCGGCCATGCCTCAAGGCTTAAAATTCGACGACGCCAGCCCCGCCGTGCGCCCGCAAAGCATGCAGGAGCTTAATCTGGCGGTGGACAACGCCCGGCGCGCCGCCGCGGCTCCGCAGGCCCTCAGCGAGCGCCAGGGCTCGGTGGCTTCCGCCGCCATCCGCCAGACCCCGGCTATCGCCGCGGCGCCGGCGCGCCTTACCGAAGCTCTCTCCGCCGGAGTGCAGCTGGCGGCGCGGCCCCAGCCCGTAATTTCCGCCGGCACCCTGTCGCTGCGCCATAACGAGGCCATCCGCGCCGCCGACGCCCCCGCGCCGCAGCGCCTTGAGATCACCGGACCGATTTCGAAGCGCAAGGTGTATAAGTATTATATCCCGCCTTTCCCGGACTGGGCGCGCGAGCGCGGCATACTCGAGGCCGCCGTCTCGGTGAAGTTTTTCGTCGACAATGCCGGCAACGTGCTCGATAACGCCGCGGTGGAGAGGACCTCCAGCTACGGCGCGCTCGACCGCCTGGCAGTGGACACTATAAAGCGCTGGTTATTCGAACCCATCTCCGGCCCCGTCTCCAAACAGTGGGGAATAATTACGTTCAGATTTTTATCCGAATAAACTACGTCAGAAGCTCCGGACAGAAAGCCCCCCGGAAGAAGCCGCAAGGAAACTATGAAAACAAACACTTACAGAACTTTTTTCAAGCTGGCCGCCGTTCCGCTGCTGGCGCAATTCATCTCCTGCGCTCTATGGCCCGCGGCCTCTTTCGCGTTGGCGGCTTCCACCGCCACCTACACCGAGGCCCCGGAGGAAGTGGTTATCAAATCCGAGTCCTCCGAGGACCTGCGCACCAAAAAGCCGCCGCTCAAGGTTAAGGCGGACAAGTTCGAGAGCATAGCCCAGTCGCTCGAGGCCGACAAGAGACTTTTCCTCTTCGAGTCCGCGGATTTCGTGAGTTTCTCGCGCAACCACCCGGAGAAGCTGCAGAGCGCCCGCGTCATAAAACCCTGGAGCGCCTCTTTCAGCGAACACGCCGTCATCACCTTCTACCCTCTCCGCAAGTTCGACGAGGTCTTCGGCAACTCCTATGACGACAAGAAAGCCAAAGACCTGACGTGGACGCTCTCCATCACCGACGAGGAAGGCAAGATCTTCCAAAAGTATTCCGGCTCCGGCCTGCCTCCGGAGACCATCAGCTGGGAGGGAGAGAACCCCCAGCACGAATGGGTGCGCGCCGGCCACAGCTACGCGCCTATCTACGTCTTCATAACCGAAGACGGCACGCCCAAGACCATAATAGGCGAGCTGGTTAAATTCACGGCCATAGTCTACCAGAAGGGCGGGAACCTCACCATCAGCCTCGACTCTTCCTCCCTCTTCGGGCCCAATAAAAGCGCGCGCGTTCTGGACAAGCAGAAAGGCGAGCCCCTGCTTGTCGCCGCGGCGGACCTGATAAAGAGGCGCTATTACAATACGCCGCTGCGGGTGAAGGTCTTCGCGCAGGCCAAGGACCTGGCCGGGCCGCAGGCCGAACTGGTCAGGAATTTCCTGAAAACCTCGCTGATGTCCTCCGAGAACCTGCTGACCTTCGAAGGCCTGGAAGACACCTACTCCCAGCAGCGCACCGATATAATTTTGCTGAACAAATAACCTCCGGAGGCGCAACTCCCGCAGATCCGACTTTGCCGGCCCGGCGGAGGATCGACCCAAATTTAATTGGCGGGCCGACCGCCCCGCCTGATATATAAGGAGACCGCATGACACCTCAGCGCCGCATGGCTCAATTGAATTCGATACGGAGTTCCTCCGGACCGATCTTTACGCGCGGCCTGGGCGATGAGGTTATACGGCGTTTTCTGGCCGCGGACAAGGACCTCGGCAGAGCTATCGGGGCGGCTGCGGCTAACCGCCATAAACTTTCAGCCTCCTGCGGCGAATTGTTCAAGATGGAGGAAAAAGCCCTTTGCCTTCTGCTCCAGCGGCAGGTGCTGAACTTCTACCCTTCCGCCGGTATCAACCCCTACGCCCCCCTGGCCGCCGCGGGCTCCTGGATCGTCACCTCGCACGGCGCCGTAATACACGATTCCGGCGGCTACGGCATGCTCGGCATGGGGCATGCGCCGCAAAGCGTTTTGGCGGCCATGAGCGAGCCCTTCGTAATGGCTAATGTCATGACGCCCTCCTTCAGCCAGCACCGCCTGACGGAGCGCCTGGCCCGGGAGATCGGCCGCGCGCGCGGCAGCTGCCCCTTCGAGAAATTCGTCTTTCTGAACAGCGGCTCCGAGTCGGTCACCTTCACCTGCCGGGTCGCGGATATCCACGCCCGCACAATGACCGATCCCGGCGGCCGGCGGGCGGGGAAGAAGGTCATGCGCCTCGCTATCGTAGAAGGCTTCCACGGGCGCACCGAAGGTCCCGCGCGGACCTCGCACTCCTGCCGCTCTCTCTACGCCAAGCACCTGGCCTCCTACAGGGAGACCGATAATCTCCTGTTCGTGCCCATCAACGATCTGGCGGCCCTGCGCAGTGCTTTCGCCGAGGCCGAAAAGAACGGCGTCTTTTTCGAAGCTTTTTATGTAGAGCCGGTAATGGGGGAAGGCATCCCCGGGCTCGCCCTCACCCGCGAATATTATGATGAGGCCAGGGCTTTAACCCTGAAAATGGGCAGCCTGCTGATAGTGGATTCCATCCAGGCCGCGCTGCGCGCCCAGGGCTGCCTCAGCATCGTGGACTACCAGGGCTTCGAAACCTGCGTCCCCCCCGATATGGAAACCTTCTCCAAGGCCCTGAACGCGGGACAGTACCCGCTTTCCGTCATCGCTTTAAGCGGCGCGGTGGCCGCCCGGTACGTTACGGGCCTCTACGGGAACACCATGACCGGTAATCCCCGGGCCATGGAAGTGGGCTGCACCGTCCTCGACGCGGTGACCGACAAGGTCCGCAAAAACATCCGCGAACGGGGTCTTGAATTCCTCGCCAAGTTCCGGGCGCTGGCCGGAGAATTCCCGGGCGCCGTCGAGCAGGTGGTGGGCACGGGCCTGATGGTGAGCGCCATGCTCAACCCCAAGCGCTACCGCGTGCAGGGCGAGGGCGGATTCGAGGAGTTCATGCGCCGCCACGGCATCGAGATGATCCACGGCGGCGAATGCGGCCTCCGCTTCACTCCTTCTTTCAGCATCACCAGCTCCGAGATAGACCTGATCGTCTCAGTCATCCGCCAGGGACTGAAGGAGCTGGCCTCCCCTTCAAAAAAGGCTCTTTCAACGAAGGCAGCGCGCCCCGGCAAACGCCGCCTGGCGCAGGGCCGCAGAAGCGGGAAGTAAATACCCGGAAAGGCCCGGCTTTGCGGGCGCCCGCGGATCCGTGAAGACCGGCCCGGAGCAACTGCCCCGGGCCGTATCCAAAGCTCATTAAACGTCCATATTTAGTAGAATAATAAGATTAGCGGCTCAGGAAAGCCGGCTTTTATCGTTTTATCTGTTTTAGAGGACACTATGGCTGAAAATGAAAAAAAACTGCGCTTCGGCGTGATAGGCGCCGGCAAACTCGGCGGCTTTCATACCAACACCCTTTCCAAAATGCCCGAGGTCGAACTGGTAGGCATCTCCGACCCCAACCTGCTGCGGGCGCAGGTGCTGGCCTGGCGGCACAATTGCGTGGCCTACAAGACGGAGGAAGAGCTGCTGAACCAGGTGGACGCCCTTGTAGTGGCCGCCCCCACCGAATACCACGCCGAGATAGGCATAAAGGCGCTGGAGGCCGGCGTGCACGTGCTGATGGAAAAACCCATAGCCAATTCCGAAGAGGGCGCGCGCAGACTGCTGGAAATTTCAGAAAAAAATAAAATAGTCCTCCAGGTGGGCCACTCCGAGCGTTTCAACTCCGCCGTGGTGGAGACGATGAAGCACGTAAAGAACCCGCGCTATATCACCATAGAGCGCCTGGGCCCCTACGACCCCCGCGTGGCCGCCACCGGGGTCACGCTGGACCTGATGATACACGACCTGGACATCCTTCTGACGATGATGGATTCCGAGATCGAGAAGTTCGAGGCGATAGGCGCCAGCCTGCTCTCGAACCACGAGGACATCTGCAACGTCCGCATCAAGTTCAGGAACGGCTGCGTGGCCGACGTCACCGCCAGCCGCGCCACCATGGAGGCCTCGCGCCGCATGCGCATCTACCAGCAGGATTCCTACCTCTCGGTGGATTATGTGAGCGCCCGCCTGAAGATCTACACCAAGAAAAACCCCGTGATCAAATCGCTCAAAGATATAGATATCGCGTACCCGAAACTGGAGCCGAAGCAGCCGATAAAAGAGGAGCTTTACCACTTCATTGACTGCATAAAGACCTCCAAAACGCCCACCCCCAGCGGAGAGAAAGGGCTGAAGGCGCTCCGCCTGGCCCTGGAGATCACCGACCAGATGCGGCGCTTTGAGGTTTCCGGCTCCAAGGCGGAGGAATCGGAGGAGTCCCTGTCCCGCTCCCTGTCCGACATCGGCAAGGCGACCAAGATGCTGGTAGAAGAAGGCCTCAAGAACGCGGGGATAGATAAACACTAAAAAAAGAGTCGAGGGTCGGGAGTCGGGAGTCTTGAGAGAAGATGTTTTACTCCTTCGCCGACCCCAGACTCCCGACTCCCGACTTTTGATTATTTTTTTATGGCTAAAATCGCACCCACGAACAAGAACATACTGGTGGTGGCCGGCGACCCCTCGGGCGACCTGCACGCGGCTAACCTTATAAAAGAACTGCGCGCCCGGGACCCGGAAATTTCCGTCACCTCCATGGGCGGGGTGCGCATGCAGGAAGTCTCCACCCACTTCATCTACAATCTGGTCTCCGTGGGGGCCGTCGGCTTCGCGGAACCCTTCAAGCATTTTTTTCTCTGGCTCAAGCTGATAAAGCTGGTGCGCCGCTACCTGGAGGAGAAGCAGCCGGCCTGCGTCATAGCCGTGGATTTTTACGGCTTCAACCACCAGGTGCTGGGCCTGGCCGCGCACCGCAAGATCCCGGCGTTCTATTACATCAGCCCGCAGGTCTGGGCCTCCCGCCCCGGCCGCGCCGCCAAGATCGCCAAGCTCACGAAAGAGATCTTCGTTATCTTCCCGTTCGAGGAAGCGCTTTACAAGAAGGTGAACGGCAGCGCCACCTTCGTCGGCCACCCGCTGCTGGACCTTATGCCGGAGCCGGTCGCCAAGGACTTCCCCCCCGCCAACGGCGAGTGGAAGATAGGCATACTGCCCGGCTCGCGCAAAGCGGAGATCTCCCGCCACCTGCCGCTTTTCGTAAAAGCTTTTTACCGCATAAAGGAGCAGCACCCCAAAGCCAGGGCTTATCTTTTCGCGGTGCCGGAATTTCCGGACGAACACATAGTGCCGGCGCTGGAGAGCGTTGAAAAATACTGGTCGAAGGACATTGAGATAGTGCGCGAGAAAGATTATAAAGTGCGCGCCCGGATGGATTTCGCCTTCACCTGCTCAGGCACGGCCACGCTGGAAAACGCGCTGCTGGGCGTACCCATGGCGGTGGCCTACAAAATGTCCAAGTTCACCTACGAAGTGGCCAAGCTGGTAGTGAAGACTCCCTATATTTCCCTTGTCAACATCCTCCTCAAGAAGCCCGCGGTAAAAGAGCTGATACAGGAAAAAGCCACGGAAGAGAACCTGGCGCAGGAAGCCTTCTCCTTCATCAACAACCCGCCGCGCATCCAGGCCGCCCGCAAGGAACTTATCGGCCTGCGCGACATGCTGGGCTCGCATGGGGCCGCCGAGCGCGCCGCGCAGAAGATACTGGCCCACCTGAGCTAGTGTTGTCTCCCAGCCATATCTTTACAATGAAAAACCCAGATTTGAGGACAGTTCAAGGCGCGACGAGGGAGCAATGCTTCAGCATTGTGACCGAGGAGCAACGATGAAATGTCCCAAAGACGGGTTTTCCCCTTGGGCTGCGGCTCTTCTGGCCGGCTTCCGCGTTGCTCGTCACTCACAGACCTCCGGGTATGCTCGCTCCTCGCGCCTTGAATCCGGCCAGAATAGCCGCAGTCATTGCAAAGATATGGCTGGGAGACCACACTAATGACCGAACCCGACGCGCGCGCCGTACCGGATAAAGCCAGATTCAAGGTACTGATCAGGGCGCTGGTACAATATCTTAAACCCTATAAAGTCCGCCTGCTCCAGGCCGCCGTTTCGATGATAATACTGGCGGCGATAAAGAACGCCGTAATTTATATCTCCGGGCCCGTCATACAGGGCATATTCGTGAACAAGGATATGCACATGCTGCGCCTGATAGTCATCGCCCTGCCGGGACTGTTCGTGCTGCGCATGGCGGTCGAGTACACCAACGCCTACCTTATGAGCTGGGTCGGGCAGAAGGCCGTGCAGAGCATCCGCGAGGACCTGTTCACCCACATCCACCGCCTCTCCATCGAATTCTACTGGCGCAAGCGCTCCTCCGACGTGATGAGCCGCGTGATAAACGACCTGAACAACGTGCAGAACACCGTGCAGTTCATCCCGCTTTACGGCATACGCGACGTGCTGACCGTCGTCGCCTGCGTCGGGCTGCTCTTCTATATCAACTGGAAACTGGCGCTGATCTCGCTTATCGTGCTGCCGCTGATCGCCGCTATCCTGGGCGTGCTCGGAAAAAAGATGAGAAAGGCCTCCGCCGAGAGCAACGTGATAGTGGGCGAGATCTCGCACAAGTTCCAGGAGAGCCTGCAGGGCATCACCGTAGTGAAAGCCTTCAACTACGAAGACCAGGCGATAGCCAAGTTCAAAGTATCCAACGACGCCTACTTCTCGAAGATGATGCGCTACCTGCGCGCCACCGCCATGAGCGGCCCCATCATGGAATTCATCAGCGGCCTGGTGCTGATAGGCATCATCTATATGAGCGGCAAAGCCATCTTCAACGGCACAATGACCACCGCCCAGTTCTTCTCCTTCCTGGCGGCCTACGTGACAGCCTATGTGCCCCTGAAGAACATAGCCAACCTGAACTCCAAACTGCAGCAGGGTATGGCGGCCTGGGAGCGCATTTACCAGATACTCGAGGAAAAGCCCGCCGTGATAGTGAAGGCCACTACCGGGAACATAGCGCACCTGGACGGGAAGATCGAGTTCCAGGACGTCAGCTACAAGTACCCTTCGCGCGACACCCAGGTGCTCCAGAACCTTTCGTTCAGGATAAACCCCGGCGAAGTGGCCGCTTTCGTGGGACCGTCCGGCTCCGGTAAAACCACCATCATCCACCTGCTGCTGCGCTTCTTCGACCCGATCTCGGGCCGCGTGGAGGTCGACGGGCACGATATGCTGGACCTGGCCACCACCGATCTGCGCGCCCACATGGGCCTGGTCACGCAGGACACCATCCTCTTCGACGACACCGTCCACGGGAACATCACTATAGGGTGCCCCGGCGCCTCCATGGACGAGGTGATAGACGCGGCCAGGGCCGCCGACGCGCACGCCTTCATAACGGCCATGCCGCAGGGCTACGAAACAAGGCTGGGCGAGCGCGGCGTCAAGCTCTCCGGCGGCCAGCGCCAGCGCCTGGCCATAGCCAGAGCCATAATAAAGAAACCCAAGATATTGCTGCTCGACGAGGCGACCTCCAACCTGGACACCGCCAGCGAGCAGGCCGTGCAGTCGGCCATAGAGCGCATACTCGGCGGCAGGACCGTCATCATGGTGGCGCACAGACTTTCCACGGTAAAGAACGCGGACAAGATCTTCGTGCTGAAGAAAGGCGAGCTGGCCGAAACCGGCACCCATAAGGAACTGCTGGCCCTGGGCGGGGTCTACAAGGGTCTTTACGAGGCGCAGTCCTAAAAGAGAACAACAGTACGGAAAGAAGTTCACTACAGTTTTAATATGCTAATAATTTTCAGTCTTGTAGCGCTTGTTTTTACCCTGGCCGGCTCCATGCTGGTCATAAAGTACGGCGGCCTTAACAGGAAATTCCTGGCCTGGTCCCTGGCCTTCTCCTCCGGCGTCCTCGTTTCCGTGGCTTTCCTGGATATCATGCCGGCAGGGACCGGCATAGACCCCGACCGGGCGTACATGGGCTGCCTGGCCGCGCTGCTCGTTCTTTTCCTGGTGGAGAGCTTCACCGTGGTGCATTCCTGCAATGAAGTAATGGAAGACTGCCATTTCCACTCCCTGGGCACGGTGGCTTTCATCGCCCTTTCCCTGCACGCCGTCACCGACGGCATAAATATCGCCGTTGGCGTGAAAACCGGCGGCACGCTGGGCC
Organism: uncultured Elusimicrobia bacterium; assembly: GCA_903873295.1. GTDB lineage: Bacteria > Elusimicrobiota > Elusimicrobia > Elusimicrobiales > UBA9959 > UBA9959. Next base: position 39,301 of record CAIQNV010000073.1, read on the forward strand.
TCGACATCGCCCTCGGCGTCATCCTGCACAAGTTTTCCGGAGGCGTAGCCCTGGCCTCCCTGCTGCTTAAAAGCGGGCGCGACGCCCGCAAGACCTTCCTGATGTGCGTCTTCTTCGCCCTTATGACCCCGGCGGGAGCGTTCGTCACCGCCCCGCTCCTTACCGGCATAACCCCGCTTTCCATGGCCCTGCTGCTGGGGTTAAGCGGCGGCTCGTTCATTTACATCGCCATGGCGGACATACTCCCCGAGCTGCACAAGAGCCACGACAAGATGTCGCGCCTCATCTACCCTTTCGGATACCTGACCGTGTACGTCATAAAAAAGCTGGGAGCCGCATAAGCGATGGAACTGGACGAACTGCTTAAAAAATTCCGCGAATACTCCGCGCAGGACACCACGGTGCTGGAATACGCCTGGAACTATTCCAGCGAGGCCCACCACGAGCAGAAGCGCGCCTCGGGCGAGATGTACTTCGTGCACTGCGCGGCGGTGGCCGAGCTGCTGGTGGACTATAAGATGGACCTGGAAACCGTGGCGGCCGGCCTCCTGCACGACGTGCTCGAGGACACCAAGATCCCGCACGAGACCTTCAGGAAAGAATTCGGCGAGGAGATCTACGCCCTGGTGTCCGGAGTCACGAAGATCGAGACCCTTAAGTTCTCCTCGCGCGACGAGGCCCAGGCGGAGAACTGGCGCAAGATGATCCTGGCCACGGCCAAGGACATCCGCGTCATAGTCATAAAGCTCGCCGACCGCCTGCATAACATGAACACGCTGAACTTCCTCACCCGGGAGAAACAGCTGGAGATAAGCCACGAGACCATTTCGCTCTACGCCCCGCTGGCCCAGCGCCTGGGCATTTTCCAGCTCAAGTCGCAGCTGGAGGACCTCTCTTTCAAGTACCTGCACCCCGACGAGTACCAGAGCCTCCTGGCCAAAGTGCAGCTGCGCTACGCCATGCGCGAGAAGCTGCTGGAGGATTTCAAGCTGGGGGTGGAACAGCACCTGGGCACTACCCAGATACCGCACCGCGTGCTGTCCCGCGCCAAGAACATCTACTCGATCTACCGCAAGATGCTCCGCCAGGAAAAGCCCTTTGAGGAAATACAGGACGCGCTGGGCGTGCGCATCATCACGGACAGCGTCATAAACTGCTACGCCCTGCTGGGGACGGTCCATTCCGTGTTCAAGCCGGTGGCGGGGTCGTTCACCGACTATATCGCCGTGCCCAAGATGAACCTTTACCAGAGCCTGCATACCAGCGTGATGGCGTCCTCCGGCGAAATAATAGAGATACAGATCCGCACCGAGGAGATGCACCGCACCTCGGAGTACGGCATAGCCGCGCACTGGCGCTACAAGATGGGCGAGAAGGGAGCCGACCGCCACCTGGACGAGAAGCTGAACTGGCTGCGGCAGTGGATGGAATGGCTGCAGGACCTCTCCAGCCCGCGCGAATTTATCGAGAGTTTCAAGACCGACCTGGAGCTGGACCAGATCTTCATCTTCACGCCGAAGGGGGACGTGAAGCCGCTGCCGGTGGACGCCACCCCCCTCGACTTCGCTTACGCCATCCACACGGACATAGGCAACACCTGCATAGGCGCCAAGGTCAACAACAGGATGGTGCGCCTGGACGAGTCGCTGAAGAGCGGCGACATCTGCGAGATAGTGACCCGCAGGAACTCCGCGCCGAAGAAGGATTGGCTCATCTCGGTAAAGACGGCCGGCGCCCGCAGCCACATAAGGAAATACCTGCGCGAGCACGGACAATTGGAAGACTGAAGACCGGGGGCGGGGCTCAGGAGCAGAAATAGCGGAGCGGCCCTGTTCCGCTTCTTACTGATGCGCGATTCCTGTTTTTATATGAATTTCCACGAATTTTCCGAAATTACCCCGGCTAAAGTCGGGGCGCTTAAAGCGCGCATAACCGGGCTGGCCATAGACCTGCGGCTGATCGAGGAGCAATTTATCAGAGGCTCCGGCAACGGCGGCCAGAAGATAAACAAGACCTCCAACGCCGTCCTGCTTAAATATCCGCCGCTGGGCCTGATAGTGCGCTGCCAGCGCGAGCGCAAGCGATCGCTGAACCGCTTTATAGCCCTGCGCGAAATGGTCGACGAAATAGAGCTGAAAATTTCCCCGGAGACCTCGGAGCGCCTCAAAGAGATAGAAAAGATACGCAGGCGCAAAGCGAGAAGCCGGAGCAGAAAGCGCCTGAAGCCGTAGCAGGCTTTTTTCGCCCTTAAAGTTGCCAGAGCGCGCCTTATACCGCTATAATATACGCTGTTTTTATATGAAAATACTTCTTGCCGACGACGACCCCATGGTGCGCGAACTGCTGACGGATTTTCTTTCCGACCTGGGGCATGAGGTGGCGGCGGCCGAGAACGGACAGGAGCTGATAAAGCTGGCTCTGGCCGCGCGCCCTGACCTGGTGATAGCCGACATGCGCATGCCGGAGATGATGGGGAATTCCATGATAGCTATGATCGACCTGTATCCGCCCCTGGCGGGCATGCCGGTCATTATGGTGACCGGCGTCTCAAAAATGGAGATCGACGACGCCGGCATCCCCCCGGAGATACCGGTGCTCTTTAAACCCGTTGATTTTGAAAAGCTGGCCGCCGAAATAAATAAGATCGTGAACAGAAAAGGCGGCGCCGGGGTATAACCCCGGCCTTTCAGAGTTATCTTATTCCGCCTGTTTTGTCACCACCAGCCGCCACTGCGTTCCGTGAATGCCCACGCTCGTCCAGAAAGTTTCTTTCTTCACCTGCTTCTCCAGCCGCCTGTTAAGGAACTCGTAGCTGCCTTTTCCGGCTTCATCGGAAGCGATCTTTCTGCCGATCTCCAGCAGGCTGGGGAAAGGCCTGTACAGCGGGTTCTCGAACAGCATCCTCCCGATCTCTTCGTGGTCCTGGTCGTATAGAATGCGCCCGTCTTTCTGCATCAGCCAGGCCTCCACCGCGAGATCCTCCAGGGCCGGATTTATTACGGAGGCCAGGATGAATTCCGGCCTGAGCAGAACGCTCACCGCTCCGGCGAACTGTCCGTCGGACGAAAATACCGGGTATTCCATGTCGGCCGCATCGAAGCCCTCCACGGAGCGGAACACTTCGCTCAAGACCGGCTGTTTAGTCCGCTGGATTTCTATTACCTGCTCCTGGGAGCTGATATCCTCCCCTTCGACGCTCTTGTATTCGCCCGGTTCGACCGTGACCATTATCCCTTTCGCATCGACGGCGGCGCAATCGATGACTTCCGGATTAGCGGCGCACAGGCCTCTCAGGATTTTTCCCGCGTCCGGACCTGTCAAACCGGTTTTATTAAGTTCCCCCGCGGCTGCCGCCAGCGCTGAATCGATTTTATTCAACGCCGCCCCGATCCGCGCCTTCAGCCCGGCGAGCACCGCTTCGGGATCCCCCGCGTCTTTTTTCCCTGCTCTCAAAACGGGCTCCTGAAAGCCCAGCGCGAAATGCCAGTTCGTCAAAGCCGATCTTTTATAGAAAACGGTTTTTGACATTCCCTTAAGCTCATAGACTACGGCTCCTTCGGCCTTGGAGAGCATCTCCTCCGCCGCTTTTGTCAGCGTTCCGCTGCCCTGGGCGGCAGGAAGTTCGAACAACAGGCCGGGGTCCTTGTGCAGGGCGGACCGGCCAAGATCGTCCAGCGCGTAAAAGACCATGTTTTCCGGAAGGTTCAGCGTGTCATTGACCAGGGCTGACATTTTATCCAGCGAGAGCGACGCGCCCACGGCGCCCGTCACCCGCCCGTCCTTCTGCACCGGCACCGCTATAACGGCGGATTTTTTGCCGGTGGACCGGCTTATCACAAGTTCGCCCAGGATGACCCGGCCGCTCATAAGCGGTTCAAAATACGCGCGGTCGTTCAGTTTCTGCTCCATCAGCCCTTTCTCCGCCGTGAAGTAAGTTCCGTCCGGGCGGACGAACCAGACAACCCCCTGAACATTTTCCGCGAATTTCAAGAGCAGCGGTTTCATTGTTTCCCAATCTCCGCCCTTTACCGGCTCGGTCACGGACAGGAGCCGCAGCCCGTTCAGCGCCCCGGCGATATGCTCGTCCACAAGGCCCATAACGGCCGCAAGCGTAGTGCGCGGATCGGTTTTATAGTCGGAAACGACCCTGTCGGCGGAGTTCACTATCCGGCCCGGGAGGCTTATTCCCAGGCTCACGGCCGCCGAGGTGTTCAGCATCCTGATCCCTTTCACGGGTGTCGTGACAGGAAAGTCTTTTGCCGTTTTCCCCGCGGTTATCATTTGCCGCGCGATCTCGCCCGCCTCCCGGCCGTATTCTTCTCCGGATTCCGTTACGCCGCACAGTACGCCGTCCTCGACGTTGAATTCGAGCAGGCCGGCCGCGGGTTTTTTATTGTTCGCCAAAGTCCATTTAATGACTTCCCCCGGGGCCATGCTCAGCGTCTCTTCTCCCCTCCGGACAGTGTGATAGGTGTTGAAAATGATCGCGTCCGCGGTAAGCTGGGCTTTATTTACGGCTTCCTGCCAGTCCTTAAAGGTTTCCGGCTGCGCGATCGTGACTATCCGCAGCGGCAGGTCTTTGAGGGATTTGACGTATTCTATCACCCCGTCGGAGGTTTCGCTCTTATCGGTAATAAGGGCGGCGGTCTTTGCCTGCGGGACTATTTCTTTAAGCAGGCGCATCGTTTCGGCCACGAAAGGCCTTTCCAGCAGCCCGGTGATATTTCCCGCCGGGTAGCCGTATTTGGCGGGGTCGGCGTTGACGCCGAGAAAAACGACGCGGGGGTTTCCCGGCCCGGCCAGCTTCCTGGCGAAGAATTCCTGCGCGTTGTCGTCCGCCGCTATCACGACGTCGGGCTGCCAGGCTTTTACCCGCTCCAGCGCCATTTCGCCCGATTTGATCTTCCACTCCAGGCCGGGGTTGCGCTTTGTGTCCATATAGAAGAGCTCAAGCTGTATCCCGCTGCCGGCCAGCTCCTGCTTCACCCCCTTGGTAATACTGTCTACCCAGGGGTAGCCGGTATTGTAGCTGTGCACCAGCAGCACTCTGCCTCCGGCCGCCGAAGCGGCCGCGGCCGAGCAGACCAGGAGCAGCGCCGAAATAAACCCGGTTATCTTTTTCATTTTTCCTCCGTCAGATTTAATTCCCCGGTTTTGTTTCTGCCCTAAGGTTTTAAGGAACCCGCCGCGGAAACAGCTTTCAGGACAGGCTTTTCCTGATCCTATCCATAGCTTCTTTGATCGTTTCCACGGAAGCGGCGTAAGAAAACCGCAGATATCCCTCGCCGCTGGGACCGAAGGCGGAGCCCGGCAGACAGCAGACGCCGGCCTTGAAGAGGAGGTGATCCGCCATTTCGCGCGAGGTTTTTCCGGTCTTTTTGATATTGGGGAAGGCGTAGAACGCTCCCTTCGGTGCCAGGCAGGAAAAACCCGGAATTTCATTCAGGCCTTTAACGATAGCGTCCCGCCTTTCCCGGAAAGCGGCCATCATTTTATGCAGGTCGTCCTGGCCGCCCTCCAGCGCCGCTATTCCCGCTTTCTGGACGAAGGAGGCCGTGCAGGAGAGCGCGTTGATCATAAGGATCTCCATCTTTTTAATGAGGGCCGCGGGGCCGACCAGGTATCCCAGACGCCAGCCGGTCATTGAATATGATTTTGAAAAGCCGTCCAGGATGAGCACCCTTTCCCTTGCCTCGTCGAGCGCCGCCGGAGAATAAAAAGAGACGTCATACAGCATTTTTGAATAGATCTCATCGGACAGTATATAAACCCCGTGTTTCTGGGCGAGCTCCGCCGTTCTTGTAAGCTCCTCTCTGGTCATGACCGAGCCGGTGGGGTTTTGCGGGCTGTTCAGGATAATGAGCTTGGTTTTCGCGGTTATCCGTTTTTTAATATCGTCGGGATCCAGCCGGAACTCGTTCTCTTCTCTTACGGGAATAGCCCCGTCAGCGGCTTTCAGGTATTTTACCAGCGAGCCGTAGGTGGGGAAGGCGGGATCGGGATAAAGCACCTCGTCTCCCGCGTCGACCAGCGCCAGCATGGAGAAAAAGATGCCGGGCTTGGCCCCGGGAAGCACAAGGATCTGGTCCGCGCCGGGCTTGAAGCCCCTCGTCCGCTTGATCTCTTCGCGTATCGAATCCTTCAGGTCCGCTATCCCGCCGGCCGCGACATATCCGGTGTAATTCCCGTCTATGGCCCTGAACGCGGCTTCCTTTATGTGCCGCGGCGTAGGGAAATCGGGCTGGCCTATCTCAAAATGCAGGACTTTCCCGCCCTCGCGCTCCACCGCCTGCGCTTTGGCGAGGTATTCAAAGGCGCCCTCGCCGCGTATCCTATCCATCCCCGGGGCTATATTTTTCATTTTATTCGCACTGTTTCCTCGCTAGCGTACCCTCATGTAAAGCCGTAGCCGCCGTCACGGCTATGCCGCTTTTTGTAAGGGCGGACGCGGTCGCGTTGACGGCCTCGTGCTTGTCGAGATAATTCTGCTCGAGCGCGGGCATCAGGCCGCCGCTTATGACATCGGCTTTGGGGATAAAGTAATCGAGTATATTCGACGGGTGCTCCCGCTTCTCCTCCAGCTTAACGGGGCCGCCTTCGTGCTTGGCGCTTATGTTCCTGACCGTCTTCCCTATTTCCAGCAGCTCCGCGGTCCTGTCATACGGCTGGCGTACTATGGATTTCCAGGTTTCCGTGATGTGGTGCTCGAAGCGGACGCAGGACTCAAAGCTGAGCCCGCTTCTTACCTGCGCCGAAAGCTCTATGGTCTGGTTGTTCACGGAATTGGAGAAGTTGAAGCCTATAAGCGGCGTAGTGCCGTCGTCTCTTGAGAACAGCCTGGCGGTCAGCAGCGTCCAGAGGATGGAATACGGGTTGTCGTTACCCATAAAGACGGATATCTTGAACTCGTTGTTTACGCCGAGCTTGTGCAGCATATAGCTGAGAAGAATGGTTCCGGGATTCAGGTTCAAAACCTGCTTGACGCCGTAATTAGTGTAGTAATACAGGAACTCGTCCACCCACTTCAAAGCATAATCGTTCGGCTGGCCGACTCCTCCGAAGTAGCCGGTTATCGTGTCGGGCCCGCCCAGGTGGACGTTGGAGCCGTCGGTGCCCTTAGTGTCGAGAGTTTCCACATATGTGGCCCCGATAATATTCATGCCCGCCGCTATAGCCGTCAGCTCGCCGTCCTTCTGGGCTTCCTGCTCTTTCATGAACCTGACGCGGATGTATCTCCCGGGCATGAGTTCTTTCTTTTCAATAGCCCTTTTCGCCTGCGTAATGAGCCAGGGGAAATACTGAAGCGCGCTTATTTCAAGCGTAACGGCAAAATCGGCGTCAAAGCGCGTAGTCTGATATTTCGCGCCCAGCTCCCGCTTCTGGTATTCTTCCATGCCGATGAACGCTTTTTCCGCTTTCGCCTTCATCAGCCATTCCAGGTCCTTGAGGTAGGGCGAATTCAGCTTGCGCAGGTTCGCCAGCTGGTTGTCGAGGTTTTGCGCCGCTTCGGCCTTCGCGTTAATTTCCTCGATGGTCCCGTATTTCGCGATAATCTTCAGCAGGTTCCCGGTCAGCGCGTTGGAGGGGGCCGTCAGGAAATTATTTATCTCCTGAAGCTTTTTTTCCGAAATTTCCAGTTTTCCAAGGGTAGTAGTTGTCATTTTAGCTCCTGTTTTTTCCGAAGAAGTTATTAAAAAAGGCCTTTTGATCCATCAGGCCCAGGCCGCCTTTCCCGGCTTCCGCTTCGTTATATTCCAGCACCGCGTCCGCAGTCACCCCGCTGCCCCACAAAACAACGGGGACCGGGTCCTTAACATGTATCCTGGTCTCGACCGGGGTGGGGTGGTCAGGGAGAAGGGCGATCCTGATATCGGTTTTCGCTTCCTCTACCCCTTTCAATATGGCCGCCACCAGCCTGCTGTCCAGATCCTCGATAACCTTTATCTTTAAGGCCAGGTCCCCGTCATGAGAGGCCTCGTCCGCCGCTTCCACATGAAGATACACGTAATCGTATTTTTTAAGGGCCTCAAGAGCGGCCGCGGCCTTGCCCTCGTAATTCGTATGGGAATTTCCGGTCGCGCCCTCGACTTCTATGACCTTCATGCCGGCATAGATGCCCAGCCCTTTTATCAGGTCGACGGCGGTTATCACCGCGCCGTCCAGGCCGGTGAGCTCTTTTATGGTTTTCATCCGGGGCTTTTCGCCGGCGGCCCACGGCCAGATAAGGGTCGGGCGCTTTTCCCCCGGCGCGGCCTTCTCCCGGTTCAGCGGCAGCGCGGCCAGGACCGCGGCTGAATCCGCGATAAGCTTGTTTATTATCCCCGCGGTTTTCTCGCCGCGTTCCCCGCGCGCGGTCACCTTCAGCGCCGCTATTTCTTTCCCGATATAGTCATGCGGAGGCCGGCATTCGATATGCGAATCGCCGCCGTCGATGACCAGCAGGTGACGGTAGTGGACGCCCTGATAAAACCGTATCCCGTTCCCGCCTAATTTATCGTTCAAAAGCCTGATTATCTCCGCGCCCGCTTCGTGGGAAAGATCGCCGCCGGAATGGCTGGCTATTTTACTATCCTTTGCCCAGATCAGGTTGCAGCGCAGCGCCAGCTGCGAATCGGACAGCTCCACGCCCAGACTGGCCGCCTCAAGCACCCCGCGCTGGCAGAAATTTTCGCGCGGGTCATAGCCCATGACCGAGAGGTTGGCCACTTCCGACCCGGCGGGGAGGTCGGCGGGGATAGTGTTAAAAAGACCTGAGGCGCCTTCCCTGGCGAGCCGGTCCATGTTCGGGGTCCTGGCCGCCATCAGCGGAGTTCTCCCCCCCAGGGACTTAACCGGGTAATCGGCCATGCCGTCGCATAAAATAATAAGGCGCTTCATGTTAATTTTGCGAGGTATTGATAAAAGCCGTCATAGTCCGCTTCCATCTTTATATAGTTCTCTTTAAGCTTATCAAGTTTGGCCAGGCTTTCGGGAACTGCCGGAGAAATACCCAGGATCTTGTTGATCTCTTCCGGGAACTTCGCGGGATTGGCGGTCTCCAGACTTATGCAAAGGGTTTTGTTCTCTTCTTTGTTCTCTTTAAGGAATTCACCGAGCGCGTACCAGGCCACCGCCCCGTGAGGCTCCAGGACTATCGCCTCTTCCTTATAAGTATCCGCGATGCACTTGCGGGTATTCTCGTCGCTTACCGAAACAGCGTGCATGAGCCCGCGCATTTTCTCCATATCGGGGACTTTGAGAATATTGCCTTTTTCGTCCATCTGCCCGCCGAAAATGTCGATCAGGCGGGTAAGGTTGCTGGGGTGCCCCACGTTCATCGCGTTCGAGATGCACATCCGGGAGGGCTCGATTTTGCCGTACTTCCCGCTTTTAAGGAACGCGGGGAATTCGTCGTTGGCGTTCGTGGCGATAATGAGCTTTTTGACCGGAAGCCCCATTTTCCAGGCGAGTATAGCCCCCATCATGTCGCCGAAATTCCCCGAAGGTATCGAAAAGATAACTTCCTCTCCCATATCTTTTACAAGCCGCGTATAGGCCCAGATAAAATAAACTGACTGGGGAATAAGCCGCGCGATGTTGATAGAATTGGCGGAGCTCAGTTTCAGTTCTTTCAGACGTTCATCGGCGAAGGCTTCCTTTACCATCGCCTGGCAGTCGTCAAATTTGCCGTTCACGGCTATCGTCCTCACGTTCCCGCCCAGCGTGGTCATTTGCTTTCTCTGGTTCGGAGTAACTTCGTTTATCGGGAAGAGTATGATAATTTCGATGTTCGGGATGTTGTGAAAGGCGTTCGCGATGGCCGAGCCCGTGTCTCCGGAGGTCGCGGTGAGAATGAAGAGTTTTTCGCCCGGCTTAAGTTTATGCCCCATCAGCGGGGACATCATCTGGGCGGCAAAGTCCTTGAAGGAAGCGGTGGGCCCGGTGTCCAGCCAGAGAATGTGTTTTTCCCCGCGCGCCTTCTCAAGGCGGGGCATGAAGCCGTACGCCTTTCTGCATTTAGCCAGCAGGTCTTCGTCGGCGATGTCGTCGAGGAACAATCTTAAAATGTAGTTGGCCACTTCAAAATACTGCGCGCCCGATAATTTTTTAAAACCGGCCTTGTCGATCACGGGGATCCGTTCAGGCATGTAGAGGCCGCGGTCGGGCGCCTGGCCGGTTAGAACGGCCGTGAAGAAATCGGTTTTAGGCGCGCGGTAATTGGTGCTGTGGAATTGTATGCTCATCTGCTCTCCCCTTTATCCCGGCTCGTTTATGTCGGCCTCAGCCAAAACACAGCATCTGCCCCCCCCCGGCGGATCTTATATTCGGGGCCTTTACCTTCAAAGCCTCTTTCACTTCAGCGGCAAGATCCTCCCGCCCCCGTCATGAAAGCCGGAGCTCTTTTATATCAACCCAGCTCGAAAGTCGTAACGCCGAACAGCCGGCTCAGGGGCAGGACGGGGGCTGTTCCCGAATACATCCGGGCCGTTTCGAACACGGCGCTCATCTTGCACCGCTTCGCCAGCCCGACCGCCTCCGGGTTCACCGCCGGAGTATCCAGAAAAACAGGGGCGCCTTCCGGAGCCCGCGCCTTCAAAGCCAGGAACAGCTTTTCCGCGAGCCCGGGACTGTCAGCGAACAGCGGACCTATCTTGTAGCCGGAGCGGCAGACGCGCAGAACGCCGTAGCCCGCCAGTTTGCCGTCCCGTAATATCCCCAAAGCCTCACTTTGCGGCTGAGCTATCCAGCATTTCAGGAATTGCTCCCGCTCGTCCGGGAAAAACGGCTTATCGTACGCGCACAGCTCCGCAAAAGGAACCGCGGAGAGCCGGACGATATCCGGGTCGGCCGGAGGCTGTCCGCCGCCGGTTCCCTGGTACCGGACACTTTTGTAAGCCAAGGCGAACCCGGACTTTTTGTAGTTGTCCTGCTGGGAGACTACCCCGTCGAGACCGATAACGCGGCCGCTGAGGCTCGCAAGTCCCGCCTTCCAGATCCGGAGGCCGTAGCCCTTGCCGCGATGCCCCGGCTTAACGATGTAAAGCCCCAGAAAGGCGAAGGAGGCGCCGTATTTAACCACTGAAATAGTAGCGATAGGCTCGTCCCCGAGGGATCCGACAAGGAATCCGTCCGGGTCGGCGGCGTAGAAACACTCCGCGTCATACAAGCCCGGGTTCCAGCCTTCCGCCGCGGCCCAGTCGATGGCGAGCCCCGCTTCCCTCCGGGTCATAGTTCTGATCGTGTAGTTTCCTGTCTGCATGTCGTTTCGGCCCTTCCCCTTTGTCCGGCCCTAAACCCGGCAGCCGCGGGCCAGGGGTTCAGGAACATTTAAACATATTATTTACTGAATCTTCTCGCCTCTTTCTGGAACTGCAGGATAAGCGGCGAGAATTCCGCGGCGGCTTGTTTTCCGGGCACCGGGCGGTATTCGCCGTCATAAACTTTAAGCCCGCCCTTGTAAGCCTCAAGAGGCATCTCAAGTATCCTGCCTTCCTTGATCAGCCCGGCGCTGTCCCAGGAGGCCGAAACCACAAAGGGCCGCGGGGCCGCGTCGAAGAGGCTGCGGCCGCCGGAATAATCCCCGGCCGGATTTTTCACCCCCGCCAGAGCCAGGAGGGTCGGAACTATGTCCAGGTGGCTGGTGACGGTCTTTATCCTTTCCGGCCGTCGGCCCGGAGCGTAAAAGACAAGGGGCACCCGCACCTCTTCGGGGCTGTAGCCCTGGTTATGGCCGTAGCGGCCGCGCTCCAGAAATGCCTCTCCGTGGTCGCCCAGCACCAGCACCGCGGTATCTTTAAGGCCGCCGGTCTCGCGCAGCGCCTTCAAAATCCCGCCCACCAGGTGGTCGTCGGAATAGATGGAATTTTTATATTTATTGAACAGCCCGCCCACATTGCCGCGGTTCAGCGCCAGCTGGCTGACGCCCGCCGCAGGCCTGAATTTTTCAAAGCCCGGAAGGGAATCATAATTCCCGTGCGAGGCGTCATAGAAGAGAAAGGCGAAATAAGGCTTTTTTGCGTCCCGCTTTTTCAGGTAGTCCGTGAACCTGCCGGAAATATCCCTGTCTTTTTCGGCCCCGTCCGCCCCCTGCGGCTCGTCATAGATGTTTTCGCGCGGCACATCTACGAAACAGGTCTTGTTGAATTCCGGAAAACTCAGCTTGGCGCTGGCGAACAGCCGCAGGTCGTAGCCCTGCCGTTTTAAAACGTCTATAAGCACCGGCCCCCGCCGCTCTCCCAGCATGGGGAACCAGTAGTTGCCGTAGAGCCCGTAAAGTATGGAGAAGATCCCGAAGCGCGTGCAGTTGCCGCCGCTGTAATGGTTTTCAAAAACCGCGGCTCTTTCCCCCAGCGCCCAGGTCTCAGGCATGATCTCGGGGGTCAGCATGTCCGACCGCAGCGAGTCCACTACTATAATAAGGAAATTCAGGGGCCTGGCAGGAGGTTTTATCTCCAGGGGCCGCTTAGGATAATCCAGCCCGGAATATCTCAGCTCGATGCCGCCTTTGACCTCGCTGTCCAGCTTGACGCCCAGATATTTTACGGCGAAGCTGCGTATCCTGAGCGGCTGGTAAAGCGGGAACAGCTGCGCGTTGCGGGTGATATAGACAGAGTCGTAAAGAGTGCCCCAGGCAAAAAGCCCCTTGTCGGCCAGCACGAACAGCATAAGCCCGCAGGCCAGCGCCAGAGCGCGCCGCCCGCGCAGCAGGGGCCGGCGGGCCAGGCGCTCCGACAGCCGCCAGAAATACCACTGCGCCGCGCCCAGCGCCGCGGCGATAAGGACGAAAAGCGCCTTGGTCCCCCAGCCCTGGTCCAGCGACTCAAGGCCTCCCGGGGTGAGCACCAGATTCAGCACCATGGAGTTAAGGTGGAACTTGAAAATTTTATAGACAGCCGCGTCCGTAACCAGCGCCAGCTGGAAACAGGCGGTCAGCGCCGCCAGTACCGCCCGCCCGGGAGCAAAAAGGAAAAGCGGCGCCGCCAGTAGCGCCAGGGCGGCGTAAAGCATTACGGTATTCGAAACCAGCGCGGCGGCCGCGTAGGCCAGCTCCAGCGGGTGTCCGCCGGTAAAAAAAAGGAAGAAAGCGCAGATCGCCAGCGAAAGGCAGAAATTCAGGCCCAGGAAAACCGCCAGCTGTTTAAAATTTATTTTTCTAAAAATCATGGTCTTGATAATAGTCGTTGACAAGTGTCAAACGCAAGTGCTAGATTTATTTAGGTATTCTACTATTTATAGTTGCCTGATACGATGCTGACGCAGGTCTTGAAAATGATAAAAACCGCCTTTACCGCCGTTTTTGTAGTTTTCGCACTTACCGCCGCCACCAATGCGGTCGAACTTAATACCGTCAAGAAGAAAGATGTCCAGCAGCTGACCGCCGACCTCCAGCTGCCGGCCCCCGAACTGGCCGTTTCGGAAGCTTTGCTCCCCAAGGATGGGCTGGACCCTGTCGTAATAACCGTCCCGGGCCTCAAATTCGGCGAGATCGGCTGGGGACCGTTCGAACTCAAGAATTTCATCAGAATATTCCGCAAGCTTTTCCCCGACAATGATCTGGACGAGGCGGATATAGTCAACGGCTTCGTGGCTTTCGACAAATCTTACTTTTTCACGGACGACGAAGAGACCGTTGCGGACCTGGCCGCGCAGACTCCGCAGCGCGCCATGCCTGATAATTATCTGGAGCTTAAACTCAAGGAAATACCCGGCTACGAGAATCACGATATTAAAATAGCCCCGTTTACCTGGTCCCGCGACCCGGGCGAGACCGAGCAGGCCGTTCCGGAGCTGGCCAAGACGATAGCTGCCACTTATGACGCCTATAAGAACACCGGGCGCCCCCTTTACATACTGGCGCACAGCTGGGGCTCGATATTGACGCACGAAGCCCTTCACCGCCTTGAAACCTCCCGCCCGGACATCAAGATAGATAAACTCATTACCGCAGGCTCGCCCCTGGTGCCGGCCAACTTCGTGGTAAAAATTTTTCTGAAGGTAGAAACGGACAAAGAGCACCTGCTGAAAGCCGTGACCAAACCGGCCAGCGTGAAGGACTGGCACAATATCTGGGCCAAACGCGACGCCTATTCCAACGCCATCCCCGCGGCCGACACCAACTATCAGACGGACGCCGCCGTAGAGAACGTTGAGCCGACGCTGATCGACCTTATTTTGCACAACAAGCTGCTCAAGAAGGAGGCCCGCCACGACCTGTTCAAGATCCGCGACATCAAAGCCTGGCACGCCTCTTACTTCTACGACTTCAAGGCCAGCCTGCTCTCCATACATAAGGAGATCTTCATCCCTATCTTCAGGCCCATACTCGCGCCACAGGTAATGGACTGCGCAAAAACGCCCGTGCCGATGTGCAAGCCCTGAAAAAGCCCCTAACGGAGCAAAAAGGCCCGCTTCACAGCGGGCTTTTTATTTAGAAGCCATCCGAAAACCCTTTTGATACGCGAAAACGCGGATTTTGAACCGGATGCGAGGCGCGACGAATGAGCATACCGGTCGTATGCGATTGAGGAGCAACGAAACAGACGGCCAAAAGCCGCGTTTGCAGGCGCAGAAAGGTTTTCGGATGGCTTCTAGCCCCCCCAGATATGGGATAATGTATCTTATGGACCTGAAAAAACTTTCAATTTTCCTTAAAGAGAACGGCGTCCCCGCCTTCCGCCTTAACCAGGTGCGCGACGCCGTCTATAAGAATTTCGCCGCCACCTGGGACGAGATCCCTGTGCTTCCGGCCGCCCTGCGCGACCGCCTCAGGCACGGCATCCACATTCACTCCGTGGAGATCCTGGAAGCGCAGACCGCCAAGAAAGGCGACGCGATAAAGTTCTGCTTCGCGCTGAAGGACGGCCTGAAGATCGAAGCCGTGCTGCTGAAGCTCCTGGCGGATAAATGGAGCCTCTGCGTCTCCACGCAGGTCGGCTGTCCCGTGCGCTGCCCTTTCTGCGCCACCGGCAAGAAAGGCCTGAAGCGCAACCTGTCGCCGGACGAGATCTCGGACCAGTTCCTGGCCGCCGCGCATTATCTCAAGACCAGGGGCTCGCATAAGATAGGCAGCGTCATTTTCATGGGGATGGGCGAGCCCTTTCTTAATTACGATTCGGTGGCCGAAGCCATTCATACCATGGCCGATCCGGAGCTCATCGGCCTGGGCCAGCGGCACATCTCCATCTCGACCGCGGGCCATGTGCCCGGCATACGCCGCTTCGCCAAGGAGTTCCCGCAGTGCAACCTGGCTATCTCGCTGCACGCCGCCGAGGACGCGCTGAGGACGGACCTGGTGCCGCTCAACCGCACCTACCCGCTCGGCCAGCTGGCCAAAGCGCTCAAGGACTATATTTTCTCCACCAAGAGGCGCGTCTTCGTGGAATACGTGCTGATGGAGGGCGTCAACAACAGCCGCACCCAGGTCGCGCGGCTCAACGCCTGGCTGCGCACGGTGGCGGCGCCCAAATATTTCGTCGTGAACATCATCCCCTACAACCGCACCGGCGGCCCCTACAAAGCACCGACGCGCGAGCGCGTCAAGCTCTTCTCGGAGCTGCTGGAGGCCACCGGCATCGAAGTGACCATACGCAAGAGCATGGGCGAAGACATCGCCGGCGCCTGCGGCCAGCTCGCCGGCCAGTAAGCCGTCGGCAGTGAACGGCAAAAGAGCCCCGGGCTGCCGGGGCTCTTTTTTGTCTTGTGCCAGCTTAACGTTTACCGCTCTACGCAGATGGCTATGCCCATGCCGCCGCCTATGCAGAGGGTGGCCAGGCCTTTCTTCACGTTGCGTTTCTTCATCTCGTGCAGCAGCGTCACCAGGATGCGCGCGCCCGAGGCGCCCACGGGGTGGCCCAGCGCTATCGCGCCGCCGTTCACATTGACGATGTCCTTGTTGAAGCCGAGCTCCTTGGCTACCGAGAGGCTCTGGGCCGCAAAGGCTTCGTTGGCCTCTATCAGCTCAACGTCCTTCAGCTCCCAATTGGCCTTCTTCAGGGCCTTACGCACGGCTTCGGCCGGGCCTATGCCCATGATGGAGGGGTCCACGCCGGCCCAGGCGTAGGAGACGATCTTTGCCATGGGTTTCAGGTTGTGCTTCTTCACCGCGTCGGCGGAAGCCACAAGCACGCAGGCGGCGCCGTCGTTGATGCCGGAGGCATTGGCGGCCGTAACCGTGCCGTCTTTCTTGAACGCGGGACGAAGCTTCGCCAGGCCCTCGGCGGTCACGCCGGCCTTGGGGTATTCGTCCTTCGCGAACATCACCGGGTCGCCCTTGCGCTGCGGTATGGCCACCGGAGCTATCTCGTCGGCGAAGCGGTTCTCTTTCAGGGACTTCTCGGCTTTATTCTGGGACTCGGCCGCGAATTTATCCTGCTCTTCGCGGGTCAGGCCGTACTTTGTCGCCAGGTTCTCGGCGGTAACGCCCATGTGGTAATTATTGAAGACATCCGTCAGGCCGTCGTGAAGCAGGGAATCGACCAGTTCGCCGTTGCCCATCTTGTAGCCGCCGCGCGCTTTTTTCAGCAAATACGGGGCATTGGTCATGCTCTCCGAACCGCCGGCTATCACCATCTCGGCGTCGCCGCACATGATCTGCTGGGCCGCCATCGCCACTGTGCGCATGCCGGAGCCGCAAAGCATGTTCAGCGTCACGGCGGTCTTCTCCACCGGGATGCCGGCGCCCACGGCCATCTGCCTGGCCGCGCCCTGGCCCACGCCGGCCTGGTAGATGCTGCCCATCAGCACCTCGTCGATGTCGGCGGGGTTCACCTTGGCCCGCTCCATCACCGCTTTCACTACCACCTTCCCGAGTTCCACAGAGCTGAAATCAGCCAGGCTTCCCCCGAAGCTGCCTATCGCCGTCCTAACACCTTCAACTATGAACACTTCTTTCATTTTATTCTCCTCCGTTAAGTTAATTATAAAAACTAAATCACAAATAACCGAGTTTCGCGGCCTGTTCCGTCAGCCGCGCCCGGAAATCAGGATGCGCCACAGCAATCAGCGCTCCGGCCCTCTCGCGCACGGTGCGGCCGCGCAGGCGGGCTATGCCGAACTCGGTCACGATGAGGTCCGTGTTTGCCCGGTGCAGAGTAACCGCGGTGCCTTCGGCCAGCGTCGGCACTATAGCCGAGACCGTCCCTTTTTTGGCCGTGGAGCGGCAGGCTATTATGGATTTGCCCAGCCCGTCATAGGCCTCTTTGGCGCCGACAGCGGTATCGGTCTGGCCGCCGGTGCCGGAATACTGCGAGGGGCCTATAGATTCGCTGGCCACCTGGCCGGTCAGGTCTACGGTAAGACAGGTGTTGATAGAGACCATGCGGGAATTCTGCCGTATCACAGCGGGATCGTTCACCCAGGCGCCGCGGCGGAATTCCACGGCCGGATTGTCGTCCAGCCAGTCGTAAAGCCTGCGCGAGCCCATGGCGAAGGTGCAGACGAGTTTGTCTTTCACTAAAGTCTTCCGCTTATTGGTGATGACGCCGGCTTCGTAAAGCTCCATCATGGAATCCACCATCATCTCGGTGTGGACGCCCAGATCTTTCTTGCCTTTAAGCGCCAGGGCCGCGGCGTTAGGAATGCCGCCGATGCCCAGCTGTATAGTGGCGCCGTCGTCCACTAATTCGGCTATGTAGTTGCCTATGGTCTTCTCGGTCTCGTCCGGGTCGGGCGAAGGCAGCGCGGGCACTTCCTGGTCGTTCTCCACGAACCAGTCCACGTCGCTCACGTGCAGGTGGGTGTCGCCCAGGGTCCGCGGCAGATTCCTGTTAACTTCCAGTATCACCGTGCCGGCGGCTTCAAGAATGTCCTTTTCATAGGTTATGCCCAGCGAGAGCGATACAAAACCTCTCGCGTCGGGCGGCGTGCAGGTTCCGAAGAAGATGTCGGGCCGGCGGACCTGCAGGCGGTCCAGCGCGGCGCGGTGCAGCATATTGGGCACATAAGTGACGGTTCCCGCGCCGGCGGTCAGCGCCTGCCTCGAGCCCGGCGCGTGAAACCAGCTGGCCAGCTCGAAATGGCCCTTCATCTCCGGCTTCATATAAAAGTCATAGGGCTTAAGTGTAAGCACCGAGAACACCCGGGCGTCTTTCACGCGGGGCGCCGCCGTATGGAAGCGGCTCATGCAGCCCTGCGGCTCCGAGGCGCACTGCGCCACTATCACGTCGTCGCCGCTCTTTATCTTCGCCGCGGCTTCGTCCGCGGTGATCAATTTATCAGAATAAGCGCTTTTGCGGGTTATCCCCGCCCTTTCAGCTGTTATCATTATTTCCCCCCCGCCAGAATGCCTCTTTTAAACACGCGCGCGAAGAGCTTTACCGCCTCGGCGTCGGCCAGGCCGTAATGCCCCTTGACCTTGAAAAGCTTTTCCATTATAAAATAGTTGAAATAGTTCCAGGTCACCATCATCAGGGCGGCCACGGGGTCGATGTCGGGCGCGATCCGGCCCAGCGCCCGCCCGCCGCCCGCCTTAAGCGCGGCGGCATAGCCCTGCCGCATGCGCGCGAACATCTTATTCACGTGCTTCGCCTCGAACTCCACCACGTCGACATATATAAGGAGTATATAGGCCGAGAATTTCTCCACCATTTCCCTGGAGGCGAAGCCCAGTTCCTCGATATTGTCGGGGAAGGCCGTTGTGGACAGGGCCTTTATGAGCGGCTGGCCCGGACTGAAGTACTCTTTCTCGTACTTCGCGAGCAGCGAGACGAAGACCTCTTCCTTGGTGCCGAAATAATTATAGATATTGCCCAGCGACACGCCGGCCTGCGCCGCGATGTCCCGGGTGGAGGTGCCGTGGAACCCCTTGCGGATGAACAGGTCCGAAGCCGCGGCCAGTATCCTGTCCAGGTTGGCCGCCGGAGCCGCCTTTTTTGTCTTAAGTGTTTTTATCATATATGAACGAGCGTTCGTTCATATTAATTCTACCAAACCTTCCGTCGCGCGTCAACACTAAAATTTAGAGGCTCCGGGTTTCTCGTGACTAACTGTCTGCTAATTCAACAGAAGACTGCGCTTGCCGGATGTTAAACAGCCGAGGGCCGGGCATGGGGTTGCTCTGGAGCCGCTTTGGGGCGGGGGGCCCCGCTTCGGGGGGAACCGCGCAA
>CAIQNV010000074.1 GCA_903873295.1 uncultured Elusimicrobia bacterium
GCAGGGTCTATAGCTTCGTAATCAACCTGCGGGTCCAGCTGGCAGTCTTCGTCCGGCGGGCCGCAGGCGTGTTCATATAATGACGATTGAGGGACCGGCTTAAATTTCGGGAATTCCGCCGGCTGGCCCAGGTGGGTTAGGTATACAGATATTTTAACCGTCCCGCCTGAGGCCGAAGGACCAGAGCGGCGCGGCTTTTGGTCCAGGAGGAACAGTTAAACGAAAGTTATTTTATCTTAGCTTATAGTTAAAAAGATTTTGTACAATGGCGGCATGGCTAATAACGCAAAAGCATTCGGCACAGCATTATCCAAGATCAGGAAGGAACAGGGTTTCCCCAGCGCGTATAAATTCTTCAAGGCCGTAGGCGGAAGCAAAAGCCTGGGGTTCGCTTTTGTCAGCTACTGGGACATGGAGCGCGGCAAGAAACTGCCCAAGAGCTGGCGTCTGAAGGCGATCATGGCCGCCTTGGGTGTGGATCAGAATTCCCCCAAAGCTAAAGATTTGGTTCGGGCCTACTTCAAGGCGCTTTCAGGCTCGGATGAACTGCTCCACGTGCTGGCGGAGCAGGCCCCGGCAGGCGGGAGCGCTCCCGCCATGCTGCCTACGGAGGCGGCCGTTCAGAAGATAATGTCCATGCACAACGTCAACCAGACCATAGAGCAGTGGCAGGCCTGCGCCAAGGATCTGGTGACGTTCGTGTGCGATTATTTCCTGGACAACACCGCGGGCTGGGTCACCGTGCGCGAGCTGTGCGAAGCCACCAAATTCACACCGGAAGCGGTTAAGAAGGCGCTTAAGCCGCTGGCGGCCGCAAAACTGGTGGAACTTGCCGGCGACAAGGCCCGCAGCCTGTTCGAGGAAGAAATGGTAAAGGCGCTCCCCCTGACGCCGGAAACGGCGCCGGTGAAGACGGCGGTGCGCGAGCACATGAATACGTGGATAAAGGACGCCACCCGCGTAGAGACGAAAAGGCTGACCGTCCGCATGACGAAGGCGAACCTGGACAGCTACCGCGAGCATCTGGCGAAAGCCGTGAACCTGGCCTCCGCCTACAGTAATTCCAAGGAGAACAGGCAGGATTCGGCCATCTACCTTGTAGACACGGCCATCTATAAAATACTGCCTAAAGACTGACCGCGCGGGGGCGCGCAGTTCCCGGGTTTCATGCAGGGCACCCCAAACGCAAGGCCGGACCTCTTCTCGAGGTCCGGCCTTGTGCGTGCCGCTGAAGTCAGTACGACCGGGTTGCTAGTTCACTCCCCCTGCCGTTCTATATAATACCCGCCTGTGGAATCGTTCCACACATCTTTGGCGGCATCCAGCTTAAACGTCATCTGTGCGCTATTTTTAGCGCCCAGGAACTGTAGCTGGCTGGTCCCAACCGCTTTCCAGCCGGTAACCTTGCCGAGAAACTCAAACTGCTCCTGGCAGCTTCCAAGCTCAACCCGGTTGCCGCTGGCGTCCGTCACCAGCTTCAGCTCACAACCTTTGGACGAACCGTCGGTCTGGCTGAAAACCCAGGACCCGGCAAGTTTTTGAGCTATAGACTTCACATCGTAAGTTGCGGTCCAGACGGCCGGGCGATTGTTACAGACGCGTTCTTTTACCGTCACCTGGTAGACCGTCTCTATGCCGTTCGCTACGGGAGCTACGTTCAGGCGGTCGAACAGGGAAACCTGCGCAGGTATTTCCTCGCTGGTCAGGGCGGCGCGGGTATTGCCGTACGCTATTGACCACTTGTTCGGGTTAAAGCCTCTGTGGCGGGTATCGATAACGGCTCGCACGGAGGTGCAATCCGCGTTTTCCACCGTGGCCACAACGCCTACCCTGTTAAAGATCCCCGCCAGGCTGGTGATCTCCGCCTGGACCAGGGGGACGGTCAGGTGGTTCTGAGGCGCCAGGGAGGTTTTCACCATAACAGGCGCGGGAACAGGGGAGACTGCCTCAACTGCTATCCGCCCTGCCGGAGTTTTATTAAGGCCAAGCTGATCCGCCGCCGTGCCCGCGTATGCCCCGCCGGCCAGGCCAGCTATTACCGCCGCAACGTATATTGTTCTTTTCATATTCAGTCTCCTTATTTAATGCCGCTTATCGCACCGCCCTCAAACTTCCTAATACAAGTTTACCCTGTTCGCGGAGGAACTACATGAGGCCAAAGTACCAACACGGCAAGGTTTTTCGACTCAGGAGGAACGGCTAAAAGAAAACGCCTTTCATTTAGCCTATGGCTAAACTAGCCTGAAAATTGCAATTGCAATTTTCAGGCTGACATGGGATCAGGAGAAAGGTTTCTTCAACAAAGTGCTTTTACCCGTTTGCCGAGGGCCAAACAGGAAAAAACTTTTATTTCGCGGCAACACCGGTTTTTGCAAACATATAAGTCTATTATAGCTGCTATTTTAGCAGCAGTCATACTAATTTAGCGGATATTTTAGTGGTATAATTCAATCACTTCAAGGTTAAAATCTGTACGCCAGCCTGGCGCCGGAGGCGCCGTCCGGGGTGAGGTACGGGGCCAGGCTCAGCGAGGGCGGTTTGGCCGGGCCGGTATGGGCAGCGGAGGCGCGGCCGTGCCCGGCTATGGCCTTGCCCAGGCCGTAGCCCACGGCGAAGCCAAGCGGGTAGTCGCCCGCCCAGTGCACGCCGTTATTGATCATCTGGAAGCAGAGCCCGGCCAGCAGGGTATAGCCGACAGGTTTTATATAGGCGTTGTCCGGGTAATTCTCGGTCAGCACGGCAAGCGCCATTGCGCTGGTGGCCAGGTGGCCGGACGGGAAAGCGTCGTAGGTGGGCCGGCGCTTTATATAGTTGCCGAGGCCCGGGAACATCCGCCACACGCCGCCTTTGCCGGAGGCGCGCTCCGGGGTTTCGCGGCCGGAGATGTTCTTCATCAGCTCGGTGACGATGCCCGTGGCGATAAGACCTTCGCCCAGATTTGTAGGAAACATGAGACCAGTTATCGCAGTTCTTACCTGATCTCAATCTTTTCACGCTAAAAAAAAATCGCGGAAATCTTCCCTTCCCGCTATAATACAAAAATCCGGCGCGGGTTTCTGAAATTTTAAAAAAACCC
>CAIQNV010000075.1 GCA_903873295.1 uncultured Elusimicrobia bacterium
CCTGCTCTCCCACCAGAAAGGGTAAGAAACTCCCCCCCCCAGGTTAATGCCGCCGCTTGAGCCTGAATCAGAACCGAACCGGAGCCCGCCCGAAGTATAAGCCGGCTGCCTCCACTGGTAAATACCGGCGCCAAGTATGCCGTAATAAAGTTTTTCGCCCTCGGGAAAAGAGGCTTTAATGAAAGGAGTGAATGAAAAAAGCTTCAGCTCCAGACCGCGCAGATCGCGGTGTTTGTGGCTCCAGCCGTAAAAGGACTCCACTCCGCAGCTCAGCAGCTCATCGACTCTTTTTGAAGCGGCGAAGCTGAACGCGGGAGAAGGCTTGAAGCCGGCGCTTCCGTCCCCCCAGTGCCCGCCGAAAGGCAGCGAAAGACCGAGCCCTCCCGAAACATAGCCGGCCAGATAGCGCGTGGGCTCGGGCAGGTCTCCCAGATCGGGCAAGTCCTGCGCCCCTGCCGGCAGCGAGCAGCAGGCCAGCAGCAGCGAGACAAGCAGCTTCATTTCTTCGCCCCCGGCGCGATCCCTATCCCGGCTTTTACGCGGTCAAGCGAATAGACGCCGTCCCTTGAGAGAAAGGACGCGCCGGTCATACCGCTGTTCCTTATGAAGAACGGAATATCCAAGTCGATGAAATCAAAGCCGCCGAGCCCGCCGGCGAACTGGGCGGCCGCGGCGGAGGCGAGCTCGCTCTCCACCATCTCGCCCATCATGAGCTTGAGGCCTTTGGCCCTGGCCAGCGCCCAGACCTCGCGGGCCCGGAGGAAGCCGAGCTTGGTCAGCTTTATATTGATAGCCGTCACGGCTTTTTTCTTTATCAGGTTGAAAACATCGTCCAGGGAGTAGGCGGATTCGTCGGCGCAGACGGGCATGGGAAGCCGGCGCGACAGCCAGGCCAGGCCGTCGATGTCGTCCTTCGGCACCGGCTGCTCCAGCACTTCCGGGCGTATTCCCCGGCGCGCCAGCTCTTTGATGAATTTCCCGGCCCCGGCGGCGCTGTAGGCGCAGTTGGCGTCGAGGTAGATGGCCGCTCCCGGCGCGGCTTTTTTAACCGCTTCCAGGCGCCTGAAATCCTCGTCCATATCGGAGCCGGTCTTCACCTTAAAGATCCGGAAGCCCCGGCCGCGCATTTTTACAGTGAAGTCATAAGCCGCGGCCGCGTCGCCTATCACCACCGTGACATCGGTCTTAAGCTTCGGAACGCGGGCGCCGAAAAATCTCCACAAAGAGACGCCCTGTATGCGGCAGATCAGGTCGAGCAGCGCCATCTGCGCGCCGGCCAGCGCCGCCCTGTTCCCCTCGAGCGCCTCTTCCAGCAGGCACATGGCTCCGAGATAATTCGCGGCGTCGCGCCCCGCCAGCAGCCCGCCCGCCCGGCGCAGGCTTTTAACGGTTCCGGCGCGCGTTTCGCCGGTTATATGCGTAGCGATGGCGGCCTCGCCGAAGCCCTTTATTCCGCCGGCGCTTTCAAGCGTAAAAATAACGTTTTCAAGGCTCCGGTGGCTGCCGCTCGAGATCGTGAAGGGCGTGAACAATTCGGCGTCCAGCCCGCCGATATAAAATTTCTTAATAATAGAATCTTTCATTTTTATTATCCTTTTCCCCGATGATCCAGCGGCCCGGCCGCAGCGGCGCCGCCGCTATCCTGAATACAAGTAATGATATTTAATTATGGCCGGTGAAGGAAAGCAAAGAAAAAAGGCAACCGGAACTTTCAGTTGCCTTCTGCCGCGTTCCGCAGACCTGCGCTTACTTCGTCCACACGGCGTAGCCCGGACCTTCGGCCGCGGGCTTCCAACCCGGCCCGGGAGTCCAGACCTTATCGCCGAGCTTCATCGCCGCTTTGCCTCCGATAAAGGCGGCGTAAAGACCCTGTTCCGCCCTGACGATAGTGACGGGGCTCGAAGCGGTTATCCCGGCTTCGCGGCGTATTTTTATCAGGGCCGAAATGGGCTCCTTAAGACCCCAGTCAAAAAAATGAGGCCAGTAAACGCAGGGAATGCCCGGGTGCGTAAGGATATAGGCGTAGCCCGCTATGACCTGGCCCGAGGGAAACGACCAGGCGTTCTCTTTAAGTTTCCCGCCGTGGCTCGGCCCGCTGGCATAGCCCTCGATGAGCTTCTCAGGGGAAAGCGCCCGGCCGCTCTCTTTGAGCCCCCTCCCGCTGCTCGGCCCGGTGTCGTGGTTATCGATAAAAGTCACGGCGTTGGCCGGCCACCAGCCCATAAGCCCGGAGGGCCGCCCGTTAGCGTCGGCAAGGCGCCAGTATTCCCCTGCCCTGACGGCCTGCTGCAGTATTCCCTTGGTAGTGAAATCAAAGACCTTGATCTCCCCGTTCACGGAATCCAGCCAGTCTACGGAAGC
The DNA here is from genome assembly GCA_903873295.1 of uncultured Elusimicrobia bacterium. Classification (GTDB taxonomy): domain Bacteria; phylum Elusimicrobiota; class Elusimicrobia; order Elusimicrobiales; family UBA9959; genus UBA9959. Next base: position 2,362 of record CAIQNV010000075.1, read on the forward strand.
CTGACGGTGCGCGTCTGTATTATCCAGACTGAAGTCGTCCCAGATCTCGGCCACGGCGAAGGAGGGCGCGCTGGCCCTGTTATAAGCCAGCAGATAGGCGGAGGAAAAGCCGCGGGCATAATCGTAGCGCCAGCCGTCGTAGCCGACATTGCCCCGCAGGCCGTTGAGCCAGCTCTTGACAAAATCCTGCACGTAGGGCTTCGTGTGGTCTATGTCCCGGGCGGCGTTAAAGCCTTTGCCCGTGTCGGGCGCGCCCGTCCCCTTGCCCCACTCGTCGTCGGAACAGACCGAGTCGGCGCCCCAGACCGGGGCGGAGAAATCAGCCCAGCCGTTCACCCCCACGCGGTGATTCACTACGATATCGGCGATAACCCTTATGCCGGCGGCGTGCAGCGCCTTAACGGCGGCGTTCAGTTGCGCGGCCGTGCCGTAGCCGGACTCCAGCAGCTCGAGCCGGCGCGGCATGTACCCTTCCGGAGAAAGAGAATCGGAGGAGGGCGGCAGCCAGATAAGATCGATGCCGGCCCTCGAGAGCTCGCCCGCCCGTTTTCCCACTTCCCCCCACCAGGGCGCCGTCTTCCAGGAAGTCCAATGGAAGCCCTGGATCATTACCGTGGAATCCGCGCTCTGCGACGCGTAAACGGAAGAGCCCTGCCACGACGGCAGGCCCGTTAAAACCAAAAATACGGCGAATAAACTTTTATTCATCGGCTTATCTAATTTTTAGCAGATTTTAAAACAATGTCAAGGGTCCAAGGGTACCCGCCGCCCTACCCGAGTTTCTTCCTGAGATACTCCGCGCGGAAGGCGTCGCGCTCCGCGGGATTGAGCTCTTTGCCGGCGGCGGCCTGTATATGCGCCGGCTGCATAAGCAGCGTCACCTGATTGAAGGTGCTGAAATCCACGCCTATGTTCCAGCCCATGGCGGCGCCCATGCGCGCCAGTGAGATATTCTGCATGAATTCCTCGTAGGAGAGCGTGCGGGCGTGCTTCAGCAGGCCCAGCGCCCTGAAAACCGCATCCTCAGTTTTAAGCCTGAAGCGGCCTTTCAGCAGCGTTTCCCGCGCGGCTATTTCCTGGCGGATCAGGTTGCGTATCACGCGGTCTATGTTCTGGCAGAACTCCTCTTCGCAGCGGCCGAGGCAGGTGGCGTTCGAGATCTGGTAAAAATCCCCCAGCACATAAGTGCCCTCGCCGTAGATCCCGCGCGCCGTGACGCCCAGGTGGGAGAGACTTTCAAGCACCTGCGGCATCTGCCCCAGCCGGGAAAGCGCGGGCAGGTGGGCAAGGCAGGAAACCCTCATGCCGGTGCCGGTGTTAGTGGGGCAGGCGGTCAGGAATCCGAACCTGGCGTCGCAGGCGAAAGGCAGCTCCCGCCCCAGAGCCTCGTCCAGCTTAAGGACGGATCTAAACGCCTCCTCTATGGCGAAGCCGGCGTTGAGGCACTGCAGGCGCAGATGGTCCTCCTCGTTTATCATCACCGAGAGATCTTCGTCATTGGCCACGGCGGCCCCCGCCGGCAGCACGGCCGCGGCCAGAGATTGAGAGATATGGTGCCGCTCTACAAGGAAACGCTTCTCGAGTTGCGCAAGCTCCTCGAGCTTCAGGAAGTGGCCTCTTGAAAAAAGAACAGATGCCTTTGCGGCGGCCAGCGCCAGCCGGCGTATTTCACCTAATTGGCGCGGCTCGGCGCGGTTCGGGAAAGGAAAGCCCTCCAGGTTGCGGGCAAAGCGCACCCGCGTGGAAAAGATCATGTCGGGCCAGGCGCCGCGCGCATTGGCCCAGGTCACATAGGGGCGGAAACTTTTGATCGTATCAGCCATGGCGCCCTTCCAGCCGCTTCATGGCGTCGCGCAGCCGGGCGGCTGCTTCAAAATCCTCTTTGCCGACGGCGGCCTTCAGGGAGGCTCTCAGCTCCTCAAGACGCAGTGCGGTTTCGGCCTTTGAAAGTTTAAGCGCCGGACCGCCGCGGTAGACGCGACCCGCGTGCTGCGAAGCGCCGTGTATCCGGGACATCAGTTCGGTAAGCTGCGGCTCGAAGCCCGCGTAACATTTGGGACAGCCCAGGCGGCCGCTTTCCTTGAACTCGGAGTATTTAAGGCCGCAGGCCCCGCAACGCAGGGTCTTCTTCTCCGGCGGCAGGAAATCCTTGAAATAGCCGCTCATATTCCCGACAATGTCCGAAATATTGAAAGCCCCGGTCTCAAGGCCGAAGCCCATTCCCTTCTTCGCGGCGCAGGCCGGACACAGGTGCAGCTCCTTAACTTTGTTGTTCACGGCCAGCTTAAGAAAAACCACGGCGTTCTTCTCGCGGCATTCTTCACACAGCATTTATCGCTCCCCCTGAAAGTTTGCCCCCTGCCATGCGCAGGACCCTGTCGGCGCGGCGGGCGGCCTCCTCGTTATGCGTAACCATCAGCACCGCCGTCCCCAGGCCGGCGGCCCGTCTCAGGTCGTCCAGTATAACCCCTGAATTATGCCGGTCCAGATTTCCCGTCGGCTCGTCCGCGATAAGCAGGGCCGGGCCGTTGCGCAGGGCCCTCAGCATGGCCGCGCGCTGCTTCTCCCCCCCGGAGATATCCATAGGGAACTTATTGGCGATGAGCTCAAGCCCAAAGCGCTTCAGCAGCTCCAGGCCGCTGCCCGGAACCGCCCCTCCGAGCAGGCGGGCGGGCATCTCGATATTCTCGAGCACGGTAAATTCCGGCAGCAGGGAATCGAACTGAAAAACGAAGCCGATGTTCTTCAGCCGCAGCGCAGCTTTCTCCGACTCATCCAGGTCTTCGAGCCGGCGCCCGAAAAGCTTTATTTCCCCGCTGTAGATATCGTCCAGCAGGCCGATGATATTGAGGAAGGTCGACTTCCCCGAGCCCGACGGCCCGACGATAGAAACGAACTCGCCTCTGGAAATGGAAAAATCAAGCTCCTCGAGCACGATCATCTGCTCGTGCCCCTGAGTATAAGCCTTGCTCAACCCGGTAATTTCAACAATTTTTTCCATAAAAAATCCGCACAGCATTTCCCTTTTTTATTCCCATGGAGGGGCAGGCATGGGGTTGCCCTTACGCCCCCTTGCGGAAAGGGGGCCCCGCCAGAATTTCCCCTGGCGGGGGGAAACCGACGCAAGGGTTTCCTCTTCCCGGGGGCGGAAGGGTAATCCCATGACTACCCCGAACCCCTATCCGTAACGAATAGCGTCCACCGGGCTCACTTTCGAGGCCCGCAGCGCCGGATATACCGCGCTCAGCATGCACAGTATATAGCTCACGACGGCCGTTGCCAGGATGTTCACAAGCTTAAGCTCGACCGGAACCTTCGTCACATAATAAATATCGGCCGGCAGTTCCACCACCGGATATACCGCGATAAAAACGGAAACCCCCACGCCGAGCAGCACGCCCAGAGTTATCCCCGTGACGGCTATCAGGTTCCCCTCCCAGAAGAAGACCCGCCTGATAAAGCCCGGCCCGGCGCCCAGCGCGCGCAGAATGCCTATGTCGCGCAACTTTTCCACGCTCATCATAAGCAGGTTGGAGGCGATGTTGAAAGTGGCCACCAGTATTATCAGGGCCAGCACCAGCGACATCACGAACTTCTCCAGCTTCAGCGCCGCAAAAAGGGTCTGGTTCATATCCGCGTAGGTTTTAACCGTGTAGGAGAAACCCAGCGCCTTGCGCAGATCCGCCGCCGCCGCCGGAGCGTAGTCTATATTTTTAAGCCGCACGCCGACCCCGTTGGCCCCGCCGCCGAGGCCGAAGAAATCCCCGGCCGCGCCCATGGAGCAGTAGGCCATCGTATTGTCGAACTCATAATAGCCGGTGCGCACCAGCCCGATTATCTTGAATTTCCGCATCTTAGGCAGGATGCTCATCCCGGTGGAAGCTCCCTGCGGGGAAACCAGCACGGCTTCGTCGCCGAGCCAAAGCCCGAGGTTCTTTGCCAGTTCCTCGCCGAGCACCAGCGCCGGCGGGGCGCCCTTGACCGGAGTTTCCTCCCACCAGGAGCCGCGCGTGAGCGAATTTTTAAGATTATTTACGGAGAATTCAGCGGCGGTATTAAATCCCTTGACCACCACTCCGGAGGAACGGTTGTCGAAGGTAAGGATAGCCTGCCCCAGCACGAAAGGAGACTCCGCGGCCAGGCGTCTGTCGCGCTCCAGCGCGGAGCGCATAACCTCCAGATCGCGCGGCTGTATGCGGCCGTAGATGGTGATATGCGCCTGGGCGTCCACTATCTTTTTTTTGATGTCGGACTGGAAGCCGTCCATGATGGCCAGCGTTACGATAAGCGCGGCAACCCCCAGCGCCACGCCGGCCACTCCGATAAAAGTGGTAACCATCACAAAAAGGCCCTTCCGCTTTGCCAACAGATAGCGCCGGGCGATGAAAAATTCTGTGGACATAAAGCGGAATTAGGTAAAGGTGAAGGCGCAGGTAAAGAAGTGAACTATGCCGCTATACCTGCACCTTTGCCTATACCTTCTCCTCTGCGGGCCGCAGCAGAGGGAAAAGAATGACTTCGCGGATGGAAGGCTTGCCCGACATCAGCATGGCAAGGCGGTCTATGCCTATGCCGATGCCGCCCATCGGGGGCATCCCGTACTCCATAGCTTCTATGAAATCCTTGTCCAGAATATCGGCCTCGCCGTTGTTCTCCTCTTCCTTCTGGCGCAGCTGCTCCACCAGCCGGCTCTTCTGGTCCTCGGGGTCGTTCAGCTCGGAGTAGGCGTTCGCGAGCTCCTCCTTGCCGGCAAAAAATTCAAAGCGCTCCACAATAGACTCGTCACCGGCCTTGCACTTGGCCAGCGGGGTTACCGCGGTAGGGTAATCCATCACAAAAGTAGGCTGGTCCAGCTCCGAGATGATCTTCTCGTCCAGGATATTGTCGAAGAGCTTGGCAGGAGGCGTATCGGCCGCGAAACCGATATTCAGCTTGGCCGCTAATTTCTTAAGGTTCTCTTTATTGAAAGCCTTGCCGCTGAGCACCTCGTGAATATCCTCCCCGGTCTTCTCCTTCCAGGCGTCGGGCAGGGACAGCCGCTTGAACGGGGGCTTAAGGTTCACTTTCATGCCGTTATAGTCCACGACATCGGCCCCTATGATAAGCGCGCACTTTTCAAAGATGGTCTCCACCAATTCCGCCATGCCGTTATAATCAGAATAAGCCTTATAGGCCTCCAGCGTGGTGAATTCCGGGTTGTGCCGGGTATCCACGCCCTCGTTGCGGAACACGCGGCCGATCTCATAGGCGCCGTCGAAGCCGCCGATGATGAGTTTTTTAAGGGGCAGCTCGGTGGCGATGCGCATGTACAATTCGTACTTGTAGGCGTTGTGGAAAGTTATGAAAGGGCGCGCCGAAGCGCCGCCCGCCTGCGCGCAAAGCACGGGAGTTTCCACCTCGAGATAGCCGTCGCCGTCCAGCACGCCGCGGATAGCGGCCACGATCTGCGAGCGGCGCACGAAAAGAGTGCGCGTCTCTTCGTTGGAGATCAGGTCCAGGTAGCGCTCGCGGTAGCGGGCTTCCGCGTCGGTCAGGCCGTGGAATTTCTCCGGCAGCGGGCGCACGGATTTAGCCAGGACCGTAAGCTTCTCCGCATTGACGGTCAGCTCGCCGGTATGCGTTACAAAAAGCTTCCCCTCCACGCCCAGGAAATCGCCCACGTGCATCTGCTTTTTGAACAGCTCGTAGGCCTCTTCGCCCACGGAATCCTTTTTGACGTAGATCTGTATCTTGCCGGTGCCGTCCTTCAGGTGGGCGAAAGTGGCCTTGCCCATGACGCGCATAAGCACCATGCGCCCGGCTACGATCACCGGGGTCTCAGCGGGGCATTTTGCCGCCTGCGCTATTTTATGCGTGAGCTTGAAGCGGTGCGGGAACGGGTCGATGCCCTTTTCCCTTATGGCTTTTATCTTGGCGTAGTTGTTGGCGACTATTTCGTTGATGCCGGAATTTGGGGGAGTAGTCATTTTTTTGAGGCTATCGCGTCCTTCACTATTTTCATCAGATTTTTAGGCTCGAAGGGTTTTTCCACGAAGGCGAAGATGTTCGAGGCCAGCTCGAAAAGGTCTTTCATCTGCCCCTTGGCCGTAAGTATCACTATCGGGATATGGCTGAGCTCTTCTATTTCCTGCAGCTTCGACTGCAGCGTGTAGCCGTCCATCTCCGGCATCATTATGTCCAGAACCATGGCGTCCGGCAGGACCCGGCCCGGCTCCTTGGAAGTGAGCATATTGTAAGCTTCGAGGCCGTTATAAGCCTCCAGCACTTCCAGTTTTTCGCGCTCCATAAGCACTTTTATCAGGTACACCACGTCTTTCTCGTCGTCAACCACCAGTACTTTGGACATAAATCTCCTGATTAGGCTCCGGCGCGGGATATGGCCGCCGTTCCTCTGATAGTAATAAATTATTCTACAAGAAAAAACGCGAAGAAAACAAGTACTTTCAGCCGCGCTTTAAACAATGTAGAATAATTTCGGATAAATATGCGCGGCGGCCGCGGCGGAAGCTATTGTCAGGGCTGCGCCGCGCCGTAGCGGGGGATTTGCCCGACAGGCGTATCGGACGGAGAAACTTTACTACCGGAGGTACTCATCATGGCGGTTGAAAGAACGCTGGTACTGGTAAAACCCGACGGCATGCAGCGGCATCTGGCCGGGCTGGCCATCGACAGGCTGGACAATACCCACCTTGAAATGGTGGCCGCGAAGGTAGTCTCCGTCAGCGAGGAGCTCGCCCGCAGACACTACGCGCTCCTTGAGGGGCAGGGAGTCTTCGCCGACAAGGCCAGGTTCAACCAGCTTATCAATTTCATAAAGGGCGATTACCACGGCGTTTCGAAGCGCCGCGTTATCGCGCTTGTCTACCAGGGGGAGAACGCCGTGAAGGGGATCCGGGCGGCCGTGGGCGTTACCAACCCGGAGGAAGCGTCCCCCGACAGCATACGCGGAGCCTTCGGGCGCATCTGCCGCAAACACGGATACTATGAGAACGTGGTCCACGCCTCCGGCAACGTTGAAGAGGCCGAACGCGAAATAGCCATCTGGTTCAAGCCGGAAGACATAGTGAGCTGAAGGCCGCCGCGGCGGAAAACTTGTGAAACTAAAGCCGATCTTCTTCGCCCTCTGCGCTCTTATGGCGCCGCTCGCCCTGCAGGCGCAGGAGCGCAGGGAAGAGCGCGTCACGCTTACCACCGAGGACGGCTGGAACCTGAACGCGCGCTACCTGAAGGCCGCCGGGGATGCCCCCACCGTGGTGCTTATACACACGCAGAAAAGCGACCTGGGCGAATGGGAGCCCTGGTTCAAGCCCATGAAGCGCTACGGCTTCGGCTACCTGGCCCTGGACCTGCGCGGGCACGGCAACAGTTTCGTGAAGCCGGACGGCTCCACCACCACCTGGCGGGCCTTCAACACGGACGGGCAGGACAACGAATACAACAAGATGCTGCGCGACGTAGAGGCCGCGCTGGCTTTCCTCTCCACTAATTCCGTCACCGGCGCACAGACGGTGCTGGCCGGCTCCGTGCTTGGGGCCAGCCTGGCGATAAAAGCGGCGGCGATCCATCCCGAAGTCTCCATGGCCATAGCCATTTCCCCGGTCCTCAACGTGAACTCGGTATTATCGGTAAACCCCCTGCGCGCCTACGGCAAAAGACCGCTGCTGCTGATAGCCGGAGCCGACAGGGCCCGGCAGTACACCGAATTTCAGATACTCAACAGCACCGCCAAGATCGCCTGCGGCAAAGAGAACGTCTCGGTCATAGTCGAGGCCAAAGGCTTCGGCCCGGGGCTGGTGACCAAATATAATGTGCGCAGGGTGCTGGACTGGATAAACAACCCCCGGCTGCCCGAAGTGGTGGAATTTTCCACCTCCGCGCCGGCGGGACTGGCGCCCTACGCCGCCGGGCTGGAGACGTCCCCGGAAGAAAGCCGGGGAGAAATGCCGGACTATACCAATGACCAAAACTAAAAACAGCGACGCTTTCACGAGATATTCCAAACTCCCCACCGAGCAGAACAACCCGCGCACCCGGGACCTCGACCGGGTGCCGCTCCGGCGAGTGCTTGAAAAGCTCAACTACGAGGACAGCCTTGTCCCGCGGGCGGTGGCCGCCGCCATCCCGCAGATCGAAAAGGCCGCGCGGGCGGTCTCAAAAAGCTACCTGGCCGGGCACAGGATCTATTTTATCGGCGCCGGCACCAGCGGCAGGCTGGGCGTGCTGGAAGCCGCGGAGATCCCCCCCACCTACGGCGTGGGGCCGGAGATCTTCACCGCCCTGATGGCCGGAGGGCAGCTGGCCGTGTTCCACTCTAAAGAAGGAGCGGAAGACGTTTTCGAGAACGGCAGGAAAGAGATTTCCCGCCTGGCCCGCCGCGGCGATACGGTCATAGGCATAGCCGCCAGCGGCATAACGCCCTATGTGCAGGGCGGCCTGGCCGCCGGAAAAAAGGCCGGCGCCGTAACGGTGCTGGTAACCTGCAACCCGCGCGAAAACACCAAAGAGGCCGCCATCCGCGTATCGCTCGACGTGGGCCCGGAGCCGGTGTCCGGCTCCACCCGCATGAAATCCGGCACGGCCACCAAGCTGGCCCTCAACATGCTCTCGACCGCCTCCATGGTGATCTCCGGCAAGGTCTACCGCAACTGGATGGTGGACGTGAAGACCACCTCAAAAAAACTGGTGCTCCGCGCCGAGCGCATCACCGCCACCGTCGGCGGCGTCAGCCAGGAGGAAGCCCGCCGCCTGCTGGACCTGACCTGCAACGACGTGAAGACGGCCATAGTGATGGCCCGCCTGGAAGTTTCAAAAGAAAAAGCCGCCGCCCGCATAAAAAAAGCCAAAGGCTTCCTGAAAAACATCCTTGGCTGAACGGGACTTAACAAAAAAGCCCGCGCCTCCCGAAGAGCCGCGGGCTTTTCACACTTCCTCCGTCGGGAATATTGTAAAATCAAGGTATGCGTCAGCTCCAAGCCTTAACACTGCTAATCTTTTCCGCAACCGTTCCCTGCGCCGCCGGCGTTCTCACTTTTGAAGAAGCCGAAAAAGCCATGCTGGCAGCCAACCCGCAGGCTGTTGCCGCCTCGCTGGACCTGGACGCCGCGCGCCTGAGAGTGACAGCGGCCCGCGCCGGTCTTTATCCCAGTTTTTCCGCCGACGCCTCCTATAACCGCTCCGGCTCGCGGGGTCTGCCCGCCGGCGACTCCTACGGCTACGACCTCTCGGGCTCACAGCCGCTGTTCTCCCCCTCCGTGCCCGCGGCCGTGCGCGCGGCCAAAGCGTCCATGCGCGCGGCCGAAGCCGCCTACGACCGCGCGGCCTCGGGGCTTCGCTACCAGCTCAAGTCCGTCTTCGCCGATATCCTTAACTCCCGCGAGACCATAAAGCTCTCCGGTGAAACTCTAAAGCGCCGCGCCGAGAACCTTGAGCTGCTGCGCCTGAAATACCAGGCCGGGCGCGAGAACAAGGCCGCCCTGCTCGAGACCGAAGCCGCCCTGAAGACGGCCCAGTGGCAGCACGAAAAATACAGGAAGAACCTGCGCCTGCTCGAGCGCAGGCTGAACCGCCTGCTCGCCCGGCCCGCCCAATCCCCGGCGCCGGAGCTGTCTTTGCCGCAGCCGCCGGAGCCGCCGGAGGATTTCCAGGGCTTCTCGCAGCGCCTTGAAAAACACTACGCCCTGCGCTCGGCCCGCGCCGCGCTGGCCGCGGCGGGAGCCTCGGTGGACAGCGCCAGGAGCGGCCTCCTGCCGAGCGCCTCAGCCTCCGGCCGTTACGCCTGGAGCGGCTCCGACTGGCCCGCCTCCGCCAACAGCTGGTCCCTCGGCGCCAGCCTCAGCCTGCCCCTCTTTTCCGGCGGGCGCCTGTCCGCCGGTCTCTCCGGCGCCAGGCTCGCGCTTCGCTCCTCGGAAGCGGAGCTAAAGAACGCCTCGGACGAGGTTTATCTGAACGCCGAGGACGCCTTCCTTTCCTGGCGCGAAGCCCGCTCCTACCTCGACGTGGCGAAGAGCTCGCTGGACGCGGCGGAAGCCCGCGGCTGGCTGGTGCGCAAGCAGTACCTGGCCGGCCAGGCCTCCTATTTCGAATGGCGCAACGTCGAGGAGCAGCTCATAAGCGAACAGAACCAGTACCTGGCCGCGGGCCGCGGCCTCATCACAAGCCATGCGGCTTTTACCCAGGCCCTCGGAGAATGAAACAATGAAGAGACCTTTTTACAAGACTAAAAAATTCATTTTCGCCTTTATCGCCATAGCCTTCGTGGGCGGCGGCTGGCTTTGGGCGAAGCAGGCCAGGGCCAAAAGCGAAGCGAAGCGCATAGCCGAACTCTCTCCGGTTAAACCCGTACGCGGGGTGCTGGTAACGAAGACCCAGGCCACCGGCAACGTAGAGCCGGAGAACCGCGTGCTGGTCACGCCGTCGGTAAGCGGCCGCGCCGAGGAAGTGCTGTTCACTGAAGGCCAGATGGTAGAGAAGAGCCAGATCATGGCCTGGGTCAGCTCCAGCGAGCGCACCGCCCTGCTGGATTCCCTGAAAATGTCCGAGTCCACCCCCGCTGAGAAAAAAATGGTGGAAGAAGCCTACAACCTCACCCCCGTGGTGGCCCCGATCTCCGGCATGGTGGTAAAGCGCGCCGTGGAACCGGGCCAGTCCGTCAGCGCGGCCAAGGAGCTGGCCGTTATCTCCGACCGGCTTATAGTAAAGACTTTCGTGGACGAAACCGACATCGGTTCGGTGAGAACGGAGCAGCGGGCCGACTTCTACCTGGACGCTTTTCCCAAAGACAGGCACGAAGGCCGCGTGCTGGCCATCTCCCACGAATCCACGCTGAAGGACGGGGTTATAGTTTATGAAGTGAAGATCCTGCCGGCGCGCGGCATTCCCGAGCTGCGCTCGGGCATGACCGCCGACGTTCTGGTGATAACCGGCAGCAAGAAGAATGTAATGACAATACCCAGGAAAGCAGTGAAGTATAAGGACGGGGACGCCCTGGTGTCCGTGAAGGCTTCCCCGGCAGGCAAGCTGACCGAGAAAAAGATAACCGTAGGCTCCACCAACGAAAGCAGTATCGAGATCCTTTCCGGGCTCGCCGACACGGACACGGTGTATTATTCCACCGGCATCGCCAAGGAAAGCTCCGGTTTCAACGTCTCCCACTAATGGCCCCGCTCATAGACATCAGGAAGGTCTCTAAGACCTATATCACCGGCTCTTTCCGCGTGGAGGCCCTCAAAGAGGTCTCCCTGCAGATAAACGCCGGCGAGCTGGTGTCGCTGGTCGGGCCTTCCGGCTCCGGCAAATCCACGCTGCTGCACATCATGGGCTTCCTGGACCGGATCGACGGCGGGGAGTATTATTTCGCGGGCCATCCCACGGCGAGCCTGGGCGAGGGCCGCCTGGCCGCCATCCGCAGCCGCATGATCGGCTTCATCTTCCAGTCCTTCCACCTTTTAAAGCGCACCACCGCCAGGGACAACGTGCTGCTGCCCATGGTTTATACCGGTTTGGGCACCAACATTAAAAAAGCCCTCGACTGCCTGTCGCTGGTGGGGCTGTCGGACCGGGTCAAACATAAGTCCAACGAACTCTCCGGGGGGCAATGCCAGCGCGTGGCCATAGCGCGGGCGCTGGTGAACGACCCTCTGGTGGTGATCGCGGACGAGCCGACGGGCAACCTGGACGCCGTAAGCCGCCAGGAAGTGATGCAGGTCATAAAGGACCTCAACGCGCGCGGCCTCACTGTGGTGATAGTGACGCACGACGACGAGATCTCCGCCATGACCGACCGCGTCATCCGCATGAAGGACGGGCAGATAGTTTCGGACGAGAGCCGCAAGCGCGCGGGCCGGGCGCCAGAGGCGGCCGCGACGGACCTCCCCCCCGCGCGGCTCAGCTTCTCTCCCTCCGAATTCCTCGAGCAGCTGAGGGTGGCCTTCAAGGCCATCTGGAGCCACAAGATGCGCAGCGCCCTGACCATCCTGGGCATCTTTATCGGAGTGGGCGCGATAATCTCGCTGATGACCATCAGCGAAGGCTTCATGAAAAGCCTGCTCAGCGGCGCCAGCGAGGACGACGCCAAGAAGGTCTGGGTAACGCCGAGCTGGCAGCACAACAAGCCGCACCGCCGCTTCACTATGGGGGACGTTGAGATCATAAAGACAAAAGTCCCGCTGGCCGAAAAGGTGACCCCGGTCCTCACGCGGGACCTGAGCATCTCCGCCGGGGACAAGCACGTGGATTCGAGCGTCCAGAGCCGTGAAGGCTATACACTTGAAGAGCAGCTGCCCCGCGACAAATTCTTCGAGAACCGGAAGCTCACCGGGAGATTTTTCACCAGGACAGAAAACCTCAACAAGGCCCGGGTCGTGGTCATAAACCAGACCCTCGCGAAGAAACTTTTCGACTCGGGAAACTGCATCAATAACGACATCCGCATAAACGGGATAAACTTCACGGTGGTAGGCGTGGCCGAAGACGGCAAAGCCGAGCAGATCTTCGGCGGGAACCCGACGGCTTATATCCCCCTTAACACCGCGGCCAAACGCGTCTTCGGCTCCTCGCGCCTGAACTATATCGAGATAACCGCCCCCACTCCCGCCGACGCGCCTGAAACCAGGCGGCAGGTGATAATGGCGCTGCGCTCGGAACGCGGGGCCAGGGAGGACGCCGAGGACGACTTCGACGTAAAGACTTTCGAGGCGCAGATCGAGATGTTCAAGAGCACGATGGGCAAGCTTTCCCTGGTGGTCTACAGCATAGCCGGGATCTCGCTGCTGGTGGGCGGGATAGGCATCATGAACATCATGCTGGTCAGCGTAACCGAGCGCACGCGCGAGATAGGGCTGCGCAAAGCGCTGGGCGCGCGCAACTCCGACATTTTAAGCCAGTTCCTGATAGAAGCCGTGGTGCTTTGCCTTATCGGCGGGGCGCTGGGGGTAGGGCTGGGCTACGGGCTGGGGTGGGCGGCGTACTTTTTCATAAAGGTGCCGCCGACGCTGGGCGCCGGCACCATCTCTTTCGCTTTCGGCTTTTCCACCCTGATAGGCGTAGGCTTCGGCTTCTGGCCGGCCCTGCGCGCCGCCATGCTCGACCCGATAGAAGCCCTGCGCTACGAATAACTAATTGTTGTTATACAGCTCCAGCAGCAGGTCCTCGTGAAGCTTATCGAGGGAGGCGCCGGGCGCCGAGTAGTTGTTCATTATGGAAGTAAAAGCCAGCGTTCTGCCTTTTTTTGTCTTCAGATAGCCGGTATAGGAGCGCACGCCGTTCAGAGAGCCGGACTTAAGCCTTAAATTCTTTACCAGCGGCGTGTCGCCGCCCATATTCCGCAGGTGCCCGGTGGCGTCCGGATCCCCGGGGTAAACCAGCGAATCATAGAACTCGGGGAAATATTTTTTTCCGTGAACGTACCGCAGCACGTCCGTAAAAGTTTCGGCCTTTACCAGGTCCTGGTCCGAAAGACCGCAGGCGTCTACCAGGTCCAGCTCCGAAACGTCGGCCCCTGAGGCCGCCACATAGGCGCGCACCGCGGCCAGCCCGGCGTCAGGCCTGCCGCCACCGAGGAGCCGCAGCAGCAGTTCGGCGTAAAGGTTGAAACTGCGCTTATTGGTCACCCTCACCACGCTTTTAAGCGGCGCGGAAACGGTTTCCGTCAGCAGGGTAAGCTTAGCCCCCTCGGCAGGGGCGCCCCTGAACGGTTTTTTATTGGAGTTGATGCCGGCCTTAACAAGGTAGGAATTAAAACTCTGCGCGGCGAAAAGCGCGGGGTCCGGCAGCGCCCCTTTGATGGCGAATTCCGCCGGGCCCTGCGGGATCGTGCCCCGCAGCACGATGTCGGACTGCCCTGGGAAAGCGAAAAGATAGCCGTTATCGCCCGAGCCCCTGGGCCCCGTCTTCATGTAGTTCTCGAAGCGCAGGCCTTCCAGATACGGTTCGGTGCGCAGCACCGCGGCCACCCCCCCCACGGAGTCGGAAGGCTTGAAATAGAGCTTATACAGATTGTCGTTCACGGTGAGAGCGGAGGGCTGGGCCGCGTAATAATTCCCGATATCTTCCCAGGCCCACGTGCCCGGCTGCGCGCTTTCGAAAGCGGAATCGTCGCCGACCACGGAGCCGTTTATGACGATTATCCCCGCCTCTTTTATGGCCGCCGCCCAGGCTTTGAAGACTTCCTCTATCGGCGCGGCCTCTTTAATGAGCTGCGAGCCCAGCGAGGCGTCGCCGGCGCCCTTTATATAGATATTCCCGTTGAGGAAACCGTTGGAGATAGCTCCGTCGTAATAAAGCCCGGTCGAAAGGGTTTTTTCCGGGCCCAGCTTCTCCAGGGCCGCGGCCGTAACGAAAACTTTCAGTATGCTGGCGGGCACAAGGTTCAGCCGGGGGTTGCGCTCGGCGATGAGTTTCCCCGACTCGGCGTCTTTTACGCTAAGCCCCCAGGAAGCGTTCTTGATTCCGGGAGAGCCCGCGATCCGGCTTATGGAGGTTTTCATATCCGCGGCCCGCAGGCCTCCGGACAGCAGGAGCAATGCCGCTGCAAATAGAATTGTTTTCATAAAAAAAGTATAGCAAATCAAAAAATGCTAGCCTATGGCTGTGCCGCAGACCGCACGGCTCAATTACACTTATGAAACTCCTTTTTATTCTTGCCGCCGCGCTTGCCCTTGCTCCCTTTCCTGCCCGGGCCGGGGAGCCGGCGGAAAAGAAGACCACGGTCGAAATAGAGCTGGACCCCTATTATTCGGCGGTAGGGGTCTACAACAGCCTGACCGGCAAGCCTATACCGCATCTGCAAGCGGCTTCCGAACTTGCGATCTACAAGGAGCTGGTCGCCAGGTTCTACCAGCCGCGCACCCTGATAATCGAGGCCAGCCTGAATCCGCTGCCCTACGCGGGAGCGCTTATACGGAAGCATCAGCCCGACTTTTACAGGGATATGCAGTTAAGCAGCAACCTTAACGCCGTGCAGGCCTTTACGGCCGGCTTCGAGGAGCCGTGGGCCCTGTCGCTTTTCCTTGGCAACGTGGTCTCTTTCGACACTATAAACAAATCCCTGCAGGGCAAGCGCAACGGCTATTCCGGACTCCTGATAGACGTGGGGAATTACCATATCAAAGACAACGTCCTGATACGGGACAACTGGCTGCAGATGGAAGGCAAGCTGAAAGGCGAGCAGATACTGACGGACAGAAGCCTGCGGTGGAGCTTCCGCGGCGGGGCCAAGTTCCACGAGAACCGCTATATCGCCGATTCCTTCTTTATAGGTTTCAGGCGCAGCCGCACCGACTTCAAGGAAAGGGGAGGCAGCTTCTGGCTGCACAACAGCGGCTTTGAATATGTCTCCGATTTCTCGCAGAAGAAGCTGGAGCCGATAAGGCATTCCCTGGTGGTAGACAAGAAATTCCCCTTTAAGAAATCCCGGGCCGCGTTTACGCTGGGCCTGGGCTTTGTGTGGACCGCCGACAAAAAATATTCCGGCCCGCTGTCCAACAGCGCCGCCGGCACAAAAACCCCCAACAGCTTCCAGTTCATCCTGAGGCCGAACCTGGAGTTCTAGCGGAACCGCTGGAACTCATAAACCGCCTTTAAAGCTAACTCTCTCGAGCCGCCGGGCAGCGGCGCGTGGCCGCTGGCGTAAGGCTGGAGGAACTTATTGGCCGAATCGAACAGATTGTAAACGCCGAAACCGAGAGTGAGCCCTTTAGCAAGGCTCTCCTTAAGCGATAAATAAATATTCACAAGAGCGGCGGCTTTGAATTTTTTAATATTGCCCGCGGCGCAATACCCGGCCCGCTCCGAGAGATAGATCGCCGAGGGGCTGATGGTAAGTCTTTCCGAAGGTGAAAAAGAGGAGTTCAGCGTGACTTTATGCCTTGGGAAACCGAGCAGGGCCGCCGAATCGGCCGCCGCGTACTCCGGCACCTTGTTATGAAAGGCCGAATACATTGAATAGCCGAGTTCCGCGCGGCTGCTCCCGTTTTTAAATTTAAACGAGGCCCCCCAGCCGCGGGTGCCGGTCCGCGGGTAATTCACGTAGTTTTCCGTATCCGCCACGGAATCATAGTAATAGATTATCGGCCGTTTTATCGCCGTTTCAAAAACATTGGCTGAGACAAATACGAACCGCGAGGCCTGATAGCCGGTCTCGAATTCCGCGGCCGTGGTCCTTTCGGCTTTAATTACCGGGCTTAGCCGGATATTTTCAATGGACGGCGAGCGGAAGGCCTGGCTGTAGATAGCCTTAAAGTGAAAATCATTATACAGCCGCGTCAGCGCCAGCCGCGGGACGAACGACGCCCCGACCCGGGAATTATGATCGTAGCGGCCGCCGGCGGTCAGGCGCACTATATCCAGATCCAGCCCCGCTTCCCCGAACAGCGAGGAATTATCGTAGCGCCGCCCGCTGCCGCCAGTAGCGTAGGAGGACCCGGCAGCCGTCAGTCGTCCCACCTCGACGCGGTCCTGGTAGAACTCGGCGCCGGCGCGTATATCGGTTTTTGCGGAGGGGGCATAAAGCGCCGTCAGGCCGCCGAAATACCTTTGCGCGCGCTTGTCGTAGGAGAAATGCTCGTCTATTTCTTTCCAGGGCCTGGAATCCTGCAGGTAGAAGCGGGTGACAAGCTTCAGGTTTTCAGCCGGGCTAAGCCCGTATGAAAGATCAAAACTCCGCAGAGGAAATTGGACTTTCGTCGCGCCGGTCGTAAGCAGGGTGTCGAAGTGGTCCCTTTCCCTCATGGAATAATCGTCGAGCAGGAGACGCGCGCTAAGACCGCCGTTGGAAACGAAAAGGTTTAAGGAGCGCGCATTTATCCCGGAATTCCCGTTCATGTGGTAGGAATGACCGGAAAAATCCCTGTATACGCCGTCGCTCAGTTGCGACCCTGAAGCGGAAAGTTGGGCGGAAACGCTGGTGTGGCCGTAAACCCGCCCGAAAGAATAGCCGCCCGCACGGCGGGCGTACCCCCCCGCGGTCTGGCCATATTTGCCGTAAGCGGAATTACCGGTGTAGTCTTTCCGCCCCCGTGTTATTATATTTATCACCGCCAGTTCCGCTAAGCCGCCATAGATAGCGGAGCCGGGACCCCTGATTATCTCGACCCGCTCGATCTGCTCTACCGGAAATCTGAGCAGTTGCAGCGTGGAATAAGCCATTTCATTATAGGGCTGGCCATCCCAGAGCAGAAGGGTTTTGCCCTCGTTAGCCCAGTTTCCCTTGACCCCGAGGCCTAAATTTCCCTGCACATCCACGCCGAACTCGAACTCGGGGACCTGGCGCAGGACATCGACCAGATCTCTCGCGCCGGAACTTTCTATCTCTTCCCCTGTGATCACCGTCACAAGGCCGGGGGTTTCGCGCAGGGGCGCGCTTTCGACCGAGGCGACGGAAGTTTTGATGTTAAGTATTTCCCCGAGCGAGGCCCGCTCAAGACTGAAAAGCTCCGCCTCGGCGCCAGGAATGAAAGAAGCGGCCCCCGCCCGCGCGGCGAGCAAAATAGAAACGATAAGAACAAATGAGCGATGCATAAGTTCCCCCCCGATTAACCCGGAAACCTGCGAAACCGCCGGGACAGTGTTAAGGCCGGGCCGGTTCGCAGAACTTCTTCACCAGGCCGACGAACTCCTCCAGCTCGAACGGCTTGCTAAGATAGGCGTCGGCGCCGCTCCTCTCCGCTTTTTCCTTCAGCCCTTCCGTCACTGACGAGATCAAAACCACGGGGATATGTTTCATTTTTTCGTCGTTTTTAAATATCCGGGCGACCTCGTCGCCGTTCAGCCGGGGCAGGTTGACGTCGAGGATCATAAGGTCGGGCATAAGCCGGGGCGCCAGGGCCAGCGCCTCCCGCCCGTCCCCGCCGCCGAAGATCTCATAGCCCCTGTTATCCAGGCTGCACGACACCAGCAGCAGCAGGTCCGGCTCATCGTCGATAACCAGTATTTTTTTCAGCATGTTCAGCCTCCCCCCCGCATTACCGGAAGGGTAAAATGAAAGGCCGCTCCTTTGCCCTCCTCCGACTCCGCCCAGATCTCTCCTTTATGCGCCAGAATTATTTCTCTTGAGATCGCCAGCCCCAGTCCGGTGCCGCCGGTCTTCCTGCCGCATTCACCCTCCAGCTGGCTGAACGGCTGAAAAAGTTTAGGCAGATCCCCCGCCTTGATGCCGATGCCCGTATCCCTGACCGAGACATGCAGCGCGTCGCCTTCATAGCAGGCGCAAACGGAAATAGTTCCTTTTTCAGTATGTGCTATCGCGTTGGACAGCAGGTTCGTAAGCACCTGACTGATCTTATCTTTATCGAATTTAGCGCCGGGAAGGCCGGGGCTTATCTCCGTTATCAGCGCCAGCCCTTTCTGTTTAGCCAGCAGGTCCATAGCTCCTGTTATGCCCGAAACCACGTCGCCGATATTATTTTCAAGAATAGCGGCGGGCATTTTCCCGGCTTTCATTTTCTGAAAATCCAGCACGTTATTGATCAGGCGGACCAGGCGCCCGGCGTTTTCATTCGCGAGCCCGAGCAGCGTCCTGTCCCTCGCGCTAAGGCCGCCCGCTTCCTCTAAAACGATGCTGACGCCGAGGATGACCGCGGTAAGAGGGCTTCTCAGCTCGTGGGAGACCATGGAGGCGAACTTGGACTTCATTTCCGCGGCTTCTTTCAGCGCCTCCTCCTCCTTCCGGCGCGACGTGACATCTCCGAGCAGGGCCAGTATCGCGGGCCGTCCGTCCCAGGCTATCCGGGCAGCGGTTATTTCTAAAACTATAGTGTTTCCGGCCTTTGTTATCGCCCGGAACGTGTAGTGCGCGGGGACAGCCTCGCCCTGCAGCCTCTTCTGGTAGCTGTCCACCACCAGGGCGCGGTCATCAGGATGAATGATCGACGGAAAAGGCGCCGCTTTGATCTCCCGCTCGGAAAAGCCCAACATCGACATAATTGCCGGATTGACGAACCGTAATAGCCCGTCCTGCACCACTATGATCGCTTCTACGGCATTATCCACCACCAGGCGGTATTTCTCCTCGCTCTCGCGCAGCGCCGTCTGAGCCGCTTCCAGTTCGGCCAGCAGGGCGGCTTTTTCCAGCGCCTTCTTGGCCGCAGGCAGGAGGTTCTCCAGAAAGTCGGAATTTTTTATTATATAGTCGCTCGCGCCGGATTTCATGGATTCGACGGCGACGGTTTCTCCGCCGCGCCCTGTTACTATAAGGAACTGCGGGACGGCTATAGAGCTCTCCCTGAGCCGCTTCAGCAATTCCAGGGCGTTGGTGCCGGGCAGGGAATAGTCCAGCAGCATCAGCTCCGGGGTGTCCGCGCTAAGAATGCCGACAGCTTCCTCGGCGGTCGCGGCCCGGCGTATCTCAATTCCCAGCGGCTGCAGGCGCTGCGCCTCCAGCTCGCTGGTGCCGCGGTCGTCCTCCACTATCAGGATGAAGCCCCCGCCCCGCTCTTTTTTATCTGGCATAGCCTTTACCTTATTCCGTCCTGGGCTGGCCGACGGCAGGCAGTTCGACGTAGAATACCGAGCCCTGCCCGAATTTGGATTCCGCTCTGATGCCGCCGCCGTTCTTTTCGGCTATCAGCCTTACCATTGGCAGACCTATGCCTTCCCCTTTTCTTCCGGGCGCCCTCGCGGACTGGTAAAACACGTTCCATATCATGTGCAGGTCCGCCTCAGATATGCCCGAGCCGTTGTCGGTGACCGCATAAGTAACCATGCCGCCCTTAACTTCCCCCGCCACGGTAACGACCAACGGCCTGTCCTTAGCCCGGTACTTTACGGCATTGTCCAGCAGGTTGCTGAAGAGCTGGCTCACCGCGCCCGCATCCGCTTTGCACGGAGGAAGGTTCCCGCTTTTAAGCTCGCCCCCGGAGTCCTCAAGCTGATATTGCATGGAAGCCCGGAGTTTTTCCAGAAGTTCGTTCATCTCAACGGTTTCGGGCTTCATTTCCACCCTGCCCATCCGGGAAACCTTAAGCAGGGCCGTTATAAGAGAATCCATCTTGCGCGAGCTTTCCAGCACGAACTTCAGCGCCACGGGAATGCTCTCCCCGGCTATTTTATCCAGCGTCTTTTTAAGTTCGGGCGGCAGTTCCTCCGCCGCCAGCGCCGTGCGCAGCTCGCCTGCGTAGCGCTCCAGATTCTGACTGAAGCCCTGAATATTCACCAGCGGGCCGCGCAGGTCATGCGTGGTGATATAAAGGAAGTTCTCCATTTCTTTCTTCTTCTCAACAAGGTCCAGGTTCAGCTTTTTCATTTCAAGCTCCGCCTGCTTGAGCGCGGTGATGTCTTCATACATCACCGCAAAATATTCCATTTTGCGAAAGGCGTTCATGACCGGGAATACGGTGGAGCGGAAACACACCGGCATATCCGGCATTTCCGGATATATCAAATGCGCGTTAAACCACATCTCCGGCGTCACATGGATTTTCCCCTCCTTAATGGCCAGATTCACTTCGCGAAGCCCGGCTTTGGCGGCGATGGGGTCGTCAAAAAAACAATATTCCGGCGGCGGCGCGGAATGGAACATAGCTAAGAACGCCTGGTTCGCGCGGATATGATGGCCCTCCGCGTCATAGATCTGAATGCCATAGGGGTTCACATCAATAATGGATTTCAATAAAGCCCGCTCGCGCTGCAGTTCACTTTGCGCCTGCGCCAGGACGGTATCAGCGGTCCGCCTCCGGGCGCCGAGGACAATATAAACCCCGCCGTAAAGCAGGCCCGCCGCCAGCAGGATCAGCGCCAGCGCCAAAGCTTCCCTGTTTTTAACCGGCGCAAGTATTATGTCCCGGTCGATCTTGGTTATGACCGCCCAGCTCGAACCTTCTACAAAGCCCATCGCGCTGAAAACCTTTACCCCCCGGTAATCGACTCCCTCAAAAAAGCCCGAATGTCCTCTTAGCGCGGCGGCTGCCGGCAGCTGCTCGTCCGAGATCGGACGCCTTAATTTCAAGGCCGAACCCATGCTGTGGTCGAGTTCGTTCAAGTACAGGACTTCTTCCCCTTCTTTGCGGACCAGCAGGGTCTCCGCTTTTACAAAGAATAAAGGCGCAGCTTTCAGCAGCGGGTATAATTTTTTCCCCGGATCTATATTTGCGACAAGTATGCACTGGGGTTTTCCGCCGAGCCCTCCGGCGGAGATAGGGATTAACATCGTCATGCGCGGCCGGCCGTCCTCGGCCAGGTAAAGATCGGTGAGCAGCGCGGTCCCTTTTTGCGAGGCCTGGGCAAAAGCCTCCGTGAATTGTTTTTCAGGCCCGAAGGAATAGCCGGAAGTCGCCGCGATAACGGCGCCCTTCACGGACAGAAAGGCCATAGAAGAGTAACGCTTTTGTACGGAGTGGTCTTCAAGCCAGACAGTCAACTGCCGGCGCCTTGAGCCGGGCTTTGAGATCTCCTCCGAAACTATTTCGCCCATGAACGGGTGGCGGCTGAGCCTTCCGGCTTCCCGGAGATGGTCCTCGTGCCAGGCGGAGAGCTGGGCGTCTTTGTAGGAGTTTATCGTTACAAGGCTTCTGCTGATATCGCCGATAGCCTCCCTGCGCAGATTCGCGGAGACAAAAAACCAGAGCCCCAGCGACGCCGCCAGAGTGAACAGCAAAGCGCCCGCCCATTTACCGGGTAATTTTCCGGCAAAAGAGGGTTTCATGTACCTCATTGTAACAAAGGGATTATTATTAGAATTCATCGGCCCCGTTCTTTAGTCCCCGCGCGGATACCGCACTACACCGGCAGGATCCGCCTCTTATCGTTATAATACAAAAGTTCAGGTGTTTTAGCTCAACTGCCCGGCGATATGCTTTCTGCTCAGCGCCGCCGCCGCTTACTTTGCCCCATACCGCCCGCTCTTCATTGCGCCCAAACAGGAAACCTCGGCTTTTGTGAGGAACTTGGGCGTGAATTTAAGCGCCTTAAGGCAGTCCAGGATATAGAACAGGGCGGTAAGCACTTCATTAACGGCTTCCGTCCCGCCTTTGCCGTCCAAGGCCTCCGGCCCGCAATACAGGAACTGGTCTGGCGACAGGATATTCTCCAGTATGAAATTCCGGCCGTAATGCGCCAGGCGGGCCGCGTTCCGCCCGGAAAGCCCCGCCGCGGGTTCCACCCCGGGGTACGGCGGCAGGGAAAGCCCGCGGCGTATGGTCTCATTGACGCGCTCGTTCAGTTCCAGCGCGCCCCCCGTCCCGGCATGCGCCACCGCGAGGCCGTGGTTGGCCAGGAAAAAGACCTGCGGCCCCGAAGCCCGCGCCCTGTCGTTGATAGCCGAGCAGAGCTGCGGCCCCGGGGACTTGTAGGAAACAAACTCCGCGGCGGGGAACAGTTCCCGCCCCAGCGCGTAACCCTCGGCGCTCATATTAAGGATATTGGCATAGACGGAATGAGTATGAATGACCACGGTGTTCAGCAGCGCGTGAAAGCCGGTCTCGATGGAAGGCACAGCCGGTTTAGCGCCCTTCACCGGCAGGGCCTGGGCGCGGATAAAATCGGAGAACTCGTTCTCCCCCCCGGGCCCCGCGGCTATGCGGCGGCGTATATTGCCGTAATTCACCAGCGCGTAGCCGCCGGCGGGCGTGACATCTTTAAGCCGGACGCCGGAGGCCTTCACCAGCATGCGCTCGCCGCTTAGCTTGAAGGAGACGTTCCCGCCGCCCCCCTGCGTCAGATCGGGGCGCGCGCCCGCCGCGCCGGCGGCGCGGGCCAGCAGCTGCGGGGCTTCGTCGAGTTCGGGGTCGAAGGGCATATGATTATTTCCCCGGTCACTTCTTCGATCTTGGATGCGCCTTGTCGTACACTTCTTTCAGGCGCTCGAGCGAAACATGCGTATAGATCTCGGTGGTCTGTAAATTCTTATGCCCCAGCATCTCCTGCACCGACTTCAGGTCGCAGCCGTGGTCCAGCAGATGTGTGGCGAAGGAGTGCCGCACCGAATGCGGGTTCATCGGCCTGGCGAACCTCGCCCTTCTGGCCATCTTTTTGAAGATAAGCGCTATACCGGTCCCGGTCAGGCGCGTGTTTATATGGTTTAAAAAAAGCGGCAGGCCGTGAGCCAGCGGCCGGGGCCTGGATTCAAGGTATTCCTTTATAGCCGCCAGGGCCTTCTCCCCCACCGGGACCAGGCGCTCCCTGGAGCCTTTGCCCAGCACGCGCGCGAAGCCCGAATACAGGTCCAGGTCCCCGATATTCATTCCGGCCGCCTCGGAGCGGCGCAGGCCGCTGGAATATATCAGCTCGAAAATAGCGTAATCGCGCAGGGCGAAATAGTAAGTCTTTTCCCTGGCGTTGACCTCCTCGGGGCGGTTGTGGTCCTGCAGCCTGCCTACTTCTCCTTCGGTCATGAATCGGGGCAGGCGCTTTTCTTTCTTCGGAATGGTGATCAGGTCGAAGGGGTCAGTCTCCAGCCGCCCCGTCTCCAGCAGATAATGGATGAACGAGCGCACGGCTGAAATTTTCCTGAGCAGGGTGTTGCGGGAAACCTTCCGGTCCCCTATAAAAGCGATATAGCCGCGCATCAGCAGCCGGTCCAGCGAGGCAGGCGCCCCGGAACTATTGGCCGCGGCGTAAGCCAGGAATTCCCCCAGGTCGAACTGATAGGCCTTGATGGTGTTTCGCGCAAAGTTGCGCTGCGCCTTCAGATGCAGCAAAAATTGGTCGACGAGCAGCTTCATGCTGAAATTTTAGCATTTCCCATCCGGAACTATTTAGCCATCATCCGCCGCTAAACTTTCCTGAGCAGGCAGGCATGCGCCGACATGCCGGCGCCGAAGGCCAGCATCACCACCAGCTCGCCGGGGCGGAGCCCTTCCCGCTCCATTTCCTCCAGTATGAACCAGACCGTGGCCGAAGACATGTTTCCCAGAGCTGAAAGGATGTTCCGCGTGCAGCGCATATCTTCCCCGGCCAGGCCCAGTCTCTGTTGGACGGCTTTTATAACGCTGTCGCCGCCCGGGTGCACGGCCCAGCGGCTTATATCGCCGCGCTTAAGGCCGTTAGCTTCCAGCAGTTCCTCGGTCAGCGCGCCCGCCGTTTCGGCGGCAAGGCCCGGGAGCCTGGCGGAAAGCTGGTTATGCAGCTGCCCGTTCCTGTGCACGAAGCGGATATCTTCCCTGTACTCCGGCGCGAACCGCGAAAGCGAAGACAGTACGGCGAAGCCGCCGGGTTTGGCGCGCACCACGGCCGCGGCGGCCCCGTCGCCGAAGAGCGCGTTGGAGATTATCAGGCTCGCGCTGTCCCCCATCTGGAAAGTACAGCTGCAGATCTCTACCGAAACGCTGAGCACGGCCCCGCCCGGCCGCTCCCTGGCCAAAGCGCCGGCCAACTGCAGATTGGGCACCGCGCCGCCGCAGCCGCTGCCCACCAGGTCATAAGCTTTGACCGAGCGGCTCAGTCCCATTTCCTCTATAAGGTAGGTGGAAATACCGGGGCAGAGATAGCCGGTGCAGGTGTTCACCACCAGCCCGGTGACGTCGCCGGGTTCGAGCCCCGTCTTCTTCAGCGCGCCACCGGCGGCCTCGGCGGAAAGCCTGAGGGCCCAGCGCGCGAACCTCTCCGCCCTCTTATCCGGGTCCTCGTCTATCAGGGCGCTGGGGTCAGAAAAAGCGAAGCGGCGGCTTTGTATCGAAGGGTGGGCGAAAACCCGCTCCATCAGCTTTATGCCGGAAGCCCTGAGCCTGCCGGAATAGTTCTTCTTCAGGAACGCCGCCCCTTCGCTCTGCGTTATGGCGAGCGGAGGCAGAGCCGTAGAAACGCCGTCCACGAAACAGTCGGGAACCTTCATGTTTTTACCCCCAGGCCGCGCAAGCCCCGCCTTATCAAGCGGGTATGCTTCCACAGCGGCTGTTTAATTCCGGCTAAATGCGCCAGCCCGTAAAGGCCGGAAAGGAAAGGCAGCTCCAGCGAAGCCGAGTCTATAAAATTCAGGTTCTTCCTGGTCGCGGCCGCTAAAGTCTTAAGCAGCCAGTCTTTTTCCACTCCCGGCGAAACATAAAAGACCGGGTCCAGCATCTCCGCCGCCGGCTTTATTAAAGTACCCTCCCGCCTGGCCGCGGCCTCGAGAGCCGTGCCGGGATAAAGGCGGACCCCCGCGTTAAAGAACACCGCGTCCGAAGGCCGCACGCGGCGGCTGGCGAAATCCAGGGAACGCTCGACCGTCTCTTTTGTTTCTCCGGGGGCGCCGAGCATAAATATCCACATGCACGGAAGTTCCTGCCCTTCAACGGCTCTGGCCGCCAGCTCCAGGTGCGCCGCGCTGTAGTTCTTGCCGAGCGCCGCGAGCACCCTGTCGTCCGCGCTCTCGGCCGTGATCCCGATACCGGCGAACCCGGCGCGGCCCATGGCCGCCAGCAGCGGAGCGTCGGTAAATTCCGGGGTTAATTCCATGGTATGAAATCTCACCCCCGTCCTGCTCCCGGCCAGCAGGCCGCAGAGCTCGATGGCGTGTCCGTAAGGGGAATTAAAAACATTATCCACGAATTCTATATCGCGCACTCCCGACGCCGCAAGCTCCCGCACGGCGCGCAGGACGGCTTCGGGCGGGGAAAGACGGTAAACACCGCCTTCGATAGCCGGGTAGGTGCAGTACACGCAGCCGAAAGGGCAGCCCAGCTTCGTCTTTAAAGGCACGGCGCTCATATTGCGGGCATAAGCGCGCAGGTCGAGCCAGCGGCCGAATTCAGGGAATAGCCCGGCCCCGGCGGGGGTCGAGAGGTCCTGCGGGCTGGCGACGAACCTCCCGCCGTCGATAGCGCAGACGCCCGGGACGGAAAGTGGAGCGCCGCCGGCGGCCAGCGCCGACAGGAAAAGCGGGAACGCGGCGGCCGCGTCCCCCCTTACGCACCAGTCCGCGCCGGTGCGGCGCAGCAGGGCTTCCGGCATCACTATCGCCGCCGCCCCGCCCAGCACGATCTTTGCGCAGCAGGCCCGGCGCGCCAGACCGATAAGCGAAGCCGCTTCGGCGGCGTAGGAAACCGGGTGCCGGAGGTCGTTATTGTCTATATTGCGGAGCGAAAAGCCCGCCACGTCCGGGCGGAAATCGCGGCAGGCCCGCTCTACGGCTTTATGGGGCTCTTTCTCGAACATCAGGTCCAGGAGGCGCGTCTCATGCCCGGCGGCCAGCGCGGCCTGGGCCGCCACGCAGGCGCCGTAAGGGAGCACGGCCACCGGGCTGCGGTTACGGTTCACGCTTATAATGAGTATTTTCATTTTACGGCCCGCCCGGTAAAGAGGGCTCCCCTCCGCGCGCGCCCTGTAAAAAAGCCCGGGCTTAGACCCGGGCTTTTTCAAGTCTGCCGGAGATCAGACCGGCTTGGGCCTGGAATTCACCAGCCGCTCGACTTCCTCCGCGGTGGGCGGCTCTATGTTGCGGCACTTCGGGAAGCCGGAACAGGCCAGGAAGTAGCCGCGCGCGCTTTTGCGCAGCAGCATGGCGTTCTTATTGCATTTGACGCAGATCTTCTCCGTCTTTATCGGCACGAAATAATCCTGCTTGTTGCCTTCCTTGTCCAGCGGCACCTTGCCCTTGCACTTCGGAAAGCGCGAGCAGGACAGGTACTTGCCGAAGCGGCTTTCGCGCTGCACCATCGGGCTGAGGCAGAGCGGGCATTTCTCGTCGGTCTTTATCACGTTCGGGCGCGACTTGGTCATGTCTTTTTCCGCCGTGGCCAGCTCCTCGGCGAAAGGGCCGTAGAAATCGCCCATGAACTTTACCCAGTCCATATTGCCGTCGGCGATGTCGTCCAGCTTGTCCTCGATGGACGCCGTATAGGAGATCTCCATTATCTCCTTGAAGAAATCCTTCAGCTTCTCCGTGACCAGGGCGCCCAGCTCGGTGATCAGGAGCTTCCTGTCCTTCTCCCTGTTGATGTAGCCGCGCTCCACCACGTTCTTGATGATGACCGCGTAGGTGGAAGGGCGGCCTATGCCGTGCTTTTCCAGCGTCTTGATGATGCTGGCCTCGTTATAATTCGGCGGCGGGCTGGTCCGGTGGGCCTTGGTGGAAACGTCTTTGAGGGTTACGATATCCCCCTCTTTGAGCGGGGGCAGGGCGGCGGAGCCCTCTTCGTCCTCGCCGGCCACTTCCTCTTCCTTCTCCTCCATATAGATCTTCAGGTAGCCCTCGAACTTCACCGTGCGCCCGCTGGTGCGCAGCACGGCGCGGCCTTTTTCGTCGGAAAACTCCACGCTGAGCGAATCGAAGATGGCCTCTTCCATCTGGCTGGCCATGAAGCGGCGCCAGATGAGGTCGTAAAGCTTGCGCTGGTCGGCGGAGATGTTCCCGTACTTATCCAGGTCCTCCGGGCGGGTATACGCCGCGGTGGGGTGGATGGCCTCGTGGGCTTCCTGCGCGCCCTTCACCTTCTTCAGGTAGGTCGGCGGCTTGGCCGGGCAGAAATCCTTGCCGTAGATCTCGGTGATGAATTTCGCCGCCTCTTTCTGCATGTCGGCCGAGACGTTGAAAGAGTCCGTGCGCATGTAGGTGATCAGACCGGAGCGCTCGCCGCCCATATCCACGCCTTCGTAGAGGCTCTGCGCCACCTTCATGGTGCGGTCCGAGGAGAAGCCCAGCTTATTGTAGGCGTCCTGCTGCAGCGTGCTGGTGATGAACGGCGGCTTGGGCTTCTGGCGCACGGCCTTGGCGTCCACCTTTGAAACCTTCAGGGTGGAATTGCGCAGATAAGTGGCGGCCTCTACGGTGTCTTCGACCCTCTTGAAAACGGAGGTCTTGTAGCGGTAGTCCTCCGCAAAAAGCTTCAGCAGCACGGTCTGCTCTATCGCGGCGCCTTCCCAGCGCACCAGCTTGGAGTCGAAATCCTTAGAATCGCCCTTGGCGAGCTTGGTGTCTACGGTGTAATAGTCCTCTTCCTTGAAGGCCGCTATTTCCTTGGCGCGCTCCGCTATCAGGCGCACCGTCACCGACTGCACGCGCCCGGCGGAAAGGCCGCTCTTGATCTTGTTCCAGAGCAGCGGGGAAAGCTTATAGCCCACTATGCGGTCGATGATCCGGCGGGACTGCTGCGCGTTCACCAGCGCCATATCCAGATCGCGCGGGCTCTTCAGCGATTCGGCAATGGCGGTCTTGGTGATCTCGTGGAAGCTGATGCGCTTGAACGGCGCGTCCGTCTTTATGACTTCCCTGAGGTGCCAGCTGATGGCCTCCCCCTCGCGGTCAGGGTCGGTCGCCAGGTAGACGACGTCCGCGTTCTTCGCGATCATATTCAGCTCGGCGATAATTTTCTTGGCCCGCTCCACCAGCACGTATTTCGCGGTGAACTTGTCTTTAACGTCGACGCCCAGCTCGTCCTTGGGCAGGTCGCGCACATGCCCGAAAGAGCTGCGCACGATAAAATCTGAATCCAGGAAGCGGCTTATAGTCTTCTCCTTGGTCGGAGACTCGACGATCACAAGGTGCTTCGTGCCCGCTTTGGCGGCTTTAGGTTTTTTCTCGGCCGCGGCCTTGGGAGCTTCCTCGGTCACGACTTTAGGAGTTTCTTCAGCGACAGCCTTAATCATTTTTTTAGCCATAGTAGATATCTATAATATTATATTTTATCCTTATAAGCAAAAGATCCGGAACCCGGCTGGCAGTCGGTGGTGCCCGGGAAGGCCCCCGCGCACCCTTGCGGATGGGGGGCCCCGCTTCGGGGGGAAACCGACGCAAGGGTTTCCTC
>CAIQNV010000076.1 GCA_903873295.1 uncultured Elusimicrobia bacterium
ATACCCCCATTATCTTCACAGAGAGCATAAGCTCTAAATCATCCGTTAATTGCTGCCACTCTCCTCCCTCCAGCTTAACTTCATTGCCCCCGGTAAATTGATTATACCTGCCCCGCACGCCCAGCGTAACCAACCCTAGCCGCGCGTTAGGAAAACTATTTCGAACAAAGCACCCTTTCTCCGATAACTCTGGTCCCGCCGCCCTCACCAGGGCGCAGTGTAGCTCGTACCTGTCCCCCTTCTCCGCCTTCTCCACTAGCTCGGGCGGCGGAACAAAGGGGGCAGAAACAGTTGAAGGGGTCGAGGGTACCGCGCCAGCTGGGGCTGTCCAACCCTCCTCCGTAGCTAAGTGGATCAGGGTGCCGGGCGTCACTAGATTGTCCAGGTGCGTCTCCCGGTATTTTGGAAAACCTGCCCATACCTTTACCTGCTCCTCCTCATTGTACTTGTCCGATTGCTTGCTCCAATCGGTCCACAGCTCATAGCCATCCTCGCCCCAGCCCAGCTCAAACACGGCCATGCCCATCTTCATCCACACCGCTCTATCGTCAGGGTTAAGGAAATACAAGGCGGAGGAGTAGAGGGCCGTAGTGGCATCGTTCTTTACTGCGGAGCCCTCAAAGTGAGCCGCTGGGGAGGCCGCTGGCAGCCCTTTGACCTCTGGGGCATATGATAGTAGCGCGGCGAACTCGTCGAGGTTGTACGGACCCAGCGTGAAGAACACGTCATGAATCGTAACCTCGGTCTTAGGCTCCTTCTTGCAGTTGAACGTGCCGGGACAGCGCAGGACGCGGGCGGGATCAGCCGTAACGGCGCCGTCCGCTTTCAGCTCCTTTTCCTTGCAGGCCAGCTTCAGCCCCGAGGCATAGCGCAGCCACACGGCCGGGCTCATGTCCGCATCGAGTGGCCAGTAAGCGTGTACCCCGTGACCGGAAAGTACGAAACCAGGCCAAGGCAGGCCGACAGCTTGACAAAACTCAATCACCGCTTTTATGGCGTCGGTCTGAGTTTTATAGCCGTCCAGGTCGAGGTAGAACGTGCGCTTTGCTCGTGCGCTGGACGCATCTGCCGAGGTTTCGTCACGAAACGACGCGGTGGAATAGAAGCAGTCCGTGTAGCCGTGCTGCGACATTCTGTCCCAAAGATCAGGTATGCTTCTGACAAACTCTTTCTTCATCCACGTCTTGCCAGAGCGGTAGCGAAACGAGTAGGGGCCCTCGGCGGGCAAAACGCGCGTCAGGAACCCAATCGCGATATCTCTGTCGGTCGTCAAGCTATTCCCTCCTGTTGGCACGGAAAGCCTCAAGCGCCGCCTTCAATTCCGCATAGTACGAAATGGAGGCGATCTGCCTCTTCAGGCGTTGCTCGTCTGCTTTAAGCTGTGCATTTATTTGGGCTCCCGCCATAGCGGTCTTCGCCCGCAATTCTGCCTCGTAATGGGCGTCGTCAGGGTCTAGCTTCATCTCAAGTATCTCTTGCTGCGTGCGCAGCGCAAGCATGGTGGAGCGGGAGAACTCTTCCGGCATAGTTTCAGGTGAAGGCAGGGGGGCAAGCGGAATAGGAACGGGCAGCGTTTCCGCCGCCCGCTGCAATTCAGCCTCATAGGGGTTGATCTTACCCAAAACGAAACTGACCTATGCGGCGAACAACAAAAGCGGGTTCCTCTCCCGCTTCATATCGTAATACGTAGTACGTAACACCGTCATAATTGAACATGTCGTGGACGGAGCCCTCAACCTCGTAATGTTGACTCACATAAAAATAGGCGCGGCGACCCCTGTCATAACAATACCCAGCCATGTTTTCGATTGCTCCTAAAAATGTGCAGCCGTACATACTGAAGCAAAAGGAGCCTGTTGTCAAGCCCCTTTAACTACATAATCGCTCTGTACTACTCTAATGCCTGCTAACGATCCAATCCGTAAACGGGCAAGGCCGTGCCGGGTCCTGATCGCGTATGACCTTCCCTCGTCCCACACCGCCTAATCTCAGCCTCTGGCTAGATGCGTTGCCGCGTGAATAACGACGAACAACACAACGGCTGATAGAAACCAGAAACTTGCTTGAAATGCTCTAACCATTTGTCCTCCTTTCACAGTCCGTTACGCTTCCTTAGCTCAGCGCAGGCCCCTAGCAGATGCCATATAGCGGCTGGCAAGGTCATCTCCTCTTGCCGTAGGAACTCTATCACGCGGCCATCCGAAAACTTAAGCCTGTCAACTATGTACCACGCGTCGCCGAACTCCTCCCGCC
Source organism: uncultured Elusimicrobia bacterium (assembly GCA_903873295.1). Lineage (GTDB taxonomy): Bacteria > Elusimicrobiota > Elusimicrobia > Elusimicrobiales > UBA9959 > UBA9959. Next base: position 2,254 of record CAIQNV010000076.1, read on the forward strand.
TGTCAAATGATAGAGCGGGTATCTTCACGCGGGCGCCGCTTGCGGGCCCTCCTACACATATAAGCTCCTTATAGATCATATCCACATCCCATGTGTATCAAACGCTCTCGCGCGCGCCTCCTCGTAAGCCCGATCATTCTCGGCGAGAATTTCTTCGCGCGTAGCCCAAATCGAGGCCCTAAATATGCGCAGCCGTTCGGCAAGTATCTCCCGCCGAACGGCCCGGTATTGTCGATCTTCAGCGCGGCATGCGGGGCAAGCCTTATACTTTGTCGTATGTAGCTTCCCGCACGCCACGCACGGCCAGTCCATAGTTTTCTTATAGCCCATTGGTCTGCGCTTTTCTGCGCTTTACGCGCTTGTACCAGCGCCGGTTAGCGAGCCGCTTGTGCGCCGCCACTTCATCGTCAGTAAAGCTGCCGGGCGACCATGA
>CAIQNV010000077.1 GCA_903873295.1 uncultured Elusimicrobia bacterium
CCAATATGCTTATTTTAGCAAATAGGATTATATAGCCAGGCCGCCCAAGTTCCCCAAAACAAAACCGCTAGGTTTCCCCGGCGGCTCGAACAAATAATTAAATATACTGCTTCATTATTACCCGGAATAAATAGTCATTTAGTAATCAGCGTCCCCCATCACCTTTAGTAATCAGCGTCTCTTATTCCCTCCCGCAGCCTGATCGGAGGGCTTCTCGAAATACTGAGTGATATCTATTCCCTCGCCCAGAGCTATCCTGTATGAGATCTTTCTAAGTACGTTCCCAAGCACCACCAGAACGCCCATCACCAGGATGGCCGCCGCATAGGCTATGCCCGTCTTGCCGAACCGGAAGAAGACCGCCACCGGCCACACAATAAGGACAAGGGCGATCCCCGCCACCCCCGCGGAATTCAGCCAGATGCCGATGCGCCAGAACCAGCGCCCGCGCGATCCCCGGCGCACCAGCTCCTCATATAGCGGATAGTCAGGTTGCATACCAAGATTCTACAAAACAAAACCGCCAGGCTTCCCCGGCGGTCTCAAATGACTTGTTAATGAATAGTCATTTAGTAATCAGCGTCCCCTGATACGATTATTCAGCGCTGCGGCCAGCGCCTGCGCCTTGGGTTCATTTGAGTCCACATCATAGAATGCCACGCGGCTGCCGTCCTGCAGGTTCAGAATGAGATTATTGGTGGCGTGTTTTTTATCTTCGGTCATTCGCTGCAAGCCCTTTTCTCCCGCCGTAGCCGCCAACCAGGCGGGCATATCCTGGGGAAGGGTCTCCCTGCTGAATTCAAAATTCTTTACTTCCCCTGCGGGGACGGACCGGACGGGTTTCCACCAGCCTGCCCGGCGGTATTCCACTTTACTGCTGTCCGCTTTAATGAAAGCCGGGGCCGTCAGGGCCGAAATTAGGCCGGCGCCGGTAACAAGGGCAAGTAAGGTGATCAGGATAAACATGCCGCCAAAACCATAAAGGAAAACATCGGCCATGGCCAGCGGCCGGAATTTCAATGTTTCCGCGAAATCGCTTCCCTCCCGGCCCGAAAGCTTTACATTTATCCCATCTATAAAAGCTGTCAGGGCCTGAGGCATGCCATAAGGGATCAGCGAGGTTATTTTTACCTGGCTGCCGTCCCCGAGCGCCGCTGTGAGCGTATTGCGGCGGCTGTTAGAACTGCCGCCCACCCTTGAACCGCTGGGGTGGCTGATGTAAGCGGTGCCGAGAGCAAGGGCGCTTACGCCATTGAGCCGCAGAGTCTTGTAATTGTAGAGATAGAAAAATTTAAAGTTGAACCGCACATCCCAGGCCGAGCCGGCCCTTGTCCCCGAAACTCGCCACTCCTGGCAGTAAATGCCGACTACCAGGCCCGCAAAAACAAGGGCGAACAGATAGACGAGCATAACCGTAAGGGATTTACTCAGGTGCGTAAGCGGCAGGTACATGTACGGCCCTCCAGATTCACGAATCTTATTAGCCCCTCAAAGGCAGCAGGAGCCTTTCCCTCTCTATTCTACCAAAACAAAACCGCCAGGCTGCCCCGGCGGCTTCGCTCAACGTCCCATACTCCCCTTATTTCCCCGCGCCGGCTTTTCCCGCACCGCTAAACTTGCCGTCTATGATCGCGGAAAGCTCCAGGGCTTCTTTCCGGATCTCTTCTTTTTGGGCCGGCTTGAATTTTTCCTGGTTCAGGTAATATCCGCCCTGCATGCTCTGCCGCAGTTTGCTGAATACATACGGGTACTTGGCCTTAGTCAGCCTTTCAAACGGCGCTTCCTTGTAGCCGGCCTTCAGCTTTTTCTCCCAAGCCTCCTGCTGGCCCAGGCACTCTCTCATAGCCGCCATTATCTTCCTATCCAGGTCGAAAGCCTTTTTTGTCTCTTCCGCGGAGAGCGGAAAGACCGCGGCCGCGGAGCCTTCCAGGCGGGCTATACTGAGCAGCAGCGGGTCTGATTTCTCCCATTGCGCGAGATTTTCCTCAAGCCCCTGGCCGGCCGATACCGCCGGCTCCCCGGCCTGCGGCTTCGCGTTCTTCCCCTTGCACGCGCAAATCCCGCATGCCAGAACCGCCGCCGCAAGAACCGCGCTCTTGCCCGCTGATATAGTGTTTTTCATTTTCTCTTTTTCTCCTTAGCCTGCAAATAGGCATATAGTAAACAGCGCCCCCCATCTCCTCGCGTAAATAGCCGGTGAATTCCGGGGACAGTATACATATCTGCAATTAAATATACTGTCCCCATACCCCGGCGCTAACCCTGAAAACTCTCCTGGTACCTTTTCCTTTATTGGGCCGGCAGTTCGATGAAGAAGGTCGAGCCTACCCCCTCTTTCGATTCGGCCCAGATTTTACCGGAGTTCTTTTCGGCCATGCGGCGTATCATGGGCAGGCCTATCCCTTCGCCTTTTTCAACACCCGGTATCGCGCCGCTGTAGAAGAACTGCCAGATCCTGGGCAAGTTATCTTCTTTTATGCCGAGCCCGTTATCGGAGATGATGTAGCGCACGGCGGCGCCGATTTTCTCTCCGCGCACCGTTATTTCCAGCTTACGGTTTTTATCCCGGTACTTGATGGCATTGGCCAGCAGGTTGGTAAAAATATGGCCCAGGGCGCCGGCATCAACTTTGCAGCGGGGCAGGTCCGCCGCTTTTACCGCGCAGCCGGCTTCTTCCAATTGGAAATGCAGCGTATCTATTACGGCTTTCAAAGCAGCGTTGGCGTCCAGCGGTTCCGGGCGCATTTCCACCTGGCCCAGGCGGGAGACTTTCAGCAGGGTATTTATGACGCGGTTCATGCTTATAACGCTTTCGGTTATGACCTTCAAAGCGGTGGGGAGGCTTCCCCCCACAAGCTCGTTCACCTCGGTCCGCATATCGTCCGGCAGTGCGGCTGGCTTAAGGGCCTCGCGGAGCTTGCCCAGGTCCGCTGACAAGCTCCGGCTGAAGCCGTGGATATTGATCAGCGGGCCGCGCAGGTCGTGCGTGGTGATATACAGGAGGTTCTCCATGTCCCGCTTCCGCTCTGCCAGTTGCCGGTTCGCGCTGTCTTTCTCTAGCTCCGCCAGTTTGCGCTCCGTGATATCTATAGAAACCCCGCCGACCCCCAGTATTTCGCCGCTGTCGCTGAGCAGCGGGAACTTGTTAGTAAGAAAGATCTGCTCCCCCCTGTCCGCGGAAGAAGCTGTTTCCTCGAACTGCAGCGGGCTGCGGCTCTCGATTACAAGCCTGTCGTTCTCCTCATGCTTCCCGGCCACTTCCGGTGGCAGGATCTCGCCCCTCCGCTTGCCTACCACCTCCGACTCCGGCCGGCCGAAAAAAGTTACGAAGGATCTGCTTACGGCGGTAAACCGCTTCTCTCTATCCAGCATATAGACTAAAGCCGGGGTATTGTCGATCACGGATCTAAGCTGGCTCTGACTGACAGCCAGGCGGCGCTCGCTGTCCTGCTGCTTCCGCTGCGCCAGCAAGACCCTGTCTTCGACGCGCCTTGAGACATGGCCGGCCAGCCAGGCCGCCGCGCCCATGGCGATAAGCGCGTGAACCGCTTCCAGGGCAGGCTTGCTGGTAAAAATAGCCGGCTGAAATAGATCAAAAACTTTATCAATCAGGACTGCCGCCAGTATCAGCGGCACGAAATTGCGGAACAGGACGGCTTTAAGCGAATTCCCAAAAAAAGGATTGGCCATGAGGGACTCCTGGTCCGACATGAATAAGGCCAGGCTAAAGAAAAAAAACGCCAGGCCCGTAGTGAAAGCTACGGGAATGACGGTTCCTCCGTAAAAGAACGGGCTTCCGTACAGGTATCCGAACAGTATAAGGGAACTCGCGGCCATCAGTATAGAGTTGACCGACAGAGAGACGGGGTCAGGCCCGGTTTCTCCGCGCGCGAGCCTGAGGAGGCCGGCGGCGGAAATCATGAACATCCCGGCCGTGAGCGGGGACATTTTCCAGAGCGGGATGACGTCCATGTTCCCGGTTGCCGGAAGCTGCTTTAAAAGTACGCCCGCTGAAATAAGGAAGACCGCGGCCGAGACGGCTTTTACGGCGCGGTCCCTCCTGGGGCGGCGGTTCAGCCATACCAGCAGCGCGCCGGCCAGAAGGAGAAAGCAGAGCGCCGTGGCCGGGGCCATGGGGATCCCTTTCGGGAAAACCGCGCTGAGATAAGGCGCATTAACAAGGAAAGCGTAAAGACTCAGCAAAGCCATCACCACTATAAATACCGAAGCCGCAAGGGCTATCCTGCTGTGGGCATCTCTTCCGGGGACGCTGGCATTATCTTCTATCATTTAAGTTTGTCCATCCATTCAGGTCACTTCGCATTGTCTAGTATCTTCTCTACCTCAGCCGCTCGTGCGTCATCCCCCACATACGGGCGGAGCTCCTTAAAATTACGGACGGCCATAGGGACATAATTTATTATATGACTAATCGGTAGAGCACTGCGCCGCCCTGTTGGTAAATAACCATGCAGTTAGCAGCGCCCCCTATCCCCCCACGCAGAAGGTACGGCTACACCAGGAATAGAGAAGGCAAGCCCAAAACTCTCCTGAAAACTCTCCTGGTACTTTTTCCCTCCTCAATAGCCCAATTCGCACACGGCTGTCTGACCGTCGACAGAGAGGACTCTTCCGTTGAACTGGGCGTGTACCGTGCGCAATTTGCGGCCGGTATTCAAGTCCAGTATCTTCAGCGCGCCGCCCGGCCACAGCGTCATGATCCCTTCCAGCACCTCGCCGACGCCGCTATACCAGCCGGCGTGATAACCGACTACGCCCTCCCCCATCACCACTTGGTAGCAGACGGAATTAGCGGGGAACGTGACGAGGGTGCGGGCCTCGTTCTTGCCGCGGTTCCAGATATTCAGATTTTTGTCTTCAACATAGGCGAGCTCGGAGCCGTCCCGGCTCCAGGCGGGTAAAGATATCAATTCGTCCCCTGAGCCGAGCTGCGCGATGAGCTTGCCTTTCTGCAAGTCCAGGATCTTGATGAAGCCGTCGATATCGTTCAGCCCCTTTCCGTCCTGGAAGGCCAGCAAAGTCCGGTCGGGAGTCAGGGCATAGTCCTCCCCCGGGGCTTCCGGGTTATACAGCACGGTCTTAACTCGCGTACCGACATCAAAGGTGGCGATTTCGCTGACCGTCCTTGTAGACCCGTGATACTGGCGAAACACCGCAAGCAGGGTGGAGTCATTTAGCCACACGAGCAACGGGATTTCGCTCTGCGAATCCGCGAACTTCTCCACAAGGACCGTACTGGTCCCGGATCGGACATCCAGCAGATTAAGGCTGACCGGCTCGTCCGACACATATGCCAACAGCCGCAGGTCACCGGAAAGCGCATACAATGAAGGGTTGGAATAAGTATGCGCGAAACGGGGAATGTGCCGCTGCGAGATGCTATTACCGCTCTTGTCGTAAGTGCGCATTACAAGATCCGGCTCTTCCAGCACCAAGGTGGTAAACGTGCCCGCCTTACTATCTATTGAAGCGACGATATTGCGTGCGTCACCATGCGGAGGATGGACCATCTTTCCGGATTTCAGATCGATAACTCCGATATCAGGCGAACAACCGGCAAAAGACAGTAGAAATGCCAACGGGGCTACAAACCGGATCTTGCGAGATAGTTTATCTACGGGAAACATAAGCCAGTTCATTATCAGTAACACCCCGCTACGCTTTAATTCTACAAAACAAAACCGCCAGGATTCCCCGGCAGTCTCAAATAACTTGTTTCTAAATCTGGGGACACAATACTTAATTCATTTGACTTAAGTATTGAACCCCGAAAACTCTCCTGGTGTACCTTTTCCCCCTCAACAGCGTCCCCCATCCCCCACTATATTCTTTCCCAGTTCGAAGGCCTTTTGGCAATCCTGGGGGAACACCTCCCTGCGCCGCTTCGCTTTAGCCGCGGGGTCGAACCGGCCGGCCTCGTATTTGGAATAATCCTCGAACTGCAAAGTGTCGAAACAGCACAACCGCTCGCAAGCCCCGAACATCCTCGAAATGAAAGAAGAGATGTGGGCCATGAACTGCTCATACCCTATTTGTTTCATATACTCTTCCGGGACGTTCATAGTATAGATGAACCCGGTCTTTATACGCCTGCCGAACAATGAGCCCGGCTTTTCACAGTAGGTCAGGTACTGGAACACCAACCGCTCCAGGAAAGAATGCATCTCGCCGGTAACATGCCCCAGGTAGACGGGCGAACCGAAGAGCAGCGCGTCGGCCGCCTCTATTTTTTTGAAGACGGGGGCCAGCCCGTCGTTCACGGCGCAGCGCCCGTAACTCCTCCCGCCCTTCAGCTTGCAAGCAAAACAGCTGAGGCAGCCCTTGTAATCGAGGTCGTAGAGGTGGATAAGCTCCGTCTCGGCCCCCTGCGCCGCGGCGCCGTCCAAAGCCTTCTGCAGCAGCGCCGCTGTGTTCCAATTCTTCCGCGGACTGCCGTTAAAAGCGATGATCTTCATATCCCCTTATTCTACCAAAACAAAACCGCCGGGCTTTCCCGGCGGTGTCATCAGCGTTCCTGGCAGCGGTTATTCGGAGTAGTACTCCAGGCCGGTGAAGTCGCAAACGTCATTGCTTTCCCCGCCGAACACGTACCAGTCGCCTTCCCACCTGTTCACGACCTTGATGGAGAGGTTGTCCTGCGTGGGGTGCGTGCCGTCGAAGAACCAGCGGATGGCGTAGCTGCGGGTGTAGATGTAATCGTCGATGCCCCAGTTCACGGTGTGGGTGGTCATCTTGGTGTCGGAGCTGACCACCTCGAAACCCTTGCAGCGGGTCTTGATGAACTTGTTTATCGCGTCATCAAGGTCAGAGCCGTAGCCGGCCGCGCCCTTTTCCGCCCGGACCGTGCTCCGCGTGCTTATCGCGGCGGGGTAGCCGAAAAGGCTGTTGTGGCGCTTTTCAAGCGAAAACCTGAGGTCGCCAAGGAGCCGGTTGCCCACCGGCAGGTTTTGGGGGACCGTCAGGCTTATGCTGCGAGCGCCGCCCTGGGCTATGACGCCCGCCCTGACCGGGAAACCATAGCGCGCTTCAACGTCCTTCAGACACCCCGAAAGCATCTTTATCGCATCGGGCATTGTGGGCTGCATGAAGAACATCGCGTCGACTACCGTACAGCCGGGAAGATCCTGAAAAGCATCCCTGCGGGTCGGCATCCCCTTGGTCTGCGCGGGGTCGCTAACCCAGGCGAAATCCTTATCCACGCTGCCTTCGCCGTAGGCGATGCTGTTGCCGGCTGCGTTAAAGATGTAGACGCGCATGCTGTCGCTGTAAATGTAACTCTGCACGATAAAAGCTGTCCTGCCGTTCACAATAAGCTTGAAGGCTTCGGAGGAATTGCCGGGGCCCGCGGGCAGTATCGCCAATTCGCGCTCCAAGCACTTGCGGGCGCCGGGAGGGAGTTCTTTTTTATCGGCATAGTCGGTGAAACCGCCGGCGTCAAGGTCCCGCTCTACCGCCACCTTGGCGGCTTCAGCCCAGTTCTGCATGGGGGCTTTTACGGCCTCGGGGACCGGAACTTCAGCCGGGACAGCCGCGGGAGTCCCCCGGTCCGCCAGGGAAGCCAGAGACAGGGCCGCCTGGCCTTGGGCCATGGCCGGCGAAAGGGCGGCGGTTAGCAGAAGTGCGGTTACAAATAATCTCATTGTATCTCCTTTAAAAATACCCGGGAGCAGGTTTAGGACAACAGAATTAGTTTATAAATTAGCCCGCCAGGGCCGCATAAGGCTTTGTGCCCAAAAGCCCGCCGAATATGGGCCCAGCCCTGATTAGGCCGCTGGCCCTTGCCATTTTATCGTAGTGGCTTGACACCGCAAGAGTGTTTGAGTGGCAAAGCGGTTCTGCGCCCAAAAAAGAACCGCCAGGCTTCCCCGGCGGCTCTGCAGAACGGGCGCGGTCTGTCAGATACCAGCCACGCCTTTCTCGTCAACCTTGAAAGAGCACTGCTTGTCCCCGCAGGCGTACTTGAGCATAACCCAGGAGGCGCCCCCGGCGGAAGTCATATTGACCTCTTTAGCGTCCAGCCTGAAAGCTACGCCGAAGTTGGAAATAGGCATATTGGAGTTCACTCCCGTACTGTCCAGCACGAACTCGCAGGGCAGCGCCTTGCAGGCGTAGGCCGCTTCCTTCCACTGCGTTCCCCTCACGCCCTTAAAGGCCAGTTCCAGGCCCGTTTTCTGCACGGTAAACTCAAAGCCGGCAGCCGGAGCGACAGCAGCCGGAGTGTCGGCAGCCGGAGCCGCCGCCTCTTTCTGCTTGCAGGCTACGCCACCGAGTAACGCCAAACCCACGGCAAGAACCGCATATTTCATAGCTGCCTCCTTAAAAACGTTTACCTGGCGCGCGCTCGCGCCAGATATCATCCTACAATTTTTTAAACCGGTATAAAATCACCTGCCGCCGGCAGTCTAAACCATCAAAAAGGTGCGTGCCACCTTTTCACCTTTTTCCCTACTCCCTGCCTGTTAAAAATTGCTCCAGGATTGCCCTTTGAGTTTATCCTTCACATTCATGTGCGTGCAGTTGACCACGAATGTGCCCCCTAATTGGGGCGTTTCCCGAGAATAGTTGAAAAGATTTGAGGCGGGCCTCCGACCTTGATACAATCAAGGTTGAATGCAGTAAGTAAATACTGGGAGGCACCGCCAATGAAACAGTACAAAAAGTTCAACGCCGGGGGCAAATATTC
>CAIQNV010000078.1 GCA_903873295.1 uncultured Elusimicrobia bacterium
CTGCTGGATATCATGATGCCGGGGAAGAACGGCTACGACATCTGCAAGGCGCTTCAGCTGAACGAGCAGACCGCGAAAATACCGGTGGTGTTCATTTCGGCGCTGAGCCAGCCGCAGAACAAGATAAGCGCCCTGGCCGCCGGCGGCGTGGATTACCTCACGAAGCCCTTCGACAAAGAAGAACTGCTGGCAACGGCAAAGCGCTATTCGGGGAAAAAAGCAGCCTGGGGCGCGTGCATGCCTCATCAGCCGCGGATCATGCCGCCCGGCGGAGGAAAGGGCTATTGTAATTTCACCGACTTCAAGATCAGCGTGATCGAAGGCTTCAAGCTGGACAGCGCGGGCGCGAAAACCGTGCTCGCGCTGCGCCACGAAGAGATCTATAAGCTGTCCGCCATCCTGGGCATAACCCCGGCGCGCGTAGCCAGGCTCATAGCCGGCTTCTCTAAACGCCCGTATTTCCCGGTGATAAATCCCGACGATATCAAGCTGGGGCTGCTCCCGCTTAAATTCGCGATGCAGAACAATATCATAGCCGTGGACGCCCCGGGAGACCTGGCGCTCCTGGCCATAAGCCACCCTTTTAATTTCGAGCTGCACGACATGATCCGCAATCTGCTGGGCGCCGACTTCGAGTTCGGCATAACCGAGCCCGCCAATATTTCGGTCCTTTACAAGATCGCGGAGGAGTACGCCGCCGAACCCCAGAAGATCTCCGGCCCCGACGGAATGATGATAGAGGAAAGCGCGCTGAACCGGCTCAGGACGGCGGCTAAAAGCGTGAAGAACGAGATCAACGAGCCGCACGTGAAATATCTTACCGGCAAGCTGCTGCAATTCCTGGATGCTGAAAAGAGCGCCGGGATGCGGATAGAGGCGAAAGGGGCCTGCTATCTGGTCAGGGCCGGTGCGGCGGACGCGCTGGAAGAATTTACCCGGTTCAACCGGATGACCGGGAATATGGTGGTGGCGCGGCTTAAGGTGCTGGGCGGCATGGATATTGTGGAGAGGCACAAGCCGCAGGCCGGAACTTTCGGTATCGTCTGCCACTCCGAAATATACAAGCTGGCACTTTCCACCGAGGTTTCCGATTACGGCGAAAGCCTTATTCTGACTCCGGCCGCCTAAAACTCCAAAAAAATCAGGTTATATCGGCTTCCGAAGGCTCAGGGCGCTTCAGGGCCGGCCGCCAGCTGCCCGCAGGCGGCGGCGATGTCGGTCCCCTTCTCGCGGCGCATATGCGTCCGTATCCCGGCCTCTACCAGGATATTCTGGAACACTTTCCCCTTTTCGAAGCGGCCCGGGGTGAAAGCCGCTCCTCCCGGATTCTGATTGTACATTATCAGGTTCACCTTGCAGGGCACGCCTTTGATCAGGGCGAGGAGCTTCTGCGCGTCCTGCGGGGAATCGTTAAGGCCGTCGAAAAAGATATATTCGAAAAACACCATTTTCTTCGTCCGGGCGCAGTAATATCCGGCGGCTTCCACGATCTCGCGCAAAGGATATTTTTTCTCCATGGGCGTCAGCTCCGCCCGCTGCTTCTCGTCGGCGGTTATGAGGGAGATCGCCAGCCTTATCTCAAGGCGCGACTCCGCCAGCTCCCTGATCACCGGCACTACGCCCACCGTGGACACCGTTATCCTCGCCTGCGGGAAATTGTGCCCCTTATTGTCGGAAAGCAGAAGGACGCTTTTTTTAACGTTAGCCCAGTTTAAAAAAGGCTCGCCCATGCCCATTAAAACCACGCTGTCCGGGGCCCGGCCGGCCTCGCGGCGGCACGCCGCGAACTGCGCCAGTATCTCGTGCGCCCTGAGGTCCCGCTTAAGCCCAAGGCCGCCCGTGGCGCAAAAAGTGCAGCCGCAGGCGCAGCCGGACTGGGAGGAGAGGCAGGCGGAAACGGTTTTTTTATTAAAGATGACCACGCTTTCCGCCGCCGCGCCGTCCGGGAACCTGAACAGGAGCTTTATGGTCTTGTCTGTTTTTGAAACGCGCTTCTCCACCGCCGGAGCGGGCGCGAGAGAATACCGGGCTGCGAGCTTGCTTTTCAACTCCCCCGGAATCCCCTCCATGGCGTCGAAGCTTTCCGCGCCTTTCCTGTGCAGGAGGTTGAAGATCCGGTCGACCCGCGAACCTTTTTCACCTAGCGAGATCATCGTCCCCGCGAGCTCCTGCCTTGTAAAATCCCTGATATCCGGGTTTGTCATCTGTTCTCCCTCTCCGCCAGAGCGGGGTTTCCGCCTGCTTCATTTTACTATACATTCGCGGGCGCCGTATCGCGCCGCCGCCCGCGGCCGGCGGAGGCCGGGCCCGGCTCAGGATGGTGCCCGACGGAGCGGCGGATTATTATATAATAAGTGTAAAGTATGTCCAATAACGGGGCGGCGGTTATATTTTTTGGTCTGACTCTGCTGGCGGCGGGCGGGTGCTCGCCCCGCTACGGCGACGCCGTCGCGCTGGAGAAGCAGGGCAGGCTGCTGAATGCCGCCCGGGCCTATGACGCCTTCGCGCGGACCAGGCCGAAGGACCCCGCCGCGCCCCGGGCTCTGCTGGCGGCGGCCGGGATCTACTCCATGAAACTGGGACTTTGCGCCGAATCCAAGCCGCTGCTGGAGCGCCTCGCCCGGGAGTACCCATCCTTTAAGATGCCGGAGGATATTTTCAGGCGCATCTTTGTCTGCCCCGACTATTTCCCCGCCGGGCCGGAGCTTAAATGGGTATACGGCGACTCGCAGACGCTGGGCCAGAACGCCAGGCAGATCGCGGAGGTGGCCGATCATACCGCCGGCGGAGCGGTCATTAAAAACGCATTTTACGCCGGCGACGCGCTGGTGAGCCGTCAAAGAAAAACATACCGCTTCGCGGGGACGAAATTTATCGAAAGCCAGGGCGGCAGGGACACTCTTATCCTGAATTACCCGCTCGAGGCCGGCAAAACCTGGGCTTCCTCGGGTTCCGAGGGCCGCCTTGAGTTCCGCGTTGAAAAGACCGGCCTCCGGGTGAAGGTCAAGGCCGGGGAATTCACCGATTGCGTGAAGATACGCCGCCGGGCGGCGGGAGGCCCCTCCTGGATATACGAATATTACGCCCCGTGGACGGGGAAGATCCTTACCGCCGTCGCCGGGCCGGGTTTTGAGAACAGGGTGACCGAACTTTTAAAATATGAAGAAAAAAAATAACGAAGCCGCGCCCGGGGCGGTCCCGGGGCTTTTCGGGGAGCTCCCCGCTCCGGTCCCGCCGAAAAAAAGCGGCCCTCTCGCTTTCTCCTATTCCAAAATGTCGCTGTACGAGGAATGTCCCCTCAAATACAAGCTTAAATACATAGACAAGATCAAGGAAGAGCCCAAGTTCTACTTCGCTTTCGGCAACAGCATCCACACCGCGCTGGAATTCCTCTACTCGGTCAAAGCGCCGCCTTTCCCCTCGCTGGAGGAAACGCTGGAGGCTTTCAGGCAGGACTGGAACCGGAAATCCTACCTGGAAAAGGGCTACCGCACCCCGCAGAAGGCGGAAGACGATTACCAGAAAGGCCTGGTGATGCTTAAGGCTTATTACGAGCACAACCGCGCCGGCTTCAAGCCGCCGTTCCTCGTGGAATATTCCACCGACGTGGAAGTCGACGGGCTGCTGGTGCGCACCATCTCCGACCGCATAGAGCACCTGGGCGGCGGCGAAATCGAGATAATAGACTATAAGACCGGCAAGGACGTAAAGCGCCAGCCCCTGCAGCTGTATATGTACCAGAAGATAAGCGAGCTGGACCCGCGGCTGAAGGAGAAAATAGCGGAGACTTACGGCCAGCGCGTGAGCGCCGTAAAGATACGCCGGCTGCTTTATTATCATGTGCCCACACTCAAGGAATACGCTTTCGAGCGCGCCGACGACCGCGAGATAGGAAGTTTCTGGGAGCGCGTGCTGGGCGTGGCGGAGAGCATCCGCGGCCTTAAATTCGACCCGACGCCCGGCGAGCGGCAGTGCGCCTGGTGCGACTATAAAAGCCTGTGCCCCCATTTCTTCGGCGGGACCCCGCCGCCGGCGGAGCCGCTTCAGCCCGCCGCGGCCCGAAACCTGGCGGCGCTGGTCGACCGCTACGGCCAGCTCAAAGAGAAGCTGGACGACCTGCAGGCCCAGCTTCTTGAGGCGGGAGAGAGCATAGGCCGCGCCGCCAGGGACGGCGGAGAATACGCCGGCTCCCAGTATACCGCGCAGGTGAAAAAGAATTCAAAATGGGAGTTCAGGGACCGCGAGGCCGTAATAAACGTGCTTAACAAGTTCGGCCTCTATCAGAAAGCGCTCACGCTCACTCTCACCGGCATAGCCGGAGTGCTGGACAGCGCGGACCTGCCCGACGAAGCGAGAAAAAAGCTGCTCGAGCAGGCCGTAAAAAAAACCGGATACGACATTAAAATAGTGAAGAAGGAAGGGCTGATCTAAAGGCCGGGCGGAGAAAGTCCGGCGAAGTAGAACTTGTATGCCTGAAAAATTTATAATCGTGCTCGACCAGGGGAGCTCAAGCTCCCGCGCCCTCGCCTTCGACCTCGACGGCAACATCCGCTATAAAGCCCAGCGCAAAATAGAGGCCGCCTATCCCGGCCCCGGCCGCGCCGAATACGACGCCGAAAAACTTTACCTCTCGCAGGCCGACAGCCTCTCCGAGGTGCTCGCCAGGCTCCCCCCCGGCTCCGAGGTGCCGGCCCTCGGCATCGCCGCCCAGCGCTCCACCGTGATCTTCTGGGACAGGAACACCGGCGCCCCCCTGGCCCCCGCCCTCAGCTGGCAGGACGGCCGCGCGCTGGACCTGCTCTCAAAGATCCCGCTCTCCAATACAAAACTGCACGACCTCACCGGGCTTTATAAAACGCCCTATTACAGCGCCTCCAAAATAGCCTGGGCCCTCGAAAATTATCCCGAAGTAAAAGCCGCTGCCGCCGAGAGGCGCCTGCTCATCGCCCCGGTGGCCGCCTACCTGGTCTGGCGCCTCTCCGGCGGCAAAAGCTTCGTAATAGACCCCTCCCAGGCCCAGCGCACGCTGCTCTTCAACCTGCGCCGCCTCAGATGGGAGCCGAAGCTTCTCTCCGCCTTCGGCGTGGCTCCCGAATTCCTTCCCGAAATAAAGCCCAGCCTTGGCCGCCTCTGTTATATAGAAGCCGCCGGCCGCCGCATACCGGTAACCTCCATGCTGGGCGACCAGCAGGCCGCCATGCTCGGCCTGGGGCTTGAAACCCCCAATTCGGCCGCCCTGAATTACGGCACCGGCGCCTTTCTGCTGGTGAATACCGGCCGCAAGCCGCTGAAGATCCGCGGCCTGCTCAATTCCTTCGGCTGGCAGGAAGGAAAAGGGAAGAAAAATATCTGCTATTTCACCGAGAGCACGGTAAATTCGGCCGGCACCGCCCTTGAATGGCTGCGGCGGAAATTCGGATTCTTCGACGAGCTGGACGAAGTCGACGGGATGTGCCGCAGATCGAAGAACCGCGTCCATTGCCTGCCTGCCATCGGCGGCCTCGGAGCGCCGTACTGGGATTTCACCACCTTTACCACTTTCTCGGGTTTCTCCGCCCACTCCGATAAATACGACGTAGTGCGCGGCGTCACCGAGGGCATCGCCTACATGGTGGGCGACGCTTTCGACCTGATAAAAAGGAAAGGTATCAAGATAGAGGAGCTGAAAGTTTCGGGCGGGCTTTCAAAAATCGACTGGCTGCTTCAGTTCCAGGCGGACATCACCGGGGCCCGCCTGGTGGCGCTGGAGGAAAGCGAAGCCACCGCCCTGGGGGCCGGCCTTGCCGCCGCCCGCGGTCTGGGGCTGTCCCCGAAATGGACTTCTAAAGTTTCAAGCAGGGTTTTTGAACCGTCTATAGGCGAGGAAGAGCGGCAGAATTTGATAAAGGGCTGGCGCATATTCGTAAAAGATATACGCCGCACCAGCCGGGACCTGCGCAAATTGAGCATACTCCCGCACGCGTAGATCCGGCTCTGCGGAACAAAGCCGGAAAAGCGTTATTTCTTCGCTTCCTCCAGGTACAGCAGGGCTTCCATGGCGGCCATGCAGCCCGCCCCGGCGGCCACTACGGCCTGCTTGTAGCGGGTATCCATAACGTCCCCGGCGGCAAAAACCCCGGGCACCGAGGCCGCCAGCCTGTCGTCGGTGACTATATAGCCCGAAGCGTCCAGGTCCAGTTTTCCGGCGAAGATATTTGTGGCCGGAGCGTGGCCTATGGCTATAAAAATGCCGGGGGTTTCGAGGCGGCGGACAGCCCCGGTCCTGACGTTCTTAATGTAGAGGCCGGCGGCTCTGGCCCCTCCTGTGATCTCTTCCGGCAGGTGGTCGTAAATTATTTCTATTTTCGTATTTGCGCGCAGCTTTTCCTGCAGGCGGAAGGCCGCGCGCAGCTTGTCGCGGCGGTGCACGAGGTAAACCTTTGAGGCGAACTTAGTGAGGAAAAGCGCGTCCTCGGCTGCCGAATCGCCCCCGCCTATAACGCACACTTCCCTGCCGCGGAAAAAAAAGCCGTCGCAGGTAGCGCAGCCGGACACGCCTTTGCCTATATATTTCCGCTCGGACGGCAGCCCGAGCCAGCGCGCCCTTGCGCCGGTGGCGATTATAACGGACCCCGCCGTGTAGACCCTGCCGTCTCCAGCGGTGAGACTGAAGGGGTGTTCCGTGAAATTCACGGCGACGATCTCCGTATTAAACACCGTAGCGCCCAGGCGGACGGACTGCTTAAGCATTCCTTCCATCAGGTCAGCGCCTACCACCGGGTCGGCAAAACCCGGATAGTTCTCTATTTCCGTGGTCAGCAGGAGCTGCCCCCCCGGCGCCACGCCGCCGAAAAGCGCCGTCGAAGCCCCCCCCCGGACTCCGTAAATGGCCGCCGCGAAGCCGGCGGGCCCGGAGCCTATTATTATCATATCGAAATGCGCGGTCTGCTCGGCCATATGCGTTCTCCGGCTACTTTTTATACGAGGCCATCGAAGTGGGAGTCTCCCAGAAAGCGATCTTGTGCACCGGCAGCTTCAGTTCGCCGGTAAAACGGCTGAAGAGAAGTTCGGCCAGGAGCTCCGCTGTCGGGTTCTCGTCGGTAAGATAGCAGAGCTGCCCCTGTTCTTTCAGCAGCGGGGCCAGGGGATCGGCCTTCGCCAGTATTATCTTGTGGTCCAGATTCTCGTCCAGCCAGAGCTTGACTTTCCCCCCCAGCTCGGTAAAATCCATCACCATTCTTTCATGGTTCAGGCTGGCGGCCTTCAGCGTGACTTCCACCACGCCGTTATGCCCGTGCAGGTTCTCGCATTTGCCTTTGTAGTTCAACAGGCGGTGCCCGTAGGCCAGATGAAAAGTTTTTTTTATTTTGTACATAAGCCGGCCTTTTTAATGAATTTTCTGACCAGGTTCATAGAGAGGCCCACCACGGTGTCGAAGCGTCCCTCTATTTTTTCCACAAAAATATCGTCGGTATCCTGCACCGCGTAGGCGCCGGCCTTGTCGTGGTGCTTGTAGGCCAGGTCATGCAGCTCGGCCTGGGTCAGCTTGCGGGTCCTGCAGCGCGAAACCTCATTGCCGGCCAGGAAGACGCCCTTCTCCAGCCAGATCAGCGCGACGCCGGTATGCACGGCCTGCCAGGAGCCGTTCTGCAGGCGGAGCAGGCGCAGCGCGTCCTTGTGGTTCACGGGCTTGCCCAGCACCTGGCCCTTGCAGTAAACCAGCGTGTCGGAGCCCAGCACGGGCGAGCCCGGGTGCCTGAGCGCGACGCTGAGCGCTTTTTTATAAGCCAGCTCCCGCACGATAAGCGCCGGGCGCTTATAGGCGGAGTTCTCCTCTATATCGCTGGGGATCACCCGGTATTTTATTCCGGCCTGCTTCAGCAGCTCCCTGCGCCGCGGCGACTTCGAAGCGAGGATAAGCGTCATTTTACGAGCTGCTTATAGACTACCGCGGCCAGGAAGATACCGGCGATGCTCGCGAGATTGAACTTAAAGACCAGCCCGGCGGTGACCTCCACCAGGTTCAGGTCGACGGTGGTGGGGTTGAGGCCGGTATTTATTCCGGTGTTTATAAGGCCGGCCAGCTGGCCCCCCGCCGGGACATAGATGTTCAGCACCTTGCTTATCAGCATTCCCAGCAGCGAGCCCACCACCACTACCACTACTACGTGCAGAGCGTTTTTCATATTTCCTCTTTTGAATCCGGCGCCTTGTCTTTGGGTATATTCGTGGTAAACAGGGTGTTCGCCCCTATCCAGTCCAGATATTCGTGTGAGGCCCCGTTTATTTCCGTAAAGATAGTTTCAGGGATATCGTAGGGGTGGTGGCGCTTCACGAACTGTATTATGTCCTCGCGCAGGACGCGGCGGGTTTTTATTATCAGCAGAGTTTCGGAGGAATTTTCTATGCGGTTCTTCCACCAGTAGGAGGACTCCACTCCCGGCACCGCCGAGACGCAGGCGGCCAGGCGTTCCCTTAGCAGGCCGGCGGCTATTTCCCCGGCGGTCTTCCTGTCTCCGACGGTCACAAAACAGATGTCATACGGTGTATTCATGTTTTATCGGCTCCCATTCGCTCTTCAGCCTCTTTTACAGGTTGCAGTTGGAAAACTCCTCTCTTGCGCGGTCTATGTCAGCCTGGTGCGCTGCCCGCCAGGAAGCGTCCTTTCTTATCTCTCCGGCGTAAATTTCCCCGAAGCGCGTAAAAATATCGCTCTGCGTATCATAGAAGGTGCGCTGGTAGCGGTAAACCGTGTAGGTCGGAAGGGAGCGGAGCACGGCGTCGTTCTTCATAGCTTCGCTCATGGGCATTAAGCCCTTTTTCACGCGGGCCAGGTCGCGCTCATAGAGGAGCTGATAGAA
This sequence comes from uncultured Elusimicrobia bacterium, assembly GCA_903873295.1. Taxonomy (GTDB): domain Bacteria; phylum Elusimicrobiota; class Elusimicrobia; order Elusimicrobiales; family UBA9959; genus UBA9959. The sequence continues at coordinate 8,841 of CAIQNV010000078.1, forward strand.
GGTCTCGTCGTTTATGGCCCGGACGGTCTTTTCAAGCCAGACCCGCTGGTTCTCAAGGGTCTCGCGCGGGCGCTGGCAGTCGGCGTCCGGTGAGAGCGCCTTTTTGCGGGCCTGCGCCATTACATAGGCGGAATTCTCCAGCACGTAGGTGCAAAAATCGGTTTTAATTTCCGGCGCGCCGCCGGCCTTGTCGAAATCCGCGTTCACCAGATTCAGTTCTACGGCGAGGCGCGCCTGGAAGAGGGCGCCCAATTCTTCATCCTCGGAAATTATTTCGGCCATGCCGGTGAGGGCGTAGAGTCTGTAGATCTGCCCCGCGCGGGCCAGGGCCAGCGCCAGGACCAGGTCCGATCCCTTGTAGTCGAGCGGCAGGTAGATGGTCTCGGTTTTCAGCGAGAACTTATGGCAGAGGCCGGGGGTGTTGGAATACTCGAAGCTGACCGGATTTTTGTAAAGGAATTGTACCAGAGGCCTGCCCTGTTTGGTCGAGCCGACGATATCCAGCGCCCGCTCGATGGAGGGTTCGCTGGTAAGGCGCACGTCGCGGCGGCTCCCCGCGCAGGCGGCGAGAAATAATAGCGGGGAGAGGATCAACAGCTGTCTTTTCATTTTTTCGTCTGCCCGGCCGCGCTTCTCACTTAAACAGGCCCTTCAAGAGTTTGGAAGCGCCGGGGGCCAGCTTCTCCAGGGCTTTCTTTACCGCGGGCTGCTCGGCTATGGACTTCATGTCCGCTTTTACGGACGGGTCGTCGAAAGTGCCTTTTACGAACATCGCCGCCGGCGCGCTCATTTTTATGCCGCTGGCCTCTTTAAGCGTGACGTTTATTTTCATGTCCAGCTTTTCGGCCGGCAGGTTTATGGAGCCGGAGGAGGAGACGTCGGCCACCGCGGCGGTCAGCGCCGATTTGTTAAGCTTCATCAGCCCCTTGTTAAAAGAATAGTCCCCCTCCATGCTCACGAAGTCTATGTTGTTGAAGTCGGGGAGCCGCAGGGCTTTGGACAGTTTGGAGGCTTTCTGCAGGACCAGCAGGGGATAGAGGGCCACTTTCGCGGCTTTGTGTTTTCCGGCGAGAACGTAAAGCTCCGAGAATTTACCGGGGCCGGCGGTGAACGAAGCGGTCCCGTCCAGCGCCTTCAGATCGTCGGAAATATTCACCAGATTAAGCCGCATCGAGGCGGGCCCGCAGCGGAAATTGGGGTGCTCTATCGCGCCTATCTGAGCGGCGCCCGCGAGGTCCAGGTAGAACGGCTCTCCGGCGGCGCCGGCCGCGGCCGCTTTGGCGGCGACCGGAGCGGCCGCCGGGCTTTCTTTGATCACAAGCCGGGCCAGTTTAAGCTCGAAGTCGGCTTTGGGATGCTTCAGGAGGCTGCGCGCGCTGAAAGAGGCGGTGAAGTCCTCGCCGTCAAGCTTGCCCTGCAGCTTTCTGGCGGTAAGAGAATCCATGGTGAACTCCGCCGCGCCGCTTAAGCCCGCAAGCTTCCGGCCCGCGAAGGACGCGCCCAGCCCGTTCAGAACGGCCTTGCCCGTAACCGCGAGAGCTCCGGCATAGGAATAGTTCAGCGCCGCGCCGCCCGCCCCGGATAGGGCGTAGGCGCCAAGCAGGCCGGGAGCTATTTCCGCCAGCCTGGAAAAATTCTTGATCTCGGCGTTCGCCGTTCCGGCGGCTGTAAGCTGCGGGCCGGAGAAGTTTATGATAGCTGTGCCCTTTAACGACAGCGGGGAGGAATCCAGGGAGAAAGACGGTATGGCGGCGACCCCGTTTTTCAGGCTCACGCGGGCGGAGACCTCCGACAGCGGCAGTTTCAGCCCCTGCGGCAGCGGGTACTGTTTCGCCTTCCTGGCCAGCAGGGTGGTGTCGATCTCCGGGATCTGGGCCTTCACGTCGGTCAGGAGATTGTACGCGAACCGCGGGTTCCAGGCCACCCAGCCTCTGAGGGAAGCTTTAACCGGCCCGGCGCGCAGCGCCGCGGAGCGCAGGGTTATATATTTTGCGGTCAGCTTAAAATCCGTGTCGGCTTCGATCTCAGGCAGCAGGATCTTAGCGGGCAGGTTCTTGAAGATAGTTTTAAGGTCGGCGGTTGAAAACTGGTGCACGGTCAGGGCGAGTTTCGCGTCCGGTTCCAGCAGGTTAGAAAGCGAGCCTTTCACCTCGCCTTTAACCCCTCCCAGCGCGAACGAAGCCTTTTCAATTTCGGCGCGGCCCTTTTCGGGCGCGAAGCCGCCCAGGGAAAGTTTTCCCTTAAGGGCGGCGGGGATCTCACCGTTGAAATAAGGCGAGGCCACCGCCATGGTGAAGCCGGCTTCCACGGGGAAAAGTCCGGAAGGGGATATCCCCGCGGCGGAAAGGTTTATGTCCTTGAACGTGACGGCGATATCCCCTGCCGCGTTGGTATAGGAAAAACGCGAGCCGCGGACCTTAAGGCTGGAGACCGACAGGGGCGGCGCGGCCGGCTCCTTGGCGGCCGGCCTGGCTTCCCTGCCCGGGGGCGCCGGAGCCAGCAGGTCGGAGAAATTATAAGTGTCCTTTTTCACCTCGGCCACACGCATGTTGAGGCCGGCCGCCGAAATGGAATTTATCTTAAGCTCCCGGCGCAGCAGCGCCCTGAAGGAAGGGCGCACTGAAAAGGCGGAGGCGCTGAAAAATTCCCCTTTTTTAAAATCAGGATATTCGGAGACGCGCAGGTTGGCTATGGAAAGCCCGGAAAGGTCGAGGGCGATCGAGTCAAAGGTCACTTCCCTGCCCAGGTTCTTTTCGGCGTAGTCGCCGGCCAGGGTTTTAAGACGCGCCTGGGAAAAGTAGAGCTTTACCGCCAGCGCGCCGGCCGCCAGCGCCAGCACAAGGCCTGCCGTCCCCCAGGCGAATATTTTAAGGATTTTTCCCATCTCATTATTATATAAAAAGTTTCATTTAAATCCCCCTGATAAAAATGCTAAATTAAAAATGGCGGACGACCCCCGTTCCCGAGCGCCTTCAGCCGGGCGCTTATCGCCGCCCCATAATGAACGCGCTTATCGTCAACCTCAACCTCTCAGTGGACAAGACAGTGCTGATCCCGTCTTTTCGCACGGGCCGCATTTTCCGGTTGGGCGGCACTGTAACCCTGCCGGGCGGCAAGGGTGTGAACGTGGCCCGCGCGCTCCGCTCTCTGGGCCTGGAGTCCCCCATAACCGGTTTTGCCAGCGGCTATAACGGCCGCTGGATCGCCGAATCCCTAAAAAAAGAAAAGTTCCGGGCTTTTATCCAGCGCCACGCCGCCGGAGAGTCGCGCGTCTGTTATACCATAGTCGACTCCCGCGGCCTGACTACCGACCTCAACGAGGAGGGGCCTGCGGTCCCGGCGGCGGCGCAGGCCCGGTTCCTTGGAAAGTTCGCGGCGCTCGCTTCCCGTTTCAAAACCGCCGCGGTTTGCGGACGGGTTTCGGCCGGCCTTAAAAAAGGCTTTTACACCTCCCTGGTAAAGCTGGCCGCCGCGCGCGGCTGTTTCGCCGTTTTTGACACCAGCGGCCCGGCCCTGGCCGAGGCCCTTTCCGCCGGCGCCGAAGGAATTAAAATAAACCGCTGTGAATTCGAGGAGCTTTCCGGCGCCGCTTTCAGCCCCGCGCGGGTGGCGTCTTTTTTTCGCAAAAGCTCCGGCAGCGGCCTTAAGACCCTGATCGTCACGGACGGCGCCGGCCCCGCTTACGCGGCGTCGCTCTTCGGCCTCTGGCGCGTCAGGCCTCCCCGTCTGCACCGGCTTAAAAGTGCGGTGGGCGCCGGGGATTCATTTATGGCGGGCTTTCTTTTCGGCTTCCTGAAAGGCTATGATTTCGAGCGCACTCTTAAAGTGGCCGCCGGCGCGGCCGCTTCGGACTGCCTCAGTCTGGGAGCGGGCTTTATAGACCGGGAGCAGGCTTTGTCCTACGCGCAGAAAGCCCGCGTGGAAAAGATCGACTGAAGCTTCGCGCCGCTCCTTTACGCTCTTTGCGGTCAACTTTCGCGCTAGCTGGAGAAACAATGAAAAATTTTGACGTTATAGAAGGGATGCTCGCGGCGGCCGGCGCCGACAACCGTTCCAGCCTCAGCGAGCCCGAGGTTTACCGCGTGCTTGAGCTGGCCGGGCTTAAGGCCCCGAAATACATCCTTTACCCCGCCGCCTGCGACACGGCGGCGGCCGCGGCCGACGCGGTCTCCCGGCTCGCCGGCGATAAAGCCGTGCTGAAGCTGGTCTCCTCTAAAACGCTCCACAAGACCGAGTCCGGCGGGGTGAAGGTGGTCGACAAGACCGCGGCCGCGCTCGAAGAGGCGCTTAAAGGCATGGCTGCGAAGTTTCCCGACGCCGAGGGTTTTATGGCGGTGGAGTTCCTTCCCCATTCCGCCTTCGCGCTGGGCGAGGAACTGCTGCTGGGTGCGCGGTCCGACGACGCTTTCGGCCCGGTGATCACCCTGGGCCCGGGCGGCACCAACGCCGAGGCGCTTATCAAATCACTGAGGCCCGGGCTTTCGCCTTCGGTCATGCCGGTGGACCTGGCCTTCAGCGCCAAAGAGTGGGAGGCTTTTCTGGGGAAAAGCTGGATCTGGAAATACGCTTCCGGGGGCGTGCGCGGCGGCCGCCGCCTGGTGCAGGACGTGGAGATGCTGGAATGGCTGGAAGGTTTTTCGCGCCTTATGAATTATTTCCGCGACGGCGGAAAATCCGGCTGGGCCATAGAGGAGCTCGAGATAAATCCGCTGGCCGCCGGCAAGGGCGGTCTTACGGCCCTCGACGGCGTGCTGCGCTTCAGGAAGGCGAGGCCGCCGGCGCAGCGGCGGAAGCCCTCCAAGAACGGCGTCGCGAGCCTGCTTCACACCCGGAGCGTCGCCGTGGTGGGGGTGAGCGAGAAGAAAATGAACATGGCCCGCATCATACTGAACAATATCGGCAGGGCCGGCTTTCCTAAGGAGAAGACCTATATCGTTAAGGAAGGAGCGGCGGAGATAGACGGGGTGAAATGTTTTCCCTCGCCCGCCGCGCTGCCTGAGAAGATAGACATGTACGTGGTGGCCGTGCCTTCGCCCGAGGTCCCGCGCGTGCTGGCCGAGGCCGGCGATTCCGGAAAAGTTAACGGCGTGGTCCTTATCTCCGGCGGCATGGGCGAGAAGGCCGGTTCGGAGGACATGGGCCAAACGGTGGTCGAGATCATCGCCCGCGCCCGGGAAAAGAACCCGGATTTCGCGCTGAGCGGCGGTAATTCCATGGGGATAGTGCTCAACGGGGTAAAGATCAACACTTTTTTCATCCCGGACTATAAGCTGGCGCACCCGCTGGGCGTGAACCCTTACAACGCCAAGACGGCTTTTGTCAGCCAGAGCGGCGCCTTCGTTATCTCCGCGATAAGCAGGATGCCCTGGCTTAAGCCGGCCTACAGTATCACCGTGGGCAACCAGCAGGACGTGACCGTGCCGGATTACGTCGAGCGCCTGGCCGAGGATGCCGAACTGAAGGTGCTGCTGGTCTATATGGAGGGCTTCAAACCCGGAGACGGGCTGGCCCTGGCCCATGTTATAGAAAAAGCCCGCGCGAACGGCAAGCAGGTCGTACTTTACAAGGCCGGCCGCACCGCCGTAGGGCAAAAGGCCGTGATGGGCCACACCGCCTCGATAGCCGGGGATTACCTGGTGACGCGCTTGATAATGGAGAACGCCGGCGCGCTGGTGGCCGAAACTTTCGACGACTTCAACGATCTCGCGGCCATGGCCTGCTACTTCTCCGGTCTGGAGATAAAGCACGGCAACACTTTCTTTTTGAGCAACGCGGGCTTTGAGGGCGCCGGCATGGCCGACGGGGTGTCCGGCCGCCTTACCGCCGAGATCAGCCCGGAGCTGGCGGCCTACATGGGCAAAACGCTTAAGGATTTCAAGCTGGACTCCATCGTGGACGCCAAGAACCCGCTGGACATCACGCCGATGGCGTCCGACGGCGCCATCGCCGGCATTATAAAGAAGGCGCTGGCCTCCGACGAGTTTTCCGGCGCGGTGGTCTCGATGGTGCCGCTTACGCCGGCCATGAATACCCTGCCGAAGGGCGCCGGCTGGCCGGACGACCTGGAGAAATCCTTTCTTAAAGGCGCGGCCGAAGCCGCGAGGGTCGCGCGCAAGCCGCTTATCTTCTGCGTGGCGGCGGGCGCGATATACGAGCCCTACTGCGCCTGCGCACAGGCGCTCGGTCTGCCGGTCTTCCGCTCCTCCGACCGGGCGGTCGCCGTTTACGGGAAATATCTGGATTATGTGATGGGCCATGCCGCCCACCGTGTCCGGCCCGGAGCCGCGGCGCAGGGGGCAGTCAGGGAATAAGCGCTACTTCGCGTTACTGAGGATCTTCTCGATCTCCGGCTGCTCGTGCTTCATGCCCCACAGCCGTATCAGGCCCATGGCGTTCTCCGCTATGCGCGGGATATCCGCCGCCGGGATCTTCGCCTCCGAAAGCCGCACGGGGGCGCCGGTTTTCCTGAAAAAATCCTCGAAAGCCCGTATCGTTTCTTCGGCGGTTCTCGTTCCGAAGACCGCCTCGCCGAATTTTTCCAGCCTGGCCGGCCCTGCCGTCTTGAGGTGATGCTTGAACCAGGCCGGCATGATTATGGCCAGGCCCGCGCCGTGGGCTATGTCGTAGAGGGCGCTGAGCGAGTGCTCGATCGCGTGATTTATGAAAGTCACTCCGCCGTAGCCGCAGGCGGCCAGGCCGTTCAGCGCCAGCGTGGCCGACCACATCATAGAGGCCCGGGCGTTGTAATCCGACGGGTCCTTTAATATTCTCTCCGTGGAGGAGATGGCCGAGCGGGCCAGCGCGTGCACTATTTCGTCCGTCACCGCGGCGTCGGGGTCTTTGGCCGTGAAATAGCCTTCGATGATATGGGCGAGGGTGTCGACCGCGCCGTTAGCCACCTGCCGGGGCGGCAGGGTCAGCGTAGTTTCGGGGTCCAGGGCCGACACGCGGGGGAACAGGGCGGCGCTCTGGGCGGAATATTTCTGGGCCGTCTCCTCGTTGGTGACCACGCAGCCGGAGTTCATCTCGGAGCCGGTGGCGGGAAGCGTCAGCGCGGTGAAAAGCGGCAGCGCTTCCCTGATCTCCGCCTTGCCGCAGAAGAAATCCCAGACGTCGCCGCCGTATTTGGCGCCGGCCGCTATGGCCTTGGCCTCGTCGATGACGGAACCTCCCCCCGCCGCCACTATCAGCTCGCAATCGTTCTCCCGCGCTTTCTTTATGCCGGCGCGCACATGGGAGAGGACCGGGTTGGGCTTTACGCCCGGGTGTTCCGTTACGGCCACGCCTTCCTTTGCGAGCGTCGCTGTCAGCACGTCGTAAACCCCGTTTTTCTTTATGCTGCCGCCGCCGTAAACGAGCAGGGCTTTTTTACCGGCCCTGGCCGCCTCCGGGCCGAGTTTCGCGACCACGGCCCTGCCGAACAGGATCCTGGTCGGATTGCTGAAAGTGAAATTCCGCATAATATTCCCTCCCGGTTCTGCCTAAATCCTAGCAAATAAAAAACCGCAGCTCCGGGCCGCGGTTCTCTATCGGGCCGTAGCTTCTATTCCGCGTCGACCCACACTCCGCGCGCGGGCGGCAGGGAGCCGCCGAAGGACTTGTTCATGGCGGCGCTTTCTTCCGCCAGGCAGCCGGAGATGAAGGCGCGGGCCTTAACAAGTTCGTTAATGCTGTTGATGTATATCGGCACATCTTTGTTCTTCTTGAAGCTGACATGGTCGCGCTTCACTATATACTCGGAATTGAGTTTGCCCGTAGAGTCGTTGTAAATTATCTCGACGTGGCAGTCCAGGTAGTCGCGGGTCAGGCTTTTGAGCCACAGGCGGTCTTCGGTAAGGGTGGCCTTGAAATCCTTGCTCTCGACGTATTCCAGCCGGTCGCGGAAGTCCTCCGACAGGTTGAGATATACACCGGGGTCGCAGTAGTTCCTATCGGCGGTGAATCCGGAGTAGAGTTTTTCGTTCACGACCCTGGCCAGTTTCGCGCCTATCTTGCCGCCCATAGAATTTACATAATCTTCCTGCTGCTCGTTCTGGCCGCTCGCGCCGTTAAGCGCGTGGGAACCGGCGGTCTCTATGCCGCCTATGAGCGCCGCGCGGAAGCCGCCGCGCACGTAGCCGTAGAGCATGATGCCGTGGAAGTGGTACCAGGCGCCGTACTTGTCGCCCCTGCCGGCGTAGAAATTGCAGATATTGGCCAGCTTGCGCGTGACGGCCAGCTTCTCGCGCTCCGGGTGGCGCCAGTTGTCGGAGAGGATGTTCTCGATGGTCAGTATGGTCAGGTACACGTCGCCGTTATTGAGCTGGTAGCTGCGGCGGAAAGCCTGGTCCATGGTCACCGAGCCTTCTTCGCGGGAAAGGAAGTATTCTATCAGGGCGGTTTCCGTCCCGGTCTTGAAGTGGCGGGAGGTAACGCCGGAGGCCAGGGCGGTCAGCAGCTTAGTGAAGCCGAGAGGTATCAGTTCGCCCTTCTCCTTGCAGTACCGCATGAATTCGGGGCTCCAGGTATGGGGCTCGCCGAACCTGGGCTCGAGGCCGGCGGCCTGCTCTTCCTTGATGATCTGCATCATCATGTTCAGCATTTCCTGCTTGCGGAAAGGGTTCACGCGGCCTTCTATCTGCATTTTGGAATTGTGCAGCTGTACCAGCAGGCGCTCTTTTTCGTCCTGGGGAATGTCCAGCGCCTGTATTTCGGCCTCGGTGGGCATGGCCACGGGGGTGTCTTCGATCAGGGGGTTGATAGCGTTGTAGCTGCCGCCGGCGGGGTTGCCGTTATCCTCCGCTATGCCGAACAGCACCCGGAAAAGGACCTTGGGCAGGTTTTTTGTATAGACGGCCAGCGCTACGTCGCTCTGTAGGTCATAGCGCTGGTAAGTGGCCTGGCGGTACTGGCGGGAGAATTCGAGAGTATTGTCCGTGCCGGGGATGTCGATGGAGCCGCCGATCACGTTGAACTTCCCGGCGCCCGCCGGAGAGCGGCGGAGCAGCAGCGGGTCGTAGGAATTCGCGTCTAAATAGTAGTTCGCTATCTTTGGCGGAGGGGCTTCAAAAGTTTTGGCGGATACTTTCAGGCTTTCAACGTTTATGTTTTCAAGCCGCTGCGCCCGGGCGGGTATCGCAGCGAGCAGAGTTATAACTGCCAGTATGGTCTTTTTCAAGCGTGTTCTCCGTTAAAATGGCCAAGGCTATATACTATAATTTAACAGAAATCCCGGCCTTTGTAATGCGCGGAAGGGCCTATAAGAGCTGTGTTTTTGGACCCAGGCCCCGCATAGGCATTGTTATCGATATGGCGGATAAACTTAAAATATTACATATAACCGAGGCTTTCGGCTGGTCAGGCGGGGCAGCCCAGGCGCTTTATCTCGCCCGGGAGCTGCGCGCCCTGGGCCATGAAAATATCATCGCCTGTCCCGCCGACGGAGATCTGGGCAGGAAGGCCGCAGCCGACGGTTTCGAGGTGGTGCAGTTCCGGCCCGGGCGGGATTATGACCTGCGGACGGCCCTCGCGCTGTCCCGCCTTCTGGACGAGAGGAAGCCCGACGTGCTGCAGGCGCATCACCCCAAAGCGCACGCGATGGGGCTCCTGGCCAAGTTCCTGGCAAAACATAAGCCGGTTTTCGTTTTTACGCGCCGGGTTTCCCACCCCATAATCACCGGTTTTTTCGCGAAACTCAAATATACCAGCCGGCTGATAGACGGCTGCATCGCCGTGGCCGATTCCGTGCGCGGGCTTCTTCTCGCCTACGGCCTGCGGCCGGAGCGGGTGCGCACCATCTACAGCGGCACCGACCCCGAGCGGTTTTCCCCCCGGCCGCCCGACAGGCGGATAATTGAGGAGCTGGGTCTTCCGCCCGGCCTGCCGGTGGTGATGCTGGTGGGTAATTTCAGCCGGGACAAAGGCCAGCATATCCTGCTGGCGGCGGCCAGGCTCCTGCGCGCGCGCGGTCTTGAGTTCGCGCTTGTCTTTGCCGGCAGGAACACTGATTCACAGGAGTTGAAGGACCTTTATAAAGCCGCAGGCCTGCCCGAAGAAAAAGGGCGCTTCCTCGGTCTGCGCGACGACGTCGAGAAGCTCCTTACGGCCGCCTCCGTCAGCGTTAACGCAGCGGTAAAAGGCGAGGCGCTGAGCGGCAGCATAAGGGAATCTCTGGCGATGGGCGTGCCGGCCGTGGCCAGCGATATCTCCGGCAACCCGGAAATAGTGAAAGAAGGGGTAACCGGCCTGCTGTTCCCCCCCGGCGACGCCGCCGCGCTCGCGGACCGGCTGGAGACGGTGCTCCGCGATCCCGGGCTCCGCGAAAGATTTTCCAAAAATTCCGTCTCGCTGGTGCGGGAGGGCTTCACCACCGCCATAATGGGCGCCCGCACACTGGCGTACTACCGGGAACTGCTCGCCGCGGCCTCCGCGTCTCCGCGTTAAAACCGCGCTTGCCGGATGTAAGCAGCCGAGGGCCGGGCATGGGGTTGCCCTGTAGCCGCTTTGGGGAGGGGGGCCCCGCTTCGGGGGGAAC
>CAIQNV010000079.1 GCA_903873295.1 uncultured Elusimicrobia bacterium
GGCTTACGGTTTTCATGATTGGCAGTATTTTCGACTCAAAATACTTCGTACGTGCGGCAAACTGAAAAATGACTCATTTAAACAGGATTGAAGCACTGTTTTCTCGACGTTCGTGCACTGTAATTCCAGAAGTTCCATATAATCTCGTTGTTAGACATTATTAACTTGCTGTTTACCCCATCAACTTTTCCGCGCAGATCCTTAATTTTTGCGCTGAACATGTATTTAAAATTCAATCCGGCCGACAAATTCTTGGTCAGGTAGTATTCCCCTCCGGCGGCTATATTGGGAACCACTTTATTTTTTTCAAAAACCCCGCTGGTGTCTGTCCCTGAAAATTGCATTTTATAGGTGGTTTTTAATGATAATAAATCGAAGCCGGCGCCGCCGAAAAAGGCGTACGGTTTATCATCAGACTTGATTTTAATATAGAATGAAGCCGGGATCGCCGTAGTGGTGTTCTCGATCTTGCGTGTCCCGTTCGTCCCGGAAAAAGAGAACTTTTCCTCTAGTTTAACTCCGGCGGCCTTTCCGAATCCGGCAGAAAGACCGTAGCTTAGGCCGGAATTAGGAGCGGTCTCATAGAAGAGATTAACGTCCGGACTTAAAAGCCCTTGGGTTATCTTGGAGCTGCCAGAGGTGAAGCCGACCGTTTTCATGTAATTTGCTTCTTTTTGGTATTCTGCTGCGTCCATTTTCCGGAAGCCGGCGTTAACTCCAACGCCCCAGCCGGCGTATGCCCTGAGCGGCAGCGAAAAGAGTAATAAAGCCAGCGCTAGTTTAACCAGTGATTTCATACTATCCCCCTTATAAAGCTGGAATACTTTTGAGAGTCAAATTAACGCGCTTTCCGCTTTTTTTTCTTAAATTCCAGTTTTTCTTTTTCAAATTTAAGCTTTTCTTTCTCCAGCTCCAGCTGCTGCTTTTCAATATCCATATCCGATTCCGCGTCTAAAGTCTTTGCGCCCGGGGACTTCGAAACTCCCTGTTCCGTTTTTTCGGTCGGCAGGTTCTTTGCGATGATATTTTCCAGCCATTTGTCCTTGCCTCTTACCGTGATACTGGGGGTGCCCCCGCCGGCGCCATAAATAAATATCGGCAATACGGAATTTCCCCAGACGCTTCTGCTCTCGACTTTGATCACACCCTTCCTCTTGTCGGCTTCATAGATAACAAGTTTTTTTTCGGCGCAGAGGCCGGTTACGGCGCTTTTGAACACCGTGTTGTAGCTGTGGTTCGGATATGTCACCGTGCGCATATTTACGCAGCCGCCCAGGAAAGCGGCGGAGAAACCCAGTAGCGCGAAAGTCGTTAATTTATTTTTTAAAGTCATAAAATCCTCCCTTAAATGCCACAGATGGAGCGGAACTTATGCTGGAACCGTATGTGGAAAACCGTGGTCTTTATTTTCGTGCCGTCTTGGCCGCCGCTCTTTGAGTTCTTTATCGCCCCTCCGAGGCTCAGAGCGATCTTGCGGAGCTGGAAGTCGAAACCAGGCTGGGTCGCTATCGGAGTGGACTTTATGCTTGTAGAGGTGGTGGAGTTCATCGCCTCCGTGTAAATGGCCGATATTGTCGTTTTCGTAGTTCCTCCTAATTCCTGCGAGAAATCGACATAGGGGACGAACTTGAAATATTCACCCAGGTTGATGCCGGCCTGGATACCCGCCTGCCAGCCGTACATGAGGACGCTGGTAGTCATCCGCATCGTGTCGGTTACTTCTACATAATGCGGCGTATAAATGTAACCGTAATAGGGGATATAGGTGGCGTCATAGTAGCTCAGCCACTGGGTTTTGAAGGACAGCGAGCCTGACGTTACGCTCCCGGTGAGATGCGGGCCGAAATAGAAAGGCAGGCTGAAATCATCCTCTTCGTTGCCCTTGAGGTCAAAATACCAGTTGGGCTGGATGCCCAATCCCATTCCTCCCAGGGTAAAGCTGGAGTTGTCCCCGTTGCCCATATCGAATTTTCCCGTGCCCAGGATCAGCTGCACGTTCGTGCCAAGGCTGAAACCTCCGCTGTCCCACTTCTTCACCGCGCGGCCGGTACCGTAGTTAAGGACGTTAAACTTGAAATCGCCCATCTTCATGCCGATGTAGTCCCAGCTGGTGTCCGTCTTCACATCTACGGAGCGAAGGTTCAGTATGGCGAAAGGCGGCGGAGCGAACTGGAATCCTTTATCGCCCGCTTCGGCCTTCCCGGCAACGGAAAAGACGATCGCCGTTAAAAGTAACGGTAAAACTTTTTTACGCATAATGTGGTTCCCCCTGCAACTATAAGGACTAGCTAATTTATATTATAATAATAGGATTGTTTACGCAATAAAATTAATAAGGGGGAATATGCGTGTTTGCAATATCCTTTTAGCGCTCTTCTTCGCGGCTTTGGCCGGCTGTGCCGCTGCAGCGCCGTCCTCCGTGAGGCATACCTCGCCTTTTCCTTCCGCTATCGCCCTGCTCCCGTTCGAGAATCAATCCCTCGACCTCCGGGCGCCCGAGATCCTCAGGGAGCTCCTGGATACCTATCTCTCGGCGTCAAGATTTAATATTATCGACGTCAAGGAGGCGGAGGAAAAGCTTCACGGCCTCGGGATCTCGGAAGGCGGCCAGCTCAACGCCGTCACGCCGCAAAAACTGGGGAGCCTCCTTGAGGCCGACGCGCTGCTTTACGGCGAGATAGAAACCTTCAATAACGCGAACATCGGCGTGTACGCCTCGCGCACAGTGAAAGTGACCCTGCGGCTTGTGGACGCTAAAACCGGAGCGACGCTGTGGGAAACCGGGAAAAGTAAGGTTAACTCCCAGCTGGGCCTCTCAAAAGCGGCCGCCAAGGATATTTTGCTAAAGGGCTACGCGAACAAGGCCGTGGAAAATATCGCGGACAACCCTTTATACCCGGAATCAGAAGATGTTGCCCGCCAGTTGGTCAGGGAGTTGGGCAAAGCCCGGCGTGATTGGTGAGGCGGATCTCGATCCGCCGTCCCTGCTGACCTCCGCCTGTTGAAAAAATCTCAAAAATAGCGAAAACGAACGCGACACGCCCTTGTCGGGGTCGTCTGCTATGCTATTAGTGCGGGAGAGGACGGCTTTTATGAGAAACGCGGCTTTATTCAGCGGAAAGCTCGGCCGGCTCGGAGGAACCGGTTACGGAAAATTCCTGCGTGTCGTCGAGGTCCGTGCGGAAAACCTGCGCACCGGCGGCTATAAGGCGGTCCAGCGTGCCCTGAGTGGGGTGGCCATAATTATTTTTGCCCACCTCGATATAGGCTCTGGCTGGCTTTACGGCGTCCAGGAAGATCTGGCTGGTGGAGTACTTGCTCCCGTGATGGCCGACCTTAAGCACGTCGGCTTTGAGCTCGGGCCCGTAGCGCTGTACCAGAGAGGCTTCAACGTCCTCCTGCATATCGCCGGTGAAAAGAAGGGAGGAGCCGCGGTAGGTGAGCTTGAGGGTTATGGAGCAGTCATTAATAAGGCCGCCGACGGAACTGGCCACAGGCTCGGAGCAGGCGTTGAAAACCTTAACCGAAAGGCCGGGCGCGCTCCAGTCAAGCTGGTCGCCGGCTGCGGGATAAATAGTGGTCGTCCCCTGGTTCGCGACCTGGGCGCGGAGGGTATCGTCGCCGGTAGCGCCCGTATTATCCATGCGGGTGTCGTAAAAATTGCCGACGGTCATAGTGGAAAAGACGTACTGCAGGCCGTTGTAATGGTCGCTGTGGGGGTGCGTGAGCACTACATTGTCTATCTTGGTCACTTTTTTATCGGAAAGGAACTTGGCCAGAGGGCCGGTGGCGGACTTGGAGGGGCCGCCGTCAATAAGGGCGTTTTTACCGCCGGGCAGCTCCAGATAGATGGAATCTCCCTGGCCGACATTAATGAAGTAAACGTTAAGGCCGGGGGCCAGGGTGTAAAGCGTGGCGTTTTGAGGAGGGGGGGCGAGAGGTACTTCAAAGGCGGGGGCGGCGGTCTTAAGCTGGTACAAAGCCTGCGCGTTAAGCCGGCCGGGGGCAAAATGGAATACGGCTGATAAAAAAATGGCGGCTGAAAATACGGCTCTGAGGATCATGGGTGCTGGAGAGTTCTTAAGCATGTTGCGCATATCCACCTCCCGGTACAGCGGTGCAGCTTGCCGTGGTGAATCCGGATTGCGGTCCGGAGGTGGATGCTCCCCGGCCGATTCCGGGGATTACACAGTAGCTATATACACTTTACAGTCAACATTGATTTTCCTCAAGGGCCAAAGGGCCTAGGCGCATATAGGCCTAAAGACCTATACGAATTACTGTGTTAACGTTTGTGCACGCAGATACTCCGCTATTCGCGCAGGCGACGGTGCTGCCGCGCGCTGGTGCGCCTAAATGGTAAAATCGAGGTCAGACATGCCTGAAGAAACAGAGATAGAATTTAACGAGCAGTTCTCGAAAGCCCTGCATTTGCTGCAGCACGGCAGCCATAACGTCTTTGTAACTGGCAAAGCCGGGACGGGCAAAAGCACGCTGCTGCGCTATTTCCGCGCCCATACCGCCAAAAAAATAGTGGTGCTGGCCCCCACCGGGGTGGCCGCTCTTAACGTGGCTGGGGAGACCATCCATTCCTTTTTTCGCTTCAAGCCCGGCACTACGCCCGACAAAGTAAGAAGGGCCCGCAAGAAGGACGCCGAAATTTATAAAGAGCTGGCCGCCATAGTTATAGACGAGGCTTCCATGGTAAGGGCCGATCTGCTGGACTGCGTGGACGCCTTCATGCGCCTGAACGGGCGCGAGCCGGGGCGGCCCTTCGGCGGGGCGCAGCTTATACTTTTCGGCGACCTGTACCAGCTGCCGCCGGTGGTCACCGGCGCCGAGCGCGAGCTGTTCTCCACTTATTACCCGGGGCCTTATTTCTTTAATTCCAAAGTTTTCGGAGAGGCCGGCATCGAATATCTGGAGCTGGAAAAGATCTACCGCCAGAAGGACCAGGGCTTTATAGAGATACTGAACGCGATAAGGAATAACCGCATAAGCGACGCCCAGCTGGCTCAGCTTAACCGCCGCGTGGGCGCCGATGTCGAAACGGAGGGCCGCGGTCTCATCGTGCGCCTGCTCACCACCAACGCCGACGCGGCTGAGATCAACAACGAGCGCCTGCGCTCCATCGACGGGCGCTCGCATATCTATAAGGCGGAAACCTCCGGGCAGTTCACGCGCGATTCCTATCCGGCCGACGACGAGCTGCACCTTAAGGCCGGGGCGCAGGTGATGCTGCTGAACAACGATCCCAAAGGCCGCTGGGTGAACGGAACTATGGCTGCGGTGCAGGATATCATGCGAGGCCTGCCCGGCGAGGCCGATATGATCCATGTGCGCCTGGCGGACGGCTCGGTGGAGCCGGTGGAGCAGCACGCCTGGGAGCTTTTTCATTTCTCCTTCGACGCCGAGGCGAAGAAGATAAAGACCGAGACCGCCGGCACTTTTAAGCAGTATCCGCTAAAGCTGGCCTGGGGCATAACCATACATAAAAGCCAGGGCAAGACTTTCGAGCGGGCGGTAATAGACCTGGGCCGCCGGGTCTTTGCCGCCGGGCAGACCTACGTGGCGCTCAGCCGCTGCACGGCGCTGGAGGGGCTGTCGCTGGCGCGTGAGGTCCGGCCCGAGGATGTGCGGACCGACTGGCGCATAGTGCGCTATGTCACCGGCCACCAGTACGGAACCAGCGAACTGGCTATGCCGCTGGAGGAAAAGGTCAAACTGATAGAGCAGGCCATAAAGGACGGCAGCTGCCTCGAGATGACCTACCTTAAAGCGCGCGACGAAAAAAGCCGCCGCACCGTAAGGCCGCTGTCGGTGGGCGACTGCAAATACAATACTGTAACCTTCAAGGGTCTGGAGGCGCATTGTCTTAAGCGGGGTGAGAAGCGAATGTTCCGGGTGGACCGGATCCTGGAATTAAAAATTGTTCCGCCGCCGCAAATAAAATAGCGCGGTTTCCCGCGCTATTACCCGCTGCCGAGATCCTTTCCTAGATCCAGCCCAGCATATTTATTCCCGCCACTATCATGAAGAGTATTCCCAGGATGCCGCCCCAGAACAGGAAGTTCCCGGCCAGGCGGCCCATTTTTTGAGCCCCGGTCGGGACCGCCGGTTCAGCACCTTCCTGCGCCGCCGGGGAGAACTTGCGCCGCAAGGCGAGCCCGGCCGCCAGCGGGGCGAAAGAAACGCCCAGCAGCAGAACGACTTCAAGCGCCACATTAAAATCCGTCATTGTGCCGGTACCTCTTTCCCGTCCTGATAGCAGGCCTTCTTGCCCGCCACAAAGCCCGGCGTGGTCGCCTCCTGGTTGCCCAGCAGCCGCGTTACCCCGGGCAGCCGCCCCGGCACCAGGCCGAAGGTGCGGTAGCCGCAGACCACCGCCCCGCGCAGATTAAGGCTGGTGTCGCGGGCCAGGTCGGCGTTCCAGGTTTTGTCCCACTGCTGTCTGGCCTGTTCCGCGGGCACGCCGTCCGCCCTGTCCTGGAAATAGGGCAGGCTGAAATAAAGCAGCCGGCGGGCCACCATCGAAAGGCCCACGGCCGGGTTAAGGGTGGCGCCGCCGATGGAGGAGGTGTTGCAGCCGGAGAACTGCACCACGCCGCCGCGCGCCAGCTTCCCTTTCAGCATCTCGCCCGCGCCGCCCGCGTCCACGTCAAAGTCGCCCACCATCTGCGTGCCGGGCGCGCCGTGGCCGTAGAAAATTATTTTGGTTATGGAGCCGTCCGGCATTTTGCGGATGGCCGCCGCCGCATCCCCGCCCTTGCGGAAGGTTTGTGGCTGCTGCCCGCCCGCGGAATAAACCGTAATGCCGTAGGCGTCCGAGGTGAGGGCGGCGGACTTCGCCTGCGCCGCCGGCAGGGCCGCGGGAACGGCTCTGACTTCCGGCATGGCGAAAGCGGCTTTCTTCTGAGGAGCGGTAAACTGTACCGCGGCGCCGCTCCCGGCGGCCCCGGCCCCGTACCGGCCGCGGCCCGCTGCCACGGGATCCGCTCCCGAGACGTTCATATTGTCGTAAAGTTTGGAGAAACTGTCCGCTCCCAGCTTTGACGGGTCCGGCCCCGCGAATTTGTCCAGCGAGGCGGTCGACTTGCTGTCCGGCCCCTTAAGCGCTTTTTCTGAAGTCTGGGCCTTAAGGGCTTCCGCCGAGGCTTTCAGGGAGCGCAGGCCCGCAATGGCTTCAGGCCGCAGGTGAGGCTCCAGCGCAAGAGCGTCCTCGTCGTCAAGCCCTTCGGCGCGGGCCTTTTTCAGCAGGGCGTGGGTAAGCGCGAGCTTGCGCGAGAAAGCCGCTGCTTTTTCTTTGCCCAGCCAAAGGTGCACGGCTTTTATGTCCGTCTCTTTTGTGTTTGCGAGATAGTCGCGGAGGGCGGGGCTGTCCCATTTTTTCAGCGCGGCCGCGTAATAAGCTCTCACCGCCTCCTGTCTATCTAAAGCCGGCTGTCCGGCCTCCAGCAGTTCCTTCTCCTGCGCCTCGGGGCCAAGGGCGGTCCAGGTGTCGGCGGTAAAAGCGGCCCGCTCCTGGAAATACTTAAATTCGGAGCTGTACTCCTTATGGTTCCAGGGCACAGGTTCAAGCGCGGAGACATAGCCTCCGGCCAGTGCCAGGGAAAGAAAGATAATAGCGGGCCGCAGTGCTTTCATAAAGATATACGCCTACTCACTTATAGTTTACACTACGTTCTTGACTTGTCAAGGGGGTATTTGGGCGCGCGCCGTTTATTGCCGCGTTTCCGGTCTCTGCGCCGCGGCGTAAATAGCCCGGACGCAATCGGCGTAGGGCCTGCGCTTTTCAGGGGTGAAATCCTTATATACCAGCTCAACCGCCCTGCCCGCCCCGAACATGGCGTGGTCTATGGGGAAAAGAGCTTCGCGGCCGGGCGGCAGGAATTCTTTCTTTATTTCCATGCGGAGCCCCCAGCCGGCCAGCAGGGTCAGGCCATAAACCCATTTCTGGGTGGCCTGGTTATAAATTTTCAGTACCGGGCCGGGGGTCTTGGCGGTGTTGGGCTTCATCTCCCAGGTCTGCCCCGGCAGGTCCCCGGCCGCGGCCATGAGCTCGGCCCAGAATTCCCTGAAGACCTCGGCCGATTTGGGATAGCGCACCGCGATATGGTGCACGAACTTCTCGAACTCAGCGCGGATCAGCGCCGGGTCCGTTTTTATGGTCTTCGCTTTGTTGCGGTTTTCCTCTTCTATCTTAAGGCGCGTGATAAGGTCCTGCAATAAAGCAGTTTCAGCCTTGTCGGCCGGGGCTAAATACTGCGCGCGGAAAGTCAGCCGGTCGCCCGACAGCGGCTGCACGGTTACATTCTCTCCCGCGGCTTTTACCACGACGCCCAGCGCCTTGTTTATGGTGTTGCGCACAGGCGCGTAGAGCTCAAAAGGTTTAATTTCCATATATCATCCGCCCTCTTCTGAAATAGATAATACAAAATGTTCTTCCGGTTAAAAAAACACTTTTATCAACCCGACAGCCCCTTGTCGGGGTCGTCTGCTATGCTATTTGAAACGGACGGGTTAAAAGGGGGACTTATGAAAGGCGCCGGAACCATACAGGACATGCCGCGGGTGGAGCGGCCGCGCGAGAAGATGATGCGCTACGGGCCGGAGAAGCTGGCCGAGGAAGAGCTGCTGGCCATAATACTGCGCACCGGCATGAGGGGGAAGAACGTGCTGGACATGGCGGGGGAGCTGCTGCGGCGCTTCGGCAGGGGGGACATCGCCAAGGCCGGCTTCGCGGAGCTGCGCGCCGCCCCGGGGCTCGGGCCCGCCCGGGCCTGCGAGATCCTGGCCGTCTTCGAGCTGGGCCGGCGCTTCCTCAACGGCAAGAAAAGCGGCATCTACCTGAAGCCGCGCGATATCTGGGAGGAGCTGCGCGACGTGCGCGACCAGAAAAAGGAACACTTCATCGTGTTCTATCTGGACACCCGCAACCAGGAGATAAAGCGCGATGTCGTTTCGATAGGCACGCTGAACTACAACCTGGTGCACCCGCGCGAGGTGTTCGAGCCGGCGGTGAAGAACCTGGCCGCCAGCGTGATAGTGGCGCACAACCACCCGTCGGGCTGCCTGGAGCCTTCCGACGAAGACCTCTCGCTCACCAAGCGCCTGGTCCAGGCCGGCAAGCTGCTGGGCATAGAGGTGCTGGACCACGTGATAGTCACCAAAGAGGGCTTCATGAGCTTCAAGCAGAAGGGGCTGATGTAAACGCGTTCGGGCGGCCTACCGTGTGGGCCGGAACGCAAAACACGTTCGGCCACACCGTGGCCTCACTCGGTATTCGCCCGCCGGGCTATGCAACCGGCGGGCTCAACGACGGTTTTGCTAACCCGGCCCACACGGTCTCCGCCCGGGTTCTTTACATTCTATAGGTCTCCGTCGGCGGGTTAGCCCGGGAGGCCGGCTTTTTTATATCCTGTAGGCATAGCTTTCCGCTGTAACTTTCCGGAGGAAATAAATGAGCGATCCGTATGTGTCTAAAATTGCGGTTGAACTTGGCCTGAACCCCGCGGGTGTGGCCGCCGCGATGAACCTTTTTAAAGAAGACGCCACCATACCCTTTATCTCCCGGTACCGCAAAGAGGCCACCGGCAATCTGGATGAGGTGGCCCTCGGCAAAATACAAGACCGCCTGGCCCAGCTCAAAGAGCTGGACGAGCGCCGTGCCGCCATAATAAAATCGCTCGCCGAACGGAACCTGCTGACCGAGGAGCTTAAAGCCAAAATAGAAGGCGCCGCGGTACTTTCCAAACTGGAAGACATCTACCTGCCCTTCCGCCCCAAGCGCCGCACCCGCGCCACCATCGCCAAAGAGAAGGGCCTGGAGCCTCTGGCCGACCAGGTCTACGCGCAGGGCAGCGAAGACCCCGCCGCCCTGGCCGCCCCTTTCATCAGCGAAGAAAAAGGCGTGAAGACCGCCGAGGAAGCCCTGGCCGGCGCGCGCGATATAATCGCCGAACGCGTCAGCGAGGACGAAACCTCCCGCGCCAGACTGCGCCAGCTTTTCTCCGTGAAAGGCGTGTTCCATTCCAAGGTGCTTGAAGGCAAGGAGGCCGAAGGCGCCAAGTTCAAGGACTATTTCGACTGGAAAGAGCCGGCTCCCAAAGCCCCTTCTCACCGCATCCTGGCCATGCGCCGCGGCGAGTCGGAGGGCTTCCTGACCATGCGCATCGAAGTCGAAGCCGACGAGGCCATTTCGCTTTTAGAGCCGCTTTTTGTTAAAAACGGGAGCGCCTGCGGCAAACAAGTAAAAGAAGCCGTCACCGATTCCTACAGCCGCCTGCTCGCGCTTTCAATGGAAGGCGAAGCCCGCCTGGAGACCAAGAAGCGCGCCGACGCCGAGGCTATAGGCGTTTTCGCCCGCAACCTGCGCGAGATACTGATGTCCTCGCCGCTGGGCCACAAAAATATTCTGGCGCTCGACCCCGGCTTCCGCACCGGCTGCAAGCTGGTCTGCCTGGACTCCAACGGCAAATTGCTGCACGACGACGTGATCTACCCGCATAATGGGGACGGCGCCGCCGCCTCCGCCGCCGGGAAGATGAAAGAGCTGGCCGCCAGGTTCAAGACCGAAGTTATAGCCATCGGCAACGGCACCGCCGGCCGCGAGACCGAAGAATTCGCACGGGCTTTGAAACTTGAAGGCGTCATAATCGTGATGGTTAACGAGAGCGGGGCTTCTGTCTATTCCGCCTCGCCCGTGGCCCGCGAAGAGTTTCCCGATAAGGATGTGACGGTGCGCGGCTCGGTCTCCATAGGCCGCCGCCTGATGGATCCGCTGGCCGAACTGGTGAAGATAGACCCCAAGTCCATAGGCGTGGGCCAATACCAGCACGACGTGGACCAGAGCGGTTTGAAGAAGAGCCTGGACGCCACCGTGGAGAGCTGTGTCAACAGCGTGGGCGTGGAGCTGAACACCGCCAGCCGCGAACTGCTTTCTTATGTCTCGGGCCTGAACGCCGCGCTGGCCAAGAACATCATCGAGTACCGCAACGCCAACGGGGCTTTCCCGTCGCGCGCCGCGCTTAAGAAAGTCCCGCGCCTGGGGCCCAAGGCTTTCGAGCAGGCTGCCGGCTTTCTGCGGCTGCGCGGGGCGAAGAACCCGCTGGACGAGAGCGCCGTGCACCCCGAGCGCTACGGGATAGTGGAGAAGATGGCCGCCGACCTCGGCAGCGAGGTCAAAGACCTGATAACCGACGCCGCCTTGCGCGCGAAGATAGATATTTCTAACTATATCTCCGAAGAAGTGGGCGAGCCCACGCTGAAGGATATCATCGCCGAGCTGGCCAAGCCCGGCCGCGACCCGCGCAAGCAGTTCGAAGCTTTCGTTTTCGGCGAGGCTCAGAAGATAGGGGACCTGAAGCCCGGCCAGAAGCTGCCCGGCATAGTCACCAACGTGGCCGCTTTCGGGGCTTTCGTAGACATCGGAGTGCACCAGGACGGCCTTGTGCATATCAGCGAGCTGGCCGACACTTTCGTGCGCGACGCCGCCGCGGTGGTCAAGGTGGGCCAGCGCGTGAACGTGACCGTGACGGACATCGACCTGCCGCGCAACCGCATAGCCCTTTCGCTGAAATCGAACCCTGTGGTAGGCCCGCGCGAGGCCAGAGGTCCCAGGCCTGAACCCGCCGCCGCCCCCCAGGCGGGGCCGCGCTTCGACAGGCCGCGGCAGGACAACCGCCCGCGCCGCGAAGAAGCCCCGTCAGGCTCCATGGGCGAAGCCCTGAAAGCCTTCATGGACAAACGCCGCAATTAGCATATCGGAGCGAGGCCTCCTGTCGAGTCCCCGCCTGGATAAAAAACCCCGGGGAAGCCCGGGTTTTTTATTGCGCGGGAAAATTCTATTCCGTTCTGGAGTCTAAAAGGTGCCAAAAGGTGCCAGCCTCCTTTTTGAGATTTTTGTGCCTAAAACAGCCCAAAATAGCTAAAAAGGTGCCTGCCTCCTTTTTAGGGGGGCCTTTTGGTCTGGCGGGGTGGGCCTTTAGACACTTACTGGGATGGGGAGCGGGTGTTAAACTATTAATATGAAAAAACTGATCCTGGCGGCGATCGTGGCGGCGGGTCTCAGCACGGCGGTTTTTGCCGGAGACTTCAACCTTGATTCAACCGGCTTTTCCGACCTGAAGGCGTCGCGGGAAAATTCGCAGGCCGTGCCGGTGCCGGAACAGCCCGAGCTGCTTGGCGCGGAAAAGTCTCCCAATATGCCCTCCCCCGCGCTGGACATGACCATAAAGCTGCCTTTCAAATCCCTCACCTCCCGCCTTTCAGAGCTGCCCGGAGTTAAGATGGAGGTTCTGGACCCCGGAGAACCTATACTGTTCCGCCAGGGCGACCATATCGCTTTCAGCAACGTGCTCGTGAACTATAACGGCATAGAGATCGAGCCCATCATTCTTATAAAGCCTTTCTTCGAAGGCAACAATAAACTGGCCCTTAAAGTGATGAAGATAGATGCCGATATAGCTTTTGGGCCCAAAGCCGTTTTCGGGCCCCAGCTGGACAAAGACGGCCTGATGGAAATGGTGATGACTAACCTCACCACCGGGATGCTTGAATCCATGGACGCAGCCTTCCTGAAGAACAAAGTGCCGCTCAGGGCCAAAGACGTGCTGATCTTCACTTATGACCGAAAAAGCTGGACCCTGCGCGC
The DNA here is from genome assembly GCA_903873295.1 of uncultured Elusimicrobia bacterium. Lineage (GTDB taxonomy): Bacteria > Elusimicrobiota > Elusimicrobia > Elusimicrobiales > UBA9959 > UBA9959. The sequence goes on from CAIQNV010000079.1 coordinate 12,653, forward strand.
AGTAGTGAACCCCAATTTCGTGGCGCCCCTGCTGCCCGGCCTTATCAGCAATGTCAGCCTGACCAATTTCAGTTTCGACGACGCCGGCTTCGCCCTCAGCGTGCACTCCGGCTCGGCCAACGCCATAGCCCAGCTGCCCGGCTACAATCTGGCGGTTTCGGACGGCCTGCTCGACAACTTCATCCTTCAGTTCACCAAGGCCAGCGATTTTGAGCTGCATCCTGCCGGCAAAGAGGGCGGGCTGAAGTTCCGCGCCGACGGCCGCCTTGAGGTAGCCGGCAAGATCTACGCCCGGGACGCTTTTCTCAAGCCCAATGTATATTTCAAGGCGGTCATGCTGGCGGAACAAGCCGGTCCTAATACCATAAAGCTGCGCATCGAGCGCGTTGACGTGGACCAGGCCTACGGCTTAGGCGTGCCGGGCTTCATCAACAACTGGATACAGGGCAAGGTCGTCTCTTCCGTGATAGCGACCATCACCACTAATCCGGAAATAGCCAAGGTCGTTTCCGCCCGCAAGCTGGACGAAAAGACCGTGCTGATGACGCTGAAGAACAGCGCGTTCCTGCCCTCCTTCGCCAAGGGTGCGGTTATAAGGGACCTGAAGATAGGCAACGGCCTCCTGTACCTCGGGTTCGACCTGTAAGCCGGGCACAATGATAAATATATGAAAAACATAACTCTTAAACTGATGACACTGGCCGCGCTGCTCTCCTGCGGCGGGAGCGCGGCAGCCTCGGATTTCGACCTCTCTTCACTTAACGCGACCGACATCAAAGCGTCGCAGGCCTCAATAAAGGTCCCCGCCCCGCAGGTGGAAGCGGATGAGCTTCTCGGCCTGGACATGAATATCCGCGTGCCTTTTAAAATGCTTAAGAATTCGATGGAAGAGATGGCCGTTTCTGAAAAGCGCCTGACCATCATCGACAAGAGCGCCCCGGTCATCTTCAAATCCGGCGAGTTCCTGAAGGTCAGCAATATAAAGATAGACCAGGGCGGCATCGTGATCATCCCTACCCTGACCCTGAAGCCCTTCCTGGAAGGCCGCGACAAACTGGCCATCCGCGTACAGAAGATCCAGCTGCACGCTTCCATGGAGCCTTCGGCGAGAGTCGCCGAGCCCGCTATGACCGATGAGCAGGTTACGGTGCAGATCATGGACGTGCTGATAAAGGCCGTCTACTCCTCCCTCGACGCCAGGCTCAAGGACAAAAATATCCCGCTGAAGGCGCAAGACCTGGTGAAGCTGAGCTATGATAAAGCCGCCTGGACGCTGCGCGCTACTGTCAACTCCAAGATCATACGTATGTTCATGCCCGCGGATATGATGGGGGATTTGCACCTGACCGGCTTTGCGTTCAACGAGACCGGGCTGACCCTGAAGCTTCAGACCGCCGAATAAATACCGGCTCCGGAAAATAAAAAGAGCCCCGCTCGTTAAAGCGGGGCTCTTTTGTGCGGAAATAAACGGCTATCTGTTTATGTGCACCACTTTCGCGGGCGGGAAGCCGTTGAAGTTGGTGGAGGAGGCGTGGCTGTATGCGCCCATGTTGGTGCTGTACATCAGCTCGCCCAGCTTCAGGTCCGCCGGCAGGTTCTCGGACATCGAGATCACGTCCAGGGCGTCGCAGGTGGGGCCGAACACGCCGCAGATCTGCTCATGGCCGCTGCGGAACGACTTCATGTGGCAGTGCTGGTGGTCGAAGATGATGCCGGAGTAGGTGTGGTAGGCGCCGTCGTCCACGTAATAACAGGTCTTGCCGTCGCGCACGGCCTTGCCGTTGATCTTGACCACCGAGGTTCCCGCCGTCGCGATCATGAACCGGCCCGGCTCGGCCAGGATCTCTATTTCTTTCGGGAAGAGCCGGTCGATCTCGGAGTTTATCTTTTTAGCCAGTTCGCGGAACGGCTTTACCGACGCGTCGTACGGCGCCGGGAAGCCTCCGCCGATGTCGAGCAGGTTCATCCGCGTGTGGCCGCGCTGCTTCGCCTCCTTGAAGATGTCGGCGGCCAGGTTGATGGCCTGCACGAAATTCTCGAAGTTGGTCGTCTGGCTCCCCACGTGGAAGCTCAGGCCCTCGACCCCCAGCCCGGCCTTTTCGGCCGCCAGGATGAGGTCCACCGCCTCCCCGGGCGCCGCCCCGAACTTGGAGGAGAGCTCCACCACGGCGCCGGTGTTGGCCACCCTGATGCGCAGGACCAGCCCGGCGTGCGGCGCGTATTTCTTTATCTTGTGGACTTCCTCGAGGTTGTCGTAGGTGACCAGCGGCCTGTAGGGATCCAGCTGCTTCAGCGTCTCGTTGGGCTTTATGGGGTTGGCGTAGATGATCTTGTCCCAGATCCAGTCCAGCCGCTTCTTGTCCGGCATCTTTTTGATGTTCTCGTGGACGATGAGGAACTCCGGCATCGAGGCCACGTCGAAGCTCGCGCCCGCGTCGAAGAGCGTCTTGACGATCTCAGGCAGGGGCTCGGCCTTGACCGCGTAATAGGCCTGCACCCGCGGCAGGTATTTCTTGAACTCGGCGTAGTTGCGCCGTATTTCATCGTGGTCCACTACGAAGAGCGGTGTTCCGTGTTTTTTAGCGAGCGCGAGCAGCTGTTTTTGAGATATCACTAGTTTCCTCCGTTCCGTCAGTATTTTAGCTAAAAGTCAGGCGTCTTAATCCCCGTCCGTGATCAGGAAGTTCTTGAACTGCCAGGGATCCTTCCGGTCGATGGCCGGGTTGTTATGGCCCAGGAACTCGTTAGTGTAATGCTTCAGCGGCGTCCAATCTGTAGGCATCGAGATGAATTTGCCCAGGTAGGGCTTGGCGATCTTGAGGACATACTCGTGCGGCAGCTCGTCCGGCACACAGACGCCCCGCTCGGGGTTCTCTATCATCCACGACGTCGCCGCCACTACCGAGATGGCCACCTGCATGGTGGTGGCATTCTGATGCGGCACCAGCTTGCGCGATTCCCCGATGCTCAGGCTGCTGCCGGTCCACCAGGCGTTATAGGGGTGCCCCAGCAGCAGCGCGCCCAGGGTGTCGGAGCCGCTTACGATCTCGTCCGCGAGGATGCGGATCTTCGGCTGCAATTTGTAGTCGTAGCCGCGCAGCTCGTTGAGCGAGGCGATGGCCGAGTCGCTCGGGCAATAGGCGTAATGCACCGTCGGGCGGTAGACGGCCTTGCCGTTCTTCCAGACGGTCAGCTTGTCAGAAATAGTGAAAGCCTCGCCGTGGCGGACCACCATGGCCTGGATGCAGTAATTGGGCACCCAGGAATTCACCCAGGTGTTCATGCCCATGCGCGCCAGGCAGATCTGGTTCCTGGGGCCTTCCTGATGTTCGTAGGCGAACTCCGGCAGCTCCTTCTCGTGCGTGCCCCAGCCCATCTCCGCCGTAGTGATGCCCTCCTCGCGGAAGCCTTCCACGCTCCAGGTGTTCACGAACTCGTCCACCTGCTTCGGCTTGTTGGTCAGCTGGGTGTCGCGCTCGCTGACATGGATAACTTTAACACCCAGCTTCTGGGCCAGGTGGTTGAAGCTCTGCTCGGCCATAAGCCGGCGGATCTCGTCGGCGTCCTTGCCCGTCACCTTCTTGTCGGAGAGCAGCCGCGCGCCGATATCAAGGAGGCCCTGCTTGGTGAAGTGCGAGATAAGACCGGGGTTGGCCCCGTGCTCTATGACGGCCGTGGGGCCGGGGTTCGCCCATTTCCCGATCATCCGCCGCATGTTCATGTGCCGGTGGTAAAGCGTCCGCTCGGTCGGGTGTTTATCCACCGCGCCTTCATAGGGGTCCCAGACCTCGGTCGAGGTGTTGACGTAAAGCACGCCGCGGTCGTGGCACCACTGCAGGATAACGCAGGCGTCGATGTTCCAGGCGAGGTCGATGAGCACGTCGCCGGCGGAGAGATATTGTTTGAGCAGCCGGTCGAGGTTGTCTCGCGTGACCCGGCTGCGGACGAAGCGGACGCCTTTGGCGGTCCATTCCCTGAGGGCTGCGGTGCGGTTCTCGAAATCCATGATGGTGATATTCTTGGCGGGTATTTTCACCTGCTTGAGCAGGATGGGCAGAGTGCATTGCGCCACGGCGCCGTAGCCCACAAAAAGGACGCGTTTGTTGAAGTCTTTTATCATGTTGATCTCTCCTTGAAAATATCGCCGGCAAAAATATCGGGAGCGGATACGGATCCGGAAACTATAAAAAATATAATACAAAAAAGTGCGCGAAATGTCTTGCCGCGGCCGCGCGGCGGTCTATTTCGGCTTGTAGAGACCGGGCCAGATGGGCGAGAGGGAGCGGATGAAGGCGTCCGTAATGCTGCTCATGGCCGAAGGGATATCAAAGCCCTCGTAGTTCATGGAGGCCGACCACATGATGGAGCCGGTCTGCACGTCCACCATGCGCGACAGCAGCGATACGTTGGCGGTGGTGCTGAGGAGCTGCGAATTGGGCATGCCCATCACCGAGCCTTCGGAATAAACGGTTCCCCCGTTCACCTGAGTTATGGTGGTTATCAGCGGGTTCTCGGATTGGTTCACTATGTAGGAGCTTTGCGGGGTGCTTTCAGCTACCGTGCCTACGAAAAGCGCGTCCACGCCCAGCAGTTTTCCCAGCTGCTTCGCGGTGGAGGGATCGAAGGAGCCCGAGGAGGTAAGGGACTGCTCCTTAAGGACGGCGTCCAGGCGCTGGCGCTCGACCACGTCGGCGCCCTGCTCCAGCAGGCTCTGCGTCATCAGGTCGGCGGCCAGGTCCCCCTTGGGGCCGCTGAAGGAAAGCACCGCCACGCGTTTCACCCCGGAAAAATCGGCGCGCGGATTCACCGCCACCTTCGGAGTCGCGCAGGCGGCCAGAATTAAGAGGGCCGGAAATAAAAGTTGTTTTTTCATGGGCGTTATTGGTGGCTCAGGTGATTAAGATGCTTTATGGCCGTGTCGCGAAGATGCTGCTCGGCGGCGGTTTCAAGGCAGGCCTTCCAGGAGGCGATAGCCCTGTCCTTAAAGCCTTTCTTCTCGTAGATAAGCCCCAGCATATAATGGGCGATGGCCTTTTTAGGGTCGAGGCGCGCCGCGCTTTCAAAAGACCGCTGCGCCTCGTCCGCTTTGCCCAGACGCGTATAGGTGAAGCCCAGCTTTACGTGAAGCTCGACGTTGTCGGGCTGCGTCAGAAGCGCCTGTTCAAGCCCGGCCGCCGTCCTGTTGAGCTCCTCCGGGGTCTGCAGTCTGATGTCTTTCTCCGCGCCCGCCGGGGCGGTCTGCGCCATGGCCGGGGCCGCGCCCGCAAGGAAAAGTGAAATTAAAAGATATCGCATAGGTCCTCCGTCTCTAGAAGTAGCATATAAAATACCGCGGCCCTTGTGTAGTATCTTGCGCAAGATTTAGTAATATTGAAGGCGGATCCGATCCCTGGAGGCAAATATGGAAGTTTTTAAAACCGGTCTCATGATCATCGCGGCGGCCCTTACCGCCTGCGCCGGAGCTATGGCGCTGCCCGCCAAACAGCCCGGCGGCCCGGTCTCCGGAGGAAAGGCGGAAAACGTGACGACTTATTACTACGGCCAGGTCCTGTTTTTTTCTCCGGACGGCAAGCTGCCCTACGGCAGCGGGGATTCCGCGGTCAGGCGGGAAATATCGAACGGCGGGGCGCGCATAATTGAAACCGTCACGCAGCCCGGCTCCGGCCACAGCATGCGCCCTAAAGAGATAGTCACCACGCTGAAGCGCCGCAAAAAAACGCTGGTCTACGACGCTTCTGATTCCGGGGGAACTTTCTCCGGCACCGTAGCCTTTAAAGATCCCGGGCTTACGGACTGGACCTACAATATAAAACTGAAAGCGGGCGGGAGCATAACCGGCGCCGGCAGTCTTTCTCCCGAAGGAATCAAGACGGAAAAGCAGCTCGCGGGCGTCCGGCCCATGTCCGTCAAGGAAGACCTTAAGGCAGTTTCAGAGAAAGAATATAAAATGCGCGTGAACGACATGCGCCCCCCGGCGGGTGCGGAGTGAAGCTGGATTTTGTTAAGGCGGCCCGGCTGGCCGCCCTGGCCATAGCGGCCCTCGCCGCCGCCTACCTTTATTTTTTCGCCCGTCCCTGACCGCCTTCCGCGCCGGCCGCGGCCGCAATGACCGTCAGGAGCAGCAGGCGCTTTAGCGGGATCATTTTGTCTGTGAAGTTTTGCCGGCGGGGCCGCTATTTCCTGAAGTCCAGCCGGTGAGGGCGAGGATAAAATTCTTCCATTTCGTTTCCAGTTTCGCGGCGGAGACGCTCCCTTCTGGGGCCGAGGCCGCGTAAAGCATGGCGCCGAAGAGGCTGTCCTGTATGACCTCCGCTACCGTGGCGGGCTCGTCCTTCAGCCTGAATAAACCTTCCCTGCTTCCGGCCAGCAGGAGTTCCAGGATCCTCTCGCGCCCCGCCGCGATCATCTGCGTGAACAGCCTGGAAAAATTTTCGCCGCGCCCGGCCAGATAATACAGCAGGAGAAGTATCTGCGCGTCCTGGCTCCGGTAGCGCACCGCCCACGTAACATTGCCGAGGCAATGCTTCAGCAGCCTGCGGCCCGCGTCGTCCTTCGGCCCGGTAAGCTCGTTCACGGTTTCATGGTTGTGGCGGACAATGGTCTCCACCAGTTCCCCGAAGAGGGAGTTTTTATCCGGGAAATGGTACATTACGGCCGACTGGCTCAGCCCGATGTCGTCGGCGATCATCTGAAAGCTCGCCTCCGCGAAGCCGTGCCTGGCCGCCAGCCGGATCGCGGACGATACTATCTTCTGCCTGGTGTTCACGCCTTTTCTCGTTTCCGGCCTTGTTTTCATACAGGAATTCTACTTTACTCGCCCGCTCATGTAAAGGCGCGGGAGCGCGCCCCTCCGCATTTCCAAAGGCTTTGTATTTTAATAATATAGTGCTATGGCTATTTCAAAAGTTTTTGAGTTCGAGCATCGGGTGGAGCCCGGGGAGATAGACGGGCTGGGGCATGTGAATAACCAGGTCTACCTGGACTGGTTCATGACCGCGGCCGCCAGGCATTCCGGCCTTGCGGGCTGGGACACGGACAAGCTCCTCGCACTGGGCGAGGGCTGGGTGGTGCGCAGGCACGAGATCGACTATCTGCTGCCGGTGCTGCCCGGCGACGCCGTAAGAATGCGCACCTGGGTGGAGACCGCCGAGCGCGCCTCCTCGGAGCGGTATTACGAGATCTTCAGGGTCTCCGACGGTAAAATGGTCTGCTGTGGCCGCACGGTCTGGGTCTGGATAAATTACAGGACCGGCCGCCCCTCCCGCATCCCGGAAGCCGTCATAAAAGATTTCGTGAAGTGGGAGCCGGAAGCGAAAAGCGACCGGCGGGCGAATTAGCGATCTCAACGCGCCGCTTTTTCCGCCCTCACCTGCTCCACCGTTATCATTATTTTCGCGCAGGCTTCGGCGTCGGAGAGAGCGTTGTGGTGCTTCAGCGGTATGCTGAGATGGTGGCAGACGTGGGCGAGCGTGGCGGGCTTCAGGCCCAGTTCGGTTCTGGAAAGCTTTACCGTGCAGATGAAAGGGTGCGGCGGAGCTTCCAGCCCGGAGGCGGCGCAGCAGGCGTAAAGCACGCTTTTGTCGAAAGGCGCGTTGTGCGCCGCGATGAATTCTATCCCCTCGAAAAAATCGGCCAGCTCCGGCCAGACTTCGCCGAACGGCGGTTCGTTCTCAACATCCTCCCAGGTTATCCCGTGGATGTCGGTGAACCGCATATCCGGGCGCGGCGGCCTGATCAGGCGGTAAGCGGTTTTTGTGACGCGGCAGGCTTCGACGCGGGCAAGGCCCACGGCGCAGGCGGAATCGCGCCCGTAGTCGGCTGTTTCAAAATCTATTGCGGTGAATCCGGACATCAGCTGACTTCGGCGGCCAGCTTCAGCAGCAGGTCTTCATAATACAGGAAGTGCTGCGTGACTTTTTTAACGTAGCTGCGCGTTTCTTTGAAGGGGGGGACTCCGTTGTATTTGCGCACATTGCCCTGGCCGGAATTGTAGGCGGCGATCGCCATCTGCGAAGCTTTCTTCCCTATGTCGGCCACGGAAATGTCGGCGGCGGCTATCTCGGCGAATTCGTTCCACAGGTATTTAAGGTACTTGATCCCGTACTTTAAATTCACGTCCGGCCTGTTAAGCTGGCGGAGGTCCTTAAGGCCCAGCCATCTGGCGGTGTCCGGCATTACCTGCATAAGGCCCCGGGCCCCCTTGGTGCTGCGGGCTTTGGGGTCAAAAGAAGATTCTTTCTGTATTATGGCAAGCACCAGGGCCAGGTCGACGCCCTGCGCTTTGGCCTCGGCTCTGGCGAGGGCTAAATAGGGGATAGCGGACGAGCCGCCCGCTGCTTTGTCGCCCAGGCTCCAGGGCGTATACAGTACCGCTCCCGGCTCATGCTCAGCGTCCGGCCTGACCAGAAAATCCACGTCGACAGGGGTGGAACCGGGGTCCTCGACCGCTTCCGGCGCCGCCGCCGGCTCGGGTACGGGCAGGGCCTCTGTGGCTATGGAATCGGAAAGCTGGGAAAAAGATTGCGCCGGCGCTTGCGGCGGCGCGGCTAAAATAAGGGCAGGAAGCAATGCCAAAAGTCTTTTCATATCGTCCTGATGATAGTGTAAGTCACATGCCCGGACGTGTCAAGGGTCTATAGGCTGAGAACTCCCGGGCCCATTTTTTTCAGCCCCGCCAGCAGTTTGTCTATATCAGCGCGGTTGTTGTAGAAATGGAGGGAGATCCTTATCCCCGCGCCGCGGGCGGCCGTCATTATGCCCGCTCTTTCAAGGTCCTTCACGGCGGCGGCCGGGTTCGCGGCCTTTATTATGGTTATCCCGGAGCGGCAGCCGCGGTCCAGCGGAGTGGCTGCGGCCGCGCCGAGCTTATTAAGGCCCTCGACAAGATAATCGTTCAGCTCGAAGATCCTTTCCTGGATGTTTTTTATTCCCAGCCCGGACAGCAGCCTGACCGAAGCGCCCAGCGCGAAGATGCTGGGAAAATGCAGGCAGCCGGCTTCCGCCGCCGAGGCTTCCTTCTTCATCCTGCGCGCCTTATTGTCCATTTTTTCCGGCGCGGCTACGGAGCGCCACCCGGCTTCCGGGAATTTTAATCCCGGCAGATATTTTTTTGAGACGTAAAGCCCGGCCGCGCCGTAGCCGGCCATGGTCCACTTGAAGCAGGAGAAGACCATGAAGTCTATCCCGGCCTTTTTAACGTCCACGGGCATGGCCCCGAGCGCCTGCGTGGCGTTTACCACTAAAATTATTCCGCGGCGGCGGCAGAGCCGGCCCACGGCCTCCAGGTCCTGCCTGAAGCCGGTGCGGTACTGGACATAGCTTGTGACCAGTATTTTTACACCAGGGGTGATGTTTTTCTCAATATTCTCAAGGCTGTACCTGTTGTTCTCCGGCTTTACGAATTTTACTTTATAGCCGGCGTTGAGCCAGGCGAGCGTAGAGGAGGGGAATTCATCCAGCATGGTGAGAACGGCGCCGCGGCCTTTAAGGGCGCCGGCGACAAGGCTCATGCCGTGGGAGGTGTTCAGGGTGAAGGCGACCTCTTTCGGCGAGGCGCCCAGCAGACCGGCCAAGCCGGCGCGGGCGGCTTCAAGGCGCGCGAGCCAGCGCTCCCAGTAAGCGTCGCCGTGGGCGAGGGCCTCGGCGTAGTATTGCGCCCCCGCCTCCGCTACGGGGCGCGCTATGGGCGCGCCGCCGGCGGCGTTGACGAAAGTGTATTTTTTAAGCGCGGGAAACAAAGCCCGCGCCGCTTCCCAGTCCGGTTTTTTCATGATGGATTCATTATAGGAAATTAAAAATGGGAGAAACCCCCCGTCCGCCTCGATAAACGGAGCTAATCGGCTTCCCGCACATTTTGTATTATAGATAGTGGGCGACAGCCCCCGGGCCGCCGGATAAACGGAGTTGTTTTTGGAGGGGATAGTTAATGAAGAACAGAATAGCCGCGTATGTGATGCTGCTGCTGCCGCTGGTCCCGCCGGCGGCGCATGCCGAAACCTCGGGAATGGAATTTTCCGGCGCTGTCTGGACCATGGATGGCGCCGATTTCGGAAAGGACAAGGCCTGGCAGAAAGCCTCCATGTTTCCTGGGGATACGGCTTCATTTAAAATCAAGCGCGACAAGATCGGCGGCGCGATAAGTGTTTTCACCGAGAGCGAAAAAAGATTCGGCTTCGGCACCTCGCTCGGGTACGGCCTGATGCCGCAAGTCTCCTATAAGGTTGATTTCGGCGGGACGGGCTACACCCTCACCAACAAGACGAGCTGCATTCCGCTGGAGGTCTATCTGAAATTCAGGCCGGAGTACGGCGAATACAGGCTGTTCGCCGGGGTCGGCGCCGACTACATCATGGCGAAAACCGACGCGGTTTCGACGCTCAGTTATTTGTACGGCAAAGATTCCTTCACTCAAAATAAGATCGTCCCTCATGTAAGCGCGGGGGGGGAATGGTTCGTAAACAAGTCTCTTTCCATAAACGCGGGAGCGAAATATTTTTTCTTCGGAGTTTTGGATAAGCTGCGAAATCATAAAGAGCGGCTTGTCATGGCAGAAGACGCGGACGGCGAACACCTCCGCATTCGCGCCGCCTCCGGCCCGCTCGCTTCCGACGAAAGGCCGTTCAAATACGACTTCTCCGGCCTGCGCTTCAATATCGCTCTTCGCCTTTATTTCATTAATCTGGATTAAGCGGGCCGCCGGCCCGGGAAACTCCGCGCCGATCATTTTATTAATTGTAATCGATCTTTGTTTAGTTGTACTATTCCAACTACGGGGATATTTATCAGCCTAATTTTCTGAGGAGATACAGAATGAATGCTTTAAAAGCCGTTCTCGCTTTTGTGCTCGTGGTTTTAGGCGCAGGCGCAGCCAGCGCTTTCCCGCAATTTATTACATATCAGGGAAGATATTTGAACGCGGGAGTTCCCGGCACTGGGACGGTTTTAATGGAGTTCCGGGTTACCAACGGTAATACCGTGGCCTGCGGCAGCGCCCTGCCAACGACGAATCTCTCCTGGACTTCCGGCGTACAGACGGTAGCGCTCAGCAGCGGAGTTTTCAGCTATAAATTAGGCCTTCAAGCGGACCAGGCCACGCAGGACTCCGCCTTCCTTAATATCAACTGGAGCCAGCCAAATACTATTTACTACATTGATGTCTGCGTCGCTGGCGTTTCATTGACGCCCCACGATAAAATCGGCACTAGCGTCTATGCGCTGTATTCCAGTTCCGCCGGCTATTCCGTTGCAGCAGGAGCCGTCATTAATACTTCCGACACGCTGATCCAGGCTGACTCAGGCGCTTCCGGCACGGGGGGCATTAGTTTGCGTACAGGAGCAACTAACAAATTAACTTTAACCAACGCGGGTAATGTCGGCATAGGGACGACGGCACCAGAAGCGACCCTGGATGTAAGCGGCTCGATGCGGCTTTTGCCGATAACTGAGCCGTTTGCCTGCACAACAGCTAAAAAAGGCGCCTTATATTTTAACAGTGGAACAACCAAGCATATGATGTGCAATGGTTCGTCCTGGGTGGATTATACAGGGCCGCAAGGTCCTGCCGGAAGCACCGGGTCCGCGGGGCCGCAAGGTCCTGCCGGAAGCACCGGGTCCGCGGGACCGCAAGGTCCGGCAGGAAGCACTGGGTCCACTGGGCCGCAAGGTTCGGCAGGAGACACCGGGTCTGCGGGGCCGCAGGGGCCGGCAGGAAGCACCGGGTCCACTGGGCCGCAAGGCCCGGCAGGAAGCACCGGGTCCGCGGGGCCGCAAGGTCCGTACATTGCAGCAGGCGCAAATCGTATTATCAAAGACAGCGGAAGCACATATGTGGCCTCTTCACTTTTCGATAACGGCAATGTCGGGATCGGGACCACGAATCCGGGAGCGAAGCTGGAGGTGACCGGCGCTTCAGGGGCCACTCTTAAGATAGTGGATACCAACGAGGGCGCGAACAAGGTGCTTACTTCGGACGCGAACGGCAACGCTAGCTGGCAGAGGCCGGCGTCTGGGGGCTCTTCTGTGCCGGGATTCTCTAACTTCTATAAATACTTCTGTATCGAGAGCTGTCCCGAAAATGTACCCTTTGCGGTCCCCGCCGGGGCAACCAAACTTTTGATCGAGATGTGGGGTGGCGGCGGCGGCGGCGGCAACAGTACTGGCGGCGGTATTAATAACTGTACGGCTGCCGGCGGTGGAGGTTCCGGCGGGAACTATGCGAAAATATTTCTGAGTGTTGCAGACGGAAGCCTTACTCCGGGCACTAATCTATTGGTGACAGTCGGCGGCGGCGGCGGCGGAAGTCATGGCCCCAACGGAGGACGCACCAGTATTAAGGATGCAAACAACCCCATCATCTTCGTCAACGGCGGTTCCGCTGGTGAGGATGGTACCATATCTGGTAACACATGCGTAAGCGGCAGATGTGTATTGCCTACGAGTAATGAAATTGAGCCGGACTTTCCTCAACTCGTCTTATATAATGAGGGTAGTTGTTCCGACACTGGCTACTTTCTGCCCCAGTCCCCGGCAGACATGGCTTATGCTATCGGCGGCCATGCTGGTGGCAGCAGCGGCCATTGTGGGCATGGTAATGGCGCTTATGGCAAAGGATCCGGGTACTACGATTGCGACAAGGGCCAGGAAGGCCAACCGGGGTATGTCATTATCTGGTACTAATTTAATGAGAGGAACCGTTTTTTCGGTGGATGGAAATGAGAAAAACCAATAGTCTTACACTGGTGACTTTGAGCCTTGTCCTTCTGGGCGCGGCAGCCGCGCATTGTTCTGCCACTGACTCCATCTCCCCCAGTTTTCACGGGTCGGTGGGGACGGTGTCCATGTCCGCGGGGGCGGTACAGGTTATGACCTCGGGGCCGCAAACGGCCGCCTCGCTCATCACCGCCGGGCCGCAGCTCATTCAAAGCGGTTTTTTCGGTTTTCTGTCAGATCCGTCACCCTTCATCCCCGCGCCGCCCAGCGGCCTTACTGCCGAAGCGCTGGCCGGAAGCCGTATAGCCCTCGCCTGGGACTTCTCGCCGGATGCGGATGTTACGCAATACAGGCTTTACTATGACAATGCTACAGGCACAATAAATTACACAGCACCTTTAGAAGTATTTACCGCTGCCGGGAAGCAGTGGACAACACCCGCGCTCACTTCAGGAAATACTTACAAATTCGGCCTGCGCGCCGTTAACAGCTACGGAATAGAGGAACAAAACACTTCGGTCTTCGCTTCGGCTCAGGCCCTTAGCAGCCTAACCGGGGTGCGTGCCGCCATAAAAACGCCGCAGACCGGAAAAAAGATCAACGGCAACAGCGCTACGGTCATGGCTGAGATAATACTGGGCGCGTCCTCGCAGGTAAGGCGGGTGCTCTTCCAGTACAGGACGCTTGGCGGCGGCGCCTGGTCCGATATCGCGGCCGCTAACAGCAACCATCCCAACCCGGACACGGACGCCCCGTATTTTGTGCACTGGGATGCGGATTCCATGCCGGCAGGCACCTATGAACTGCGCGCGCAGGCCACCGACAGCTCCAATATCGATGATCCCGCGCCGCCTACCATCACGGTCATTCTCGGAGACCCCGACTACGATACCAAAGAAACCATCGTTTCCGGAGAACAGCAGAAAGAGCAGCTTATAAACAACGCCGTAACCAACACCGTGCAGGCTGCCGACGACGGCACTTCTCTTTTGGTGAAAGTGGCTATTCCCGCGGGCGCGGTTAATTCCTCAACCGTTACGCTGACGCTGGTAAACAACCCGGCGTCAAAACCGGCCCCTCCCGCCGGCGCCCAGGAGTTGAACCTCTCGGTTAAAATTAATCTTTCCAACGGCCAGAGCGATCTTTCGGGCGGGCATACGGCAACGCTCACGCTTTCATATAAGGATGATAACGAAGACGGTATAGTAGACGGTACCTCCGTAGGCGTTGATCAGCTTAAACTCTACTACGCTTCAAGCCAGGCCGGGCCCTGGATACTTCTGGATTCCACCATTAACAAAACTAAAAAGACCATTACCGGCATTACCTCACACTTCAGTTTCTTCGCGGTTTTCGCGGGGCCTGCCGCTAACCTCGACACGGTGCGGGCCTATCCTGTTCCGTTCATGCCTAATGACGGCAAAACCGACAACGGCGTGCCTTACAGCGCGTCCGATCCGAACTCCGGAATAATCTTTGATAACCTGCCGTCGGCGGTGAAGATAAAGATATTCACGCTCTCCGGCCAATTGGTGGCGGATTTAGACACTTCCAATTCGCAGGGGAAAATACAGTGGGATGTTAAGAACAACGCCGGGAAAAAGGCCGCGTCCGGAGGCTATCTCGCTGTTATCTCAAGCCCGGGCAGTAAAACTATTACGAAGAAACTTCTGGTGGTCCGATGAATAAGATCAAACTACTGACGGTACTTTTAGCCGTATTCATCCGGCCGCAAATGGCAAATGCCGATTCAGCCGGCGCCACCCGGTTTAATTTTCTTGCCCTGGACACTAATGCCCGCGCTGTGGCCATGGGCGGGGCGTATACGGCTTTGGCGGCTGACGCTGGCGCTTTGCATTATAACCCTGCCGGCCTGGCCAAGACGGTAGCTCCGAAAGCCGCCTTCATGCACAACCAGTATTTTCAGGATATAACGCAGGAATACCTGGGCTATGCTTCCCCTAAGGGCTGGGGCGCGGATTTCAACTATTTAAGTTTCGGCGACACCAGGGAAACCACCCTGTCCAATCCCACTGGCGCCGGGCTTGGCGAAGTCGGACTACAGGACATGGCTTTCGGCTTCGGTTTCGGCAGGAATGTCGGGGAAGGTCTTTTTGCCGGCGCCGGCTTAAAGATCGTGAGAGAGTCGATAGCAGGGATCTCCGCCGGCGGCTTTATGCTGGACGGCGGCCTTTTGTGGGATGTGCCCGGCGCAGAGGGCCTGAACCTAGGGCTGGCGGTGCAGAACCTCGGACCGGACATTAAATATCATGGCGGCAACGAGCCGCTTCCGCTGGGCGTCCGCGCGGGCGCCGGTTATAAACTGACTTTGCGCGGCGTAAAAACTATTCTTGCTCTCGATCTGCAGCAGAACAGGGGGGAGGATTTTGGTGTAAGGCTTGGCTGTGAACTGCTCCTCGGGGGAACCGTTCCTCTGCGCCTTGGCTATAATACACTTACGGATGACGGATTCGGCCTCAGCGCGGGCACCGGGTATACATTCGGGAATATGGCTTTTGACTATGCTTACGCGCCGTTTAAAGACCTTGGCGCCACCCACCGCCTCAGCGTGACCTATCGCTGGGGAAAATAAGCAGCTGAATAAATAACCGTAAAAAAAGAACCCGTAAAAACCGGATGGGGCAGCGGTTCGCTTAGTTTTGGTAGAATATCCGTGAGCGGTTTATAAGGAGGCTTTATGTTCAGAATGGGTAAAAGAATTTTTCTCTTCCTTGCGGTAAATCTGCTTATCCTGGCGACCTTGTCCATCACCATGCACTTGCTGGGCGTGGGGAACTATTTCAGCGCGCGCGGCATAAATTACCAGAACCTGATGGCGTTCTGCCTCGTCTGGGGCATGGGAGGGGCCTTCATCTCCCTGGCGCTTTCCCGCGTGATGGCCAAGTGGCTGATGGGCGTGGTGGTGATCGATCCCGACACGCGCGAGCCCGGGCTCGGCGAGCTGGTGCGCACGGTGCATAAACTGGCCAGGGCCGCCAACCTCCCGGCGATGCCGGAGGTCGGCTATTATCCCAGCCCGGAAGTTAACGCTTTCGCAACGGGGCCCACCAAAAGCCGCGCTCTGGTCGCCGTTTCCGCCGGCCTGCTGGAGCGCCTGGACGGCTCCCAGCTGGAAGGCGTGCTGGCCCACGAAATTTCCCATATCGCCAACGGCGACATGGTCACTATGACGCTGATACAGGGCATCATAAACGCTTTTGTGATGTTCCTTTCGCGGGTGATAGCTTTCTTCATAGCCAACCGCGGTCGCGACTCCGAGAGCAGCTCGGCTCCGAGTTACCTGGTTATTTTTCTGCTGGAGATGGCGCTGAGCGTGCTGGGTATGGTGGCCGTGTCCGCCTTCTCGCGCAACCGCGAATACCGCGCCGACGAGGGAGGGGCGCAGCTGGGCGGCCGCACCAATATGATAAAAGCTCTTGAAGCCCTGCAGAGCACGGTCGCTTACGCTGACCTCACCAACAAAGCCTCGCTGGCCACGCTGAAGATCTCGGGCAAACCCAGCGGCTTCATCTCGCTTTTTGCCACCCACCCGCCGCTGGAGGAACGCATCGCAAGGCTGAAAGCGGCGGTTTAAGTTTTTTTAGTTCTTGCTGAAAACCGTCCGCTTTAGCGGGCGGTTTTTTTATACAAAGAATTTGTATAATTTTTTTAGGGTGGTAACAAACTATGTGCGGCAGATACTCACAAACCATGGACCTGGCCGAGGCGGTAAAGCGCTTCGGCGTTAAGCCGCCTCCGTTCAACTGCAAGCCGAGCTATAGCATCGCGCCCGGCGCGCAGGCCCCGGTGGTCTGCGCCGGCGGCCTGAGGCTGATGAAGTGGGGCTTTATCCCCGCCTGGTCCTCCGGCCCGGGCGCCGTTACGCCGCTGTTCTCGGCCGGAAACACGCTGGAGAAAAAATTTTCCGAAGAGACCGTCCCCGAGACCGCGGCGCCGCAGGAGCGCGAAGGTTTTATAAACGCGCGCGCCGAGGGCATAGCGTCCCGGCCGGCTTTCCGCTCCGCTTTTTACCGGACCCGGTGTATAATTCCGGCCGACGGCTTTTACGAGTGGCAGAGTTCCGCGGGCGCGAAAACCCCTTACCGGTTCGAGATGAAGGATAAAAGCCTGTTCGGGATGGCCGGGGTCTACGAGGAGAAAACCGGGACCTTCGCCATAATAACCGCGGCCGCCAGCGCGCTGGTGCGCGCGGTGCACCACCGCATGCCGGTGATACTGGAGCGCCGCCACGAAGCGCTCTGGCTGGACCCCAAGTTCCGCGACAGCGAGACCCTGCTGCCTCTGCTGCGCGCTTACGATTCCTCCCTTATGCACGTTTATCGCGTGTCCGATCTGATCAACGATCCCGAGAATGATTCTCCCGATTGCGCGAAGCCGCTTCAGGGGTGAAGAGGCGGCCGGCCCCGGTTTCCTGCTTCCCGGGCGGGATCCGGTAATTATGTAAAATATTACTGATGAACAAAGACCGGCGCGGGCTTTTCCTCAATCTTTTAATTCTATTCCTGGGTTTTTCCCTGCTTACGCGGCTTACGCTGCTGGCTATGGCCTGGCCGGAGCTGGACGGCGGGCTTTGGGTTTTAATAAAGCTGTTCGCGGCGGGGCTGCTTTACGACTGTGCGGCTTTTTCCTACGCCGGGGCAGCGCTGGCGCTCTACCTGCTGGTCCTGCCCGAGAGGATCTATGCCGCGGCCTGGCACCGGCTGGCGGTCTACGGGCTTTTCTTCGTCGCCGCCTTCCTGCTGGCTTTTAACCTGGCGGCCGAATATTATTTCTTTTACGAGTTCGGCGTGCGCTATAACTTTATAGCGGTGGACTACCTGGTTTATACCAACGAGGTCCTGGGCAATATCCGCGAATCCTATAATCTCCCGGTCACGCTGCCGCTGGTTACGGCGCTGGCAGGCGGCGCGCTCTGGTTGTTCGGCAGGCGGCTCGCTTTCTCTTTCGCCGACCCGCTGCCCTTCCGCAGGCGGCTTTTTAGCGCCCTGCCGGTCCTGGCCGCGCCGGCGCTCTGCTTCTTCCTGCTGGACGGGCGTCTGGCGCAGGTCTCAAAGAACGAATACGCCAACGAGGTGGCGATGAACGGGCTTTACGCCTTCGGCTCGGCTTTCCTCAACAACGAGCTGCCATACGATAAGTTTTACGCTTCCGTCGGGCCGGAGGCCGCTTTCCGGACCCTCCGCGCCGCGCTGGCCGGGCCCGGCGTGGAATTCAAAGACCAGGGCCTGGATATAAACAGACGGATAAAAGGCCGCGGGCCGCTTAAGAAGCTTAATCTGGTCGTGCTGGTGGAGGAGAGCCTGAGCGCCGAGTACCTTCAGGCCTTCGGGGCGGCCAAGGGCGGAGGGACGCTGCCCAACTTGGACGCGCTGGCCGGGAGATCGCTGTTCTTCAAGAGGTATTACGCCGCCGGCACGCGCACCGTGCGGGGCCTTGAGGCTATGACGCTTTCCATCCCGCCGCTGCCCGGCACTTCCATTGTGAAGCGCCCCGACAACGGCGGTTTCTTCTCCTGGGGCTCGGTGATGCGGGATTTCGGCTATGCCAATAAGTATATTTACGCCGGCTACGGCTACTTCGACAATATGAACGCCTTCTACTCCGGCAACGGCTTCGAGATAGTCGACCGGTCAAATTTCGCCAAAGACGAGATAACCTTCGCCAATATCTGGGGCGTCTGCGACGGCGACCTGCTTTCTAAAACGCTGAAAGAGGCCGACGCCGACTTCAGGGCCGGCAAGCCCTTCTTCTACATGGTGATGACCACCACCAACCACCGGCCCTTCACCTATCCCGACGGAAAAATAGACATCCCGTCCTCCGCGCAAAGCAGGCGCGGGGCGCTGAAATATTCCGACTATGCCATAGGGGAATTCCTGGCGGCGGCTTCGAAAAAGCCCTGGTTCAAAGATACGGTCTTCGTCATCACCGCCGACCATTGCGCTAATTCGGCGGGGAAGACCGAGCTCCCGGTCCGCAATTATCACATCCCGCTGTTCATTTTTTCTCCGGCGCACGTGAAGCCGGCCGTCGTCGGGACCCTCTCCGCGCAGGCCGATCTGGCCCCGACGGTGCTGGGCCTGCTGAACGCCTCTTACGAAAGCCGGTTCTTCGGCAGGGATATCCTGAACGGCAGGCCGGAGGGCCGGGCTTTTCTTTCCACTTTCCAGAAAATGGGGCTGCTGAAGGACGGCCGCCTGGCCGTGCTGGGCCCGAAGAAATATTTGAAGACCTACAACTGGGACGAGGCCGCCAAGACCATCTCGGAGACCGCCGAAGCCGGGGCGCTGGAAGAAGAGGCCGTCTCCTTTTTTCAGGGCGCTAATTACGTCTATAAGAACCGCCTAAACCGCCTTGCAAAATAAAACCCCGCGGCCTTTCGGGACCGCGGGGCTCAGCTAAGGAGCGCTGCTTCAGTTAAGAAGCTGCGCGCTCTTGATATAATCCATCTTGGGGAAGTCCGCCTTCAGGTATTTGTTACCCTGCCTCTGCACCAGGCCCTGGTCGGGGCCCCTGCCGTTGGGGGCGCCTTCGCCGTAGCCTGAATAAATGCTTTCAACAACATCCATGCCCTCGGTAACTTTTCCGAACGGCGAAAAGCCGGAGGCGTCCAGGTTCGCGTTGTTGCCGAAGTTGATGAACAGCTGCGTGGTGCGGGTGTTGGGGCCGGCCATGGCGTAGGAAATATAGCCCTTGGCGTTGGACTGCTTCACGGGGTCGTCCTGGATGGAGGCCGCGCGCCAGGCGGAAGCCACGGCGGGGTCGCCGTGTATGCCGAACTGCACCATGAAGCCCGCGATCACGCGGAAGAAAGCGACATCGGTGAAAAATCCGGCTTTTACGAGGTTGTAGAAGCGGTCCGCGCCGAGGGGGGACCAGGAGCGGTTGATCTCGAGCGTGACGTCGCCCTTGGTGGTGACGAACTTGACTTTAAAGGTTTCGGGGGCTTTCTCTGTGGCTTTCGCCGGGTTGTTCAGTATGTCCATGGCTGGTTTAGTCTCCTTAATTTCGGCGGGAGCCGCCGCGGCCGTCGCCGCGGGCTCGCTGCCGGTCTGCATAGTCTCCGGGGCCTTGGGGGCGCAGGAAACGATAAAAACTGCCGCTGAGAAGAACGCTAAATGACGCATATCCATTTTAGAACCTCCTGCAAGGGTAACAGATAAATATTATAATAAATACGAGGAAGTTTAGGAGGAAATATGGCTTTCAAAATTAGCGCGGCGTATGTCGGCGACGATCAGGTCGAGCTCACCCACGGCTCGAGCGGCAGCAGGATGCTGACCGATCTGCCGCCGGATAACGGGGGAAAGGGGCGGACTTTTTCGCCTACCGACCTTACGGCCGCCTCGGTGGCTTCCTGCGTGCTGACGATCATGGCCAAGCTGGCGCACCGCGAAGGAATAAAATTCGAGGGCGCCTCCATAGAAATAGAAAAGCGGATGCAGGAGAACCCGCGGCGCATCGCGGCCCTTACCGGAGTGGTTAAACTGCCGCCGGGGCTTGAGCCCGTACAGCGCGAGAAGCTGATGGCCTGCGTGAAGGCCTGCCCGGTAAGCCGCAGCCTGCACCCGGAGATCAAGCTTGAATTGACGGCGGAATAGGCGGCGATGAAAACAATATTATTGGTCCTGGCCGCCTTCCTGGCGGCACGGCTGTGCGCCGGCGGCTTGCCGGCAGGGAGCGGGAAAATGAACTCAAAACCCAAATACGAGACCGCCACGCTGGCGGGCGGGTGTTTCTGGGGCATGCAGGAGATCCTGCGCGCCCTCCCCGGAGTCGCGGAGACCGTCGTCGGCTATACCGGCGGAAAAACCGAGAAGCCGAAATACGAGGAAGTTAAAAGCGGGGTCACGGGGCATGCCGAGAGTATAAAGATAAGCTTCGACCCCGCCAAAATTTCGTACGGGGCTATACTCGATATGTTCTTCAAGATGCACGACCCCACTACGCCCGGCAGGCAGGGCAACGATACCGGCAGCCAGTACCGCTCCGCTATTTTTTATCACAGCGGGGCTCAGAAGGCAGAGGCGGAAGCCGCCGTAAAGCGGGCCATGGCTTCCGGGCTCTGGAAGCGCCCGATAACCACGGAGATAGCTCCGGCCGCGGTCTTCTGGCCGGCGGAAGCGTACCACCAGGATTATTTAAAGAAACATCCCGGCGGCTATACCTGCCATTATATAAGGAATTAAAAAAAAAGTTCAGCTTTTAATAGCGAAAGGCTGGCCGTGCCTTAATTGCTTCCTGTCCCCGGCGCGCTCATAGACGCCTATGTGGTTAGCCATCCACATGTACGGCGGCGGCGAAAGCTCCAGTAGTTTAAGAATGCGCCCGGAGGCGCGGCGGTTATAAGCGAAGCCCAGCTCCGCCAGCTTCCGCGCCCAGTAGCGGCGCGGCTGCTCATTGACGTGGTGGCGGCCGCCCTGGCCCGGCGGCGCGGCGGACATGACCAGCCTGTCGCTGAAAGACGCCAGGTTCTTCAGGAAAGCTTCCGCGAATTCTTCCGGTATATGCTCGGCCACCTCAAGGCAGAGCGCCAGCTCGAAATTCCCCCAGCTGTTCTCGAACGGCGCGGTAAGGTCGCGCTTAACTATCTCCACCGGGAAGGAGTGTTCCGGCGGGGGTATTACGCCGTCGATGGCCAGCACCCTCGCGCCCTTCAGCTTGAAGAGCTGGCTGTACACGCCGCAGCCGCAGCCGAGGTCGGCCAGGCTGGTTGGCCTATAACATTCATAGATGGCTCCCGCCACGAGCCCGGCGGAGCGGACATAGTCGGCATTCGAGGGGCCCCACTCGCGGAAAAAGTCCGGGCCGTAGATCTCTCCGAGGTTCTGCATACCTAATCTTACACTTTTGCCGGCCTAAAAAGAAAACGCGCCGCGCGGCGCGTTCTCCGTGTGGGGCGAACGGCGGGTCCTTATTTCAGCTGCTTGCTGATATGCGCCCAGGCGCCCTTAAGCTCGTCGGTCAGGTGCTTCATCTCGGCGGCGCCGACGCGCTCCGCGCGCTCATAGCGTATCGCCACCTCGTCCACCAGGGCCAAGTAGTTCTCTTTGTTCAGCTCTTTCAGCTTCTTCATATTCTCCAGCACTTCGCCCTTCATCTTCAGCGTCCAGGCCGCGATCTTCTCCTTATTCTCTTTCCCGCGTTTGCCGGTAAGGAAATAAGTGGCGGCCGCGGCTATGGCCGCCAGCGCTATGCCCGCGCCTATCATTTTATCGGATTTTTTCATAAGACCCTCCCTAAAATTAAACTAAAACTTCCCTCCGCTAATGATACAAAAAAACGCGGCCCGTTGGCCGCCGGCGGCTCTTCTTCCGCGCACGCCGCAAGAATTCCATGGAAATAGTTTCCGTTTTTTGATATCCTATCTAAATCACCGCGGGGTCGTGGTGTAGCTGGTTAACACGTCGCCCTGTCAAGGCGAAGATCGCGGGTTCGAATCCCGTCGACCCCGCCAAATTTTCTTCTGAGAAAATTTGGCACAATTTAAATCCGCTAGTCCGGCTAGCGCCCGCAGTTTCTCCGCCGGAAAATTAAGTTTTAATTTTATTTTCTTCCCGCCTATAATTAAGTTCGAACCGATATTTTTCAATATTTGCAGGTTTGCCTCCGGATTTCCCGAAACCGCGGACTCTCCGGCGAGAACTGCGGTCTTGTAGAACCCTATAAGCGGTTCGAACCGCTTACTCCCCTCCCGCTCAAAAGCTGCGAGTTTCATTTCATATTCCTTTTTCTCTTCTATACATGAACGCTTCTTTTGGGCGTATTCATCCTGCGTTATCATCCCGCTAAGTACCATGTCCAAAAGAGCGTTCATGTTCTTCGTAAGGAAAGCTATTTTATCTCGCAGATTTTGTGCGGCTCTTTCCCCGGCCTGGGCCGCCTTCATTTCTTCCTTTTTCAGTTTATCAAGAGCATCGGCGGCCAGGGCCGGGGGTAAGGAAACTCCTTTTAATAAGTCGCGTATCTGCTTTTCCACTTCCTCTTCCCGCACAAAGGGCTCGGAACAGGGGCTCTTGCGCTTGGTGCAATGCAGGTAGTTGTGACCTTTTTGGGTCTCGGTGGTGATGAAGCAGCCGCAATTAGCGCAACGGAAAGCGCCCCGGTAGACGTAAGGCTTTAAGGTTTTAGTGTGGGATTTGCTTTTCCTGCTAAGCACCTCCTGGCACTTGTCAAAGAGCGCCTTAGAGATGATGGGCTTATGCTTGCCCTCATAAATCTCTCCATAGTAGCGTATTACCCCGTAATACAGCGGATTTTGAAGCATGTAGTGATAATTCGATACGGACATGACCTTTTTATATCTGCGCCCCTCCAGACCTGCGGCGTTTATACGGCTCCGCACCTCGGCAATGGGGTATTTGCCCGTGGCGTAGAGTTCAAAGGCCTTCTTGATAAGAGGCGCCTTGGGGCGGTCTACGACAATGGTGTGGGTGTTCCGGTCGTTTATATAGCCCATAGGCGCCCAGGCAGGCCAGATGCCATTGCGGAGCTTCTGGCGTATGCCGCGTTTAACGTTCTCTGACAGGTTGTCCACGTAATACTTGGACTGGCCGAAAGCGATAGACAGCATGAACTTCCCCTGCGGTGTGGGGTCGAACCAGAAGGTGGGGAACTTTAGCTCCTGAATCTTTCCGGTGTCCACAAGGTAGATAATGCGACCGCCATCAATGGAATTCCTAGCCAGGCGGTCGGGGTGCCAGGCCACTATGCCTTGGGCCACGCCCTGCTCAAGGCCAGCGACCATCTCGTTGAAGATATCGCGGCCCGGCGCTTTTGCCGTTTTGCTCTCAATGAACTCGCGGACAATAGTGAGGCCTTCCTTTTTGGCGTAGTCGCGCAGTTCAGTGAGCTGCGCCTCTATGGAAAGGATCTGCCGGTCCGGCTCGTCCGTGGACTTGCGCGCATAAAGGAAATACCGCATATTAGACTTCTCCATACCTTGCCTCCCCTTGCTCTTAA
>CAIQNV010000080.1 GCA_903873295.1 uncultured Elusimicrobia bacterium
ACCGTGGCCGCCCTCCTCACTCGGCCTCGTCGCTTGCGCAAGCCTCGGCCTCCGTGAGGGCCCGCCGGGCCCATACCCTTGCCGCCCCTCCGCGAAGGGAGCGCTGGTTACTTTTGCTCCGGTTTAACTACTATAATTAATAAACAGAGCTATGGCGAACAAATGGAATGTCCCGGTTGAAATGGAGGGACGAATTAGAAAAAGGGATACTTCGTGCGTGTATTGTCGTGTTGTGTTTGAGAATAACCCTAAGAATAGAGCCACATGGGAGCATATAGATAACTGTGCAAAGAACATAAGTGACGAGAACATTGCTCTGTGCTGCTCTTCCTGCAACGCAAGCAAAAGCGATAAAGAATTGCTTGAATGGTTTGAATCTTCATACTGTAAGAAAAAGGGCATAACTAAGGATTCTGCGGCGGAAGTGGTTAAGAGATGGATTGCTGATAAGATTGGTCTCTAATACTGTAAATACTTGTCTTTAATACCGCTGAGGGGACTTGGCGGTATTGGTTTTTTTAAAGGCGGGAAGACCGGGGTGGGGGACGCTGCACGATATCTTGATTGTTTTAATTATCGAGTTATCGTGTAGCGTCCCCTAACTACCCTGCCCGACGCTTGCGTAAGCGCGGAGGGCGAGGCAGGGAAGCGCGCGCACGGTGTGCGCGACGCTGTTTTTGCGTTCCGGCCCGCACGGTAGGCCGCCCGCCAATGTAGCGCTATTTTGTATTATTAGGTTGTCATGTTCCTGCTCAAGAAAATTATTGAGGCTTTTGTGCTTCCGCCGGGGCTGTATATTGTCGCACTGGCGGGGATGGGGCATTATTTGAAGAAGAGGCAGATGCCGGCGGCTCTGGCCTGCCTGGCTCTTTCGGGTTTGATGTGGGTAGGCAGCTCCAAGATTTTTTGTAATGCGCTGATGAGCCCGTTGGAGCACGCCTATTCGGCACCCGCAAAACCGGAAGGGGACGTTATTGTTCTGCTCTGCGGCGGATTCAGGGGGGGCGGGAAGCCTTTCTCTGCTTCGGAGCGGCTCGAACACGGCACGCTGGAGCGCGCTGCCGCGGCTTTCAAGCTTTACAAGGACACCGGTCTGCCGGTGCTGATCTCCGGCGGGGCGCCTTTTTCCGAAAGGCCGGAGTCAGAGGCCGCCGCTGCTTATCTTAAGGAATTGGGCGTGCCGGAAAACAAGCTTATCAGGGAAGAAAGGTCCCGCGATACAGAGGAGAACGCGCGCTTCAGCCTGAAGATCTGCGGTGAGAAGGGGTACAAAAAGGTTATCCTGCTCACCTCGGCCTACCACATGCCGCGCTCGGTACTGCTTTTCAGGAAGGCCGGCGCCGCTGAACTTGTCCCTTTTCCAGTCGCGCGCCGCTCCGGGGGGCCGCGCTTCTACTCTGATTACCTGCCAGGAGGCGGGCTTGAGGCCAGACAGGCTATTAACGAATACCTGGGCCTGCTGTATTACCGCCTATATTATTCCTTCTTCTTATAGGGGTAAAAAAGGTAGAATATAAGACAGGCAGGGGTAAAAGTCTGTCAGGTATTAGGCCTATGGCCATGCCGCAACAAGCGCTATGCGCATCAGGCGGCCATTTTCTGTCTCAAGGCTACAGGAGGAAGAGTTTGAACAACGATAAGAGAGTAAGAGTCAACAGGAATATCACATCCCCGCAGGTGCGTCTTATTGACATGCACGGGACCATGCTCGGAATAAAACCGCTCATTGAAGCGGTGACTATGGCCAAAGGTTCCGGCCTTGACCTGGTGGAGATCTCTCCCGGCGCCAACCCGCCCGTCTGCAAGGTGATGGATTTTTCCAAGTTCCTCTATGAGAAGGAAAAGCAGGACCGCGAGAACCGGAAGAAGCAGAAGGCCGGCGTGCTGAAGGAGATCCGCCTTAACCCGCGCATCGCCACCCATGACCTGCAGACCAAGGTCAAGCACATTGAAGAATTTCTGAAGGACCATAATAAGGTGCGCGTCACCGTGGTGTTCCGCGGCCGCGAGAACCAGCACAGGAACCTCGGCGAGGAGATCCTTAATGCGATCCGCGACAACCTGTCCTCCGTCGGCGTCGTCGAAGGCCGCCCGTCGATGATGGGCAACCGCATGAGCATCATGCTCGCCCCCGCCACGCATGCCCCGAAGCCCGCCGCGAAACCCGCGGCCCCGGCAGCGGCGAAGCCGCAACCCGCGGCCGCCCCGAAGCCCGCGGCCGCGCCGAAGCCCGCGGAGCAGCCGGCCCCCGCTCCCGAGCCGGAGCAGGCGCCCGGGACCTGAGCGGTACTTTCCAAGGCAGGTCTGAAAGTTATATAATAACAGGATAAGAGCGGAGCAGCGGCGCGAAGCCGCACAATTCACCGAGCAAGAGAAACACTATGCCTAAAATGAAATCCCACAGCGGAGCCAAGAAAAGATTTAGAAAAACGAGCACGGGGAAGTGGCTGCACAGGAAATCCGGCCTGCGCCATCTTCTGACCGGAATGTCGGCTAAGCGCGGCCGCAATCTTCACACCGTAAAGGTGGAGGAAAAGAACTCCGCCGAAGGCCGCATGCTGAAGGCGTACCTGCCTTACGAATAAGCGCGGGTTCCGAAAATAAATAAAAACCAGGGATAACTAACATGAGAATAAAATACAGCGTAGCAAGAAACAAAAGAAAGAAAAGAATTTTAAAGCTCTCCAAGGGCTACTACGGCAACAAGGGCAACCGCCTGCGCCAGGCCACGCAGCAGGTGAAGAAGTCGCTCACCACGGCTTATATCCATCGCCGCGACAAGAAGGGCGACATACGCCAGCTGTGGATAGTCCGCCTGAACGCCGCCGCCCGCGAGGAAGGGATGTCTTACAGCAGGTTCATGGACGGCATTCACAAGGCCAACATCAACCTTAACCGCAAGATGCTGTCCGAGATCGCCATCCGCGACCCCAAGTCTTTCAAGCAGCTGGCCGAGATCGCCAGGAAGGCTATCGGTACCGTAAAGAAAGTTATCGGTACCGCTAACTAAGGCCGCGACGTGAACGCCATCGAGTGGAAGGGAAAACTGTCCGCAATACGGGACAGTTTTTCCGTTTCTATAACCAAAGAACCCGCCGAAAACCCCGAGGCGCTGGAGCTGCATTTCCTCGGCCGAAAGGGCGAGCTGGCCCTGCTGCTTCGCGACCTTAAAGACATCCCCCTGGAAGAGCGCAAGCCGCTGGGCGCGCTGGGCAATACCGCCAAGCAGGAGATGGAGGCGAAGCTGGCCGAACTGAAGGGCGCGACGGGCGCAGCCGGGCCCGCCGTTAAAGCCGGTATCGATCTGACCCTGCCCGGCTGGCCTTTTCCTAAAGGCAGCCTGCACCCGCTTACCCACACCATGAACCGCCTGGCCGAGGGCTTCCTAAAGCTCGGCTTCACCATGGCCGACGGGCCGCTCATCGAGGACGACTACCATAATTTCGAAGCGCTGAACTTCCCTCCTTTCCACCCGGCGCGCGACATGCAGGACACTTTCTACGTGGACGCGAAGGACTCCGGAGGCAAGAGTCTGCTGCTGCGCACGCAAACTTCGGGCGTGCAGATACGCTCCATGGAGAAACAGGACCCCCCGCTGCGCGTGTTCCACACCGGGCGCGTGTTCCGTTCCGAGGCCGTGGACGCCAGCCACTCTTTCGCCTTCCACCAGATAGAAGGGCTTTACGTGGACAAGGGCGTGAGCATGGCGGACCTCAAGTGGACGGTAGACACTTTTATTAAAGACCTTTTCGGCTCTGCCGTTAAGACCAGGTTTAATCCCTCTTATTTCCCGTTCGTCGAGCCCGGAGCGGAAGTGGATATGTCCTGTATTTTCTGTAAAAGCGCCGCAGGGCGCTGCCCGGTCTGTAAGGGCACGGGCTGGCTGGAAATGCTGGGGGCGGGCGTGGTGCACCCGAACGTGCTGAAAGCCTGCAAGTACGACCCGGAAAAGTGGAGCGGCTTCGCCTTCGGCGCGGGCATAGAGCGCTTCGCCATGCTTCTTTACGGCATCAGCGACATGCGCATGCTCTACGAGAACGATCTTCGCATCCTGAAACAGGTTCAGTAATGAAAATAATTTATTCCTGGCTTTCCGACTTCATCGAAAACCCTCCCCCGCCGGAAGAGCTGGCGGCCAAGCTGAGCCGTATCGGCCTGAAGGTGGAGGAAATAAAAAAGACAGGCGCTTCTTTTTGCGGCGTCCGCGTCGGGCAGATCCTGAAGATAGACAAGCATCCCAACGCCGATAAACTGGCGCTGGTAGACGTGAACGACGGCTCGGGCGAGCTGCGCGTGGTCTGCGGCGCCAAGAACATAGCCGCGGGCCAGAAGATACTTTTCGCCAGGGTCGGCGCGCTGCTTGCCGAGGGCGAGCTTAAGAAAGCCAAGATCCGCGGCGTGGAATCCGAGGGCATGATCTGCTCGGCCGCCGAGCTGGGCCTCGAGGGCGGCGATAATACCGGCATCCTTGTCCTTCCCGATACCACCCCCGTGGGCGTGGACGCCGTTACTCTTTTCCCTAAAGCCGACTGCGCCCTGGAAGTGGAAATGCTTCCGAACCAGTCGCATTGTCTTTCACATTACGCGCTCGCCCGGGAGCTTTGCGTTTTTTACGGGTTCAAACTTAAAGAGGCCGCTGTGTTCTCCGGCGAGGCCTCCGGCAATGTGGTGCAGGTCAATATTAATGTGCCGGACCTGTGTCCCCGCTATGGCGCCATCGTTATGAACGGCGTGCGCGGCGCTAAAACCCCGGCCTGGATGGCGGACCGCCTGCGCGCCATGGGCTCCAATCCTAAAGGGAACATCCTTATAGACGGCTCCAACTATGTGATGTACGAACTGGGCCAGCCCACGCATTGTTTTGATATTGCCAAACTCTCCGGGCCGAAAATAATCGTGCGCCGCGCCCTGCCCGGCGAGATGCTGAAAACCCTGGAGAACCAGGACCTGAAACTCGATGCCGGCATGCTGGTGATAGCGGACGCTTCCAAGCCGGCGGCGCTGGCGGGCGTGATGGGGGGGCTGGAGACGGCCGTCTCCGACGAGACCGGGGCCATCCTGATCGAGTCCGCGCGCTTTCACCCGCCCACGGTGCGCCTGGCTTCGAAGACCACGGGCATAAAGAGCGAATCTTCCTACCGGTTCGAGCGCGGCACCGATCCGGAGCTTGCGATGAAAGCGGCCCGGCGCCTGGCCGCGCTTATCCTCGAGGCCGCGCCCGGCGCGAAAGTGGAGCAGATAACCGACAATTGCCCGGTCAAGTATGAGCCTCCCCTAGTCGAGATAGAGCCGGCGAGGGTGAACGCTATTCTCGGCACCGGCATAGCCGACGGCGAGATCTACGCCTGCCTGAAGGCCTTCCAGCCCGCGCTGAAAGACGCCAAGCCCTGGAAGTTCTCCGTGCCGTCCTACCGGCAGGATATCGAAACGGTCTGGGACGCCTCCGAGGAGATAGCCCGGTATGTGGGCTACGATGTGATACCTTCGGCTTCCCATATGCCGATGCGGCCTTCCACCATAACGCCGCAGTGGGCCGTCGGGCTGGAAATGAAGAACGCGCTGGCGGGCCTGGGCTTCAGCGAGGTTTATAATTACGATTTTATTTCGGTAAAGGAAATGAAGGCCTGCGCCTTATACGCGGATTTTGCGCTTGAGGTGAAGAATCCCCTGTCCTCGGATTACCAGTTCCTGCGCCAGACTTTGCTGACGGGATTGCTGAGGACCCTGCGCTACAATCTCAACCGCGGCCGCGAGTCGGTGCAGATCTTTGAATCAGGCACGGTTTACGCCAAGAAGGACGGCGGAAAAACCGAAGAGGTTCACTGCGCGGGGCTGATGTCCGGGGATTTCCCGGAGGGCGGCTTCTGGCGGGGCGGTCAGGGCACCGTAGATTTCTATCATCTGAAAGGCATGATGAGCCGGCTGTTCGCCGGCAAGGGCGGTTTCCGTTTTGAGAAGCCGAAGGACGCGCCGGGCTATTTTCAGCCGGGCCTTTGTCTTGAGATGAAGCTGGGCGGCGGCTGCGCCGGTCATATCGGCAGGCTGAGCCCGGCGGTGGCGGCGGCTTTTGATTTTAAAGACAATAATATTTTCTTCTTCGAGATACCGCTGAGCTGCATGGCGGCGGCCTGGAAGCCGGAATTCTGGCAGAAGATCGCGAAGATAAAGCCGGTCTCGGCCTTTCCGCAGAACTGGCGCGACCTGTCCATTGTGCTGGAGGAAAAGCACGAGTGGTACGAGCTGGAGCGGGCTTTTCCGGGCGTGCAGGACCTGGCTTCCGCGCGGCTGATTGACGTCTACAAGGGGAAGAATATCCCGGCCGGTTCGCGCAGCCTTACTATCCGGTTCACTTTTTCGTCGATGACCGGCACGCTTAACGACGCCGACGTGGGCGCCCGCATGGCGGCCATCCTCGACAAACTCACCAAAAACTTCGGCGCCAGGCTCCGCAGCTGACCCGCCTGATCCGCCCGTCATTTGCTATTGTAGTTCAAGCCAGCGGCGGGGGAGCAGGCATGCATATAATTATCGCTTTGATGTTGTTGCTGCCGGCGGCCGCGAGGGCCGCCGGGCCGGGGGCTTATTATTTCATCGCGGTGCAGAACGGGGCCTATAATTTCAAGGGCGGGGCGGAGCAGCTGGAGGAATCGTACAAGGCGTTGCGGGGGATGGTGAAGCTGGCGGACGCGCAGAACGCGCGGCTGACGCTTCTGTTCAGCGCGCAGTACGCTATCCATATAGCTTCGGACCCGGCCCGCCTGGCGGAGCTCGAGGCGTGGAAAAAGGCCGGGCATGAGATCGGGGCCTATCACCAGGGGCCGGCGGGCGGTGACTGGGACGGCTATTCGGACCTGCCGGAAGAAGCGCTGGCGCGGGTCAGGAAAGAGGACCGCAAAGACGCGGCCGTGCCGGGCAGCCGGGAATACTTCGAAGCTCTGGGCCGCCTTGCGCCCGGGATCAAGTCGGGCTGTATGCCGGATGGAACCGATAAAAAATTCATGGAAGCCGCGCCGCCCTACGAGATCTGCGGCGCGCCGGCGGATAAAGGAATTAATAAGTTCCTGGCCGCCTCCGGCGGAAGTGAAAAGCCGAAAAAAAGCCTTTCCTGCTTTCATCCGTCCGACAAGGCCGGCATCGCGGCGGCGAAGGAGGCTTTTTCCTCCCTGTCTTCCGGTGTCTATGGCGCGTCGTTTAAAAGCTCACCGTCGGAGTTCGGGGCGTTCTACTCCTGGCTGGCTTTCCTGAAGGGCAGGGACCCGCAGGGGCTGCGCAGCCGCACGGTATCGGCCATCGTGGACGGCCGGCTCCTGACAGAAAAGGAAATTAAATCCGCGCCGGCGGTAAAAAAGCCGGAAAAGCAGAGCGTTCAGCCGCGGCCCGAAGCGCCCAGGCAGGAGATACCCCGCCTGAAGCCGGTGCCGTCGCTGTCCGATCGGGGCGGAAGAGCTATGCCGGGCCTGCGCCCCAGTGGAGGAAATACGAAGAAGGGCGGCTACTGCGGCGACGGGCTATGCGACGCTATTGAGCGGGCGAACCCGGGCCGCTGCCCCCGCGACTGCGGCCGCTAAGAGAAGGCGGTTATCAGGACGAGAATATGAAACACAAACTGAAGGGTGTTTGCGCCAAAGAAGTTAAATTCACCGTGGCGGGCGGCAAGCTGAAGAATGTAAGATTTTTCAAAGGCTGTACCGGGAATTTAAAGGCCCTTGCCGTGCTGCTGGAGGGGATGCCTGTGGACGAAGTTATCTTAAAATTGAAAGGTATCACCTGCGGTGAAAGGCCGACCTCCTGCTCCGATCAGCTCACGAAAGTCCTGAAAAAGATCAAAAAACAAAATAAGCTTTAGCCTGGATTCTGGTTAGCGCGCGCAGGTGACGGGGCCGGGGGGGAGGGTCTGGTCTCTGAGCGCGGAGAGGGTTACTTTACTGGAGTCCTGACGGGCGCCGAGGGCCCAGAGGACCTCTTTCTGGAAGCCGCCGATGAATTTCCTGGACGACGGGCCGCGCTCATAGCCGCCCACCACTACCACGCTTTTACCCTTATAAGTGGCCAGGAATTTGGTTCCGGCTTTAGGCATGGATTTGCCGACCCACATCATGTTGAAGATCCACATTTCCTCTTCATTCGAGGGCCGCACATCGCCCAGGGCGCCCTGGCCGGCCTTGCCGTTCTCGGGCGGGGTCCATTCCTTATCCCACCGGGAGCTGTAAACTTCGGCGCAGTCGGCACCGGGAACCAGCCTGGAGAGCAGGTCGCAGGAGTTGGCGAGGTGGCCGGAGATATTTTCGCGCACGCTTTTCGGGAAAGAGCGCTTATCCGGGAAAGCGTCTTTGTGCGTAGCCAGGTGCGATTCAAGGGTCCAGACGCCGGTGGCCGGAAGGGTTACGGTGCGCCCGCGCAGCCTCATGG
The DNA here is from genome assembly GCA_903873295.1 of uncultured Elusimicrobia bacterium. Taxonomy (GTDB): domain Bacteria; phylum Elusimicrobiota; class Elusimicrobia; order Elusimicrobiales; family UBA9959; genus UBA9959. The sequence continues at coordinate 8,410 of CAIQNV010000080.1, forward strand.
TAAGCGGGTAGCCTTCACAGGAGGCGGGCGAGCCTTCTTTTACAATTTCAACTTCCGGGGCGGGAATAACCAGCTCCTGAGAGGCGAGGGCGTCGGCAAAACCGGGGCCGGCGGAGGAATCGAAATTTATCTGAGCATGCGCGGAGCCGCAAAGAACGGCGGTTAGGATCAATACAGGGACGGTCTTTTTCATATTATTCTCCGTTAATACATTCTACGGGATATCCAGTTCATCCGGCAGGGCCGTTGGGCCCTGCCTCAGCCGGGCCCTTTGGGCCCGGTGGGTAAATGCCCGGCAGCCCGATAGAAAACTATGCCTGCTGGGGAAGAGATGGGTAAAATGCGAAGTTGTCTTCCGCTAAAGGATGGTGTTATCCAAAGTGTTATAATTTAAAAAGGGATTTCTGGTTGGGATAACCATGGCAAAACATTCACAGTCCATAAAATTTACGGCGGCGGAGATTTTTAGCGGCCTGAAAAGTTTTTGGAGATATGGGACGCTGCACGATAACTCGATAACTTTAAGGCAAGTTAACGGCGAATAATGATTGGAACGTTTACAAATCGATACTGTCATTATGAGGTTATATGAAGATTGCCAAGAGTTCCCGACATTCTAAAATTACCGGCGACTTTGCTGAGCGGCTTATTCTTTATTGGCTCTCGAAGTATGGGTTTGAGTGCGCCTTTGTTGATCACGTCGGCATAGACATTATCGCGCGCAACCCGCAGACAAAAGAGGTCATGGGCATCTCAGTAAAATCGCGCTCGCGCAATACCGGCACCGAAGGCAGTTTCGTCAGCATTCCTAAAGATAATCTGCTGAAGCTCGACACAGCCTGTAAAGCATTCAACTGCATCCCTTATTTTGCCATCGTGGTCGATGAAGCTGATTCAATCGCAGCATTCATTCTCAGCCAGGCACATCTCGTAAAGATCTGCCCGCCAGGAAAGGAAGTCCTGTCCTGGAAAATGACTAAGCCCTGCGTATCCAAGTACGAGGCCGACCCCGAGATAAAAACATTCCGGTTCACAACAAAAACAGGAAACTGGTGGCAGTAGGCAGCAATAGCAGCATGAACCGTGAAAATACGGAGAAAATACGGGACGTTGCTGACTTTCTTACTTATTACTTTATTGAAAGAAAGATGTTGCACGAGGAGATATGGGACGCTGCACGATAACTCGATAACTTTAAGGCGAGTCAACACCGAATAATGCTTGGTACGTTTACAAATCGATACTGTCATTAAATGGTAAAAGGTGGCAGGCACCTTTTTAAAATGGTTGTTTTTAAGGGGAAGGGCACATAAGAAGGACGCTTTACAAAAACGAGTGGTGGTTGGTTATCAATGATGTTATTGCGTCATTGACAGATTCCGATGATCCGGCGCAATACTTCAAACGACTAAAACAGAGAGATGAAGAACTTGCGAAACTTACAGCTAAAGGGGGGGTACAATTTGTACCACCCCTTACGCTTGAAGTGGAAACTGCCGGCGGCGGGCAAAAAATGTAAAAACTCTCTTGGTATCTTTTCTGAGGAAGAGATCCCAATGAGGCAACTATTCGGAATTTCCGAATAATTCAATGAATGTAAAAGGTTCCAGGAGACTTTTCCTTTCAAAAGGATTTTTAATGAGCTCATCCCGGGCGCAACTATTAAGGAAAACTTAATAGTTAAAAATGAGGGACCGAGGCAGGTCCAACGCCATGACCCCATAGGTCATTTCCGCAGGTCGTGGGCGTGAATCTATAAACGTGTAGAAAAGGTCCCAGTAGACTTTTTCTTCAGATGAAAATCTGAAAATAATATGCCGGTAAATTATTCTATGTGGATCAGGCGTGTCTTTGCGTGGGCTTTTTTCTTGGCCGCCGTGTGCTGGGGGGTAATGGCCGCCGTTTACTCCAATTTCGCCGCCGGCCCGCGGTTTGCCGCCGCGGGGACGTTCGTCGCAGCGGCGCTTTGCAGCGTGATCTTCCCGCGCAGCGGAGCCAGGAGAGCGGTTCTGTTCCTGGCCGTATTCCTGCCTGCGCTGGTCTGCTGGCTCCTGCTGCCCCCGAGCAACAGCCGGGACTGGCAGCCTGATGTTGCCGAACTTTCGTCCGCCGGGATCTCGGGCGGCAACGTTACCATCCGCAATGTCCGCGACTGTGATTACCGGTCCGAAACCGATTACGAAGTCAGGCGCCATGACCTGGTTCTGGATCTTGGAGCGCTGCGCACCATGGACCTCTTTCTGGTCGACTGGGGTTTGCCGCATTTGGCGCATACCATGCTGAGCTTCGGTTTCGGCAGGGGCAAATACGTCTGCGTCTCGATAGAGGCACGCAAGAAAAAGGGCGAGGAGTATTCCTCCGTCAGGGGCTTTTTCAGGCAGTACGAGTTGACCTATGTAGTCGCCGAAGAGCGGGACCTGGTGCGGCTGCGCACCAATTACCGCAAGGGGGAGGAAGTTTATCTTTACCGGCTCAAGGCCGAGCCGGAATTCATCCGCCTGGTTTTTCTCGACTACCTGCGCGGCCTGAACAGGCTTAAAGACAAGCCGCAATGGTACAACGCCCTGACGGCAAACTGCACGACCGACATCTGGAAGCACGTCGCGCCCCACTATCCTAAGGTGAAGTTCGACTGGCGCGTCTTCGCCAGCGGGCATATCCCTGAAATGGTGTACGAGCTCGGGGTGGTGGACCGGACCCTGCCTTTGGCGGAGCTCAAGCTCCGGAGCCACATCAACGCCCGCAGCAAGGCCGCCGCTCCCGGCCCGGAATACTCGCAAACCATCCGCAAAGGCCTTCCTGGCTTCTCTCGGACGTAGCTCACTTATGGGGGCGCGGTATTTTATACACTTAGCTGATGGCCGATATCGTACTTGCGACTTTTAACGCGCGCTATGAGCACTGCTCTTTCGGGCTGCGCTGCCTGCTGGCTAACCTGGGCGAGCTGGCGCCGCGGGCCAGGCTGCTGGAGTTCAGCCTGGACCTGCGCACGCCCGAGGCCGCCGAGGCCATCCTGGCCTTGAACCCGCTGATACTCGGGCTGGGCGTTTATGTGTGGAACGCCCGGGAAAGCGCGATGCTCGTTGAGGAGCTGAAGCGGCTGCGGCCTGAATTGCTGATAATCCTGGGCGGCCCGGAGGTCAGCCACGAAACTTCCGGGCAGCAGGTCTGCCGCGACGCCGATTTTGTGATACAGGGCGAAGGAGAGACGGCTTTCCCGCAATTGTGCCGCCGGCTGCTCGCGGGAGAGACGCCGGCTGAAAAAGTGATCGCAGCCCCCGCGCCGGACCTGGCCCTGCTGGCGCTGCCCTATGGGCTGTATACCGATGAGGACATCGCCAGCCGCGTGATCTACGCCGAGGCTTCCCGCGGCTGCCCTTTTGCCTGCGACTTCTGCCTTTCCTCGCTGGACAAAGCGGTAAGGGATTTTCCGCTGCCGCGCCTGTTCGCGGCCTGGGAAGAGCTGCTGTCGCGGGGTGCACTCAAATTTAAATTCGTGGACCGCACCTTCAACCTTGACTTCAAGCGCGCGGCCGCCATCCTCGGCTTTTTTCTCGAGCGGTACCGGCCCGGGCTGTTCCTGCATTTCGAAGTGGTGCCGGACCGTTTCCCTGAAGAGCTTTTTCCGCTGCTGGGGAAATTCCCGGCGGGCTCGCTTCAGCTTGAGGCGGGCGTGCAGACCTTCAACGAGGCCGTGGCGGCGCGCATAGGGCGCAGACAGGATAATGCCGCCGCCGAAAAAAACCTCCTCCGCCTGCGGCGGGAAACCGCCGCGCATCTGCACGCCGACCTTATTCTGGGGCTGCCGGGCGAGGACCTGGCCTCTTTCGCCGCCGGTTTCGACAGGCTGGCGGCCCTGGGGCCGCAGGAAATACAGGTGGGGATACTGAAGCGCCTGCGGGGCGCGCCCATAGCGCGCCACGACGCGGAGTGGAAGATGGTCTACAGCCCGCACCCGCCGTATGAGCTGCGGCAGAACGGGCTGCTGGATTTTTTTACCATGCAGCGCCTGCGCCGCTTCGCGCGGTATTGGGATCTTGTAGCCAACAGCGGCGTTTTTGCCGGAGCCTCCGCCCTGATCTGCGCGGGCCCGTCGCCTTTCAATAGCTTCCTGGCTTTCAGCGACTGGCTTTACGCCCGCACCGGGCAGACCCACTCAATTTCGCGCGGGCGTCTGCAGGAACTGCTGAATCTTTATATAGTTGAAGTCCTTAAGCAGCCTGCCTCGCTTGCGGCCAGGCTGGCCGGGTGCGACGCGCTGAGCGCCCGTTATAATTCCAAAAATGGCGCGAAGCGGCAGGCAAGGCGCAGCGAAAACGGTTGAGTTCCGCCGCCGCGGTCCGCCCTCATTTGCTAAACTGAACTGGCGGCAAACTTTTGTCGCCGAAGCTTATGTCCAAAAATTCGGTCCTTTTCGCTCTTTGCCTGGCCCTGCCGCCGCTCGCTTCCGGCGCGGATTTCAGGAATGAGACTATTTATCTGGCGGTGACCGACCGTTTTGTGGACGGAGACCCCGCGAACAACAATATCTACGGCGACGAATATGTGCCGGGCAACCTGCGCTATTACCAGGGCGGGGATTTCCGCGGCCTGATAGACGATCTGGACCATATAAAGGCGATGGGCTTCACGGCGGTGTGGATAACCCCGCCGGTGATGCAGCCGCCCGGGCGCTACGTTAACAGCGCTCAAACCTACGACGCCGCCGGCTACCACGGCTACTGGGCCTGGGATTTTTCAAAGATAGACCCGCATCTGGAATCCAAAGGCGCCTCCTACGCCGACCTGATAAAGGCCGTGCACGGCAAAGGGATGAAGCTGATACAGGACATCGTGCTCAACCACGCCCATGGCGGCGATACCCACCCTTCCGTGAAATGGTACGCCGACCGCGGCAAAGTGCGCGGGCTCGGACGCGAATACGACTACTATGCCGACGAGAAGAACTGGTTCAACCGCAAGGGCCCGGTCCTGGCCGACCTGCTGGATTTTAACGACGAGAACCCCGGGGTGCTAAACTGGTTCACCGCTATCTACGGCAAATACCGGGAGATGGGCGTGGACGCTTTTCGCGTGGATACGCTGGTCTGGATGAAGAGCGATTTCTGGCGGGAGTTCGCGGCCGCGATGCATAAGGGCAAAAAAGATTTTTTCATCTTCGGCGAGGCCTGGACCAATGACGATTTTAAACTGCTGTCCGGCTACACAAAGCTGTCTCCGGGGGACCCGATGAACAGCGCGATGAGCGTGCTGGATATGCCGCTGTCCTCGATGGGCGGCTGGGGGAGGATGGAGAAGGTTTTTAAGGGCGGGGATTACTCTCAAGCCGACGAAATATTCGCGCACGACGGGGAATATAAGGACGCCAGCTACCTGGTGACCTACCTGGACAATCACGACAAGCCGCGCTTTAACGGCGGAACCGCGGACGTCGCGCCTGCCTCAGTGGAGCAGTATTATGATGCCCTGAACTTCTATTTCACGGTCCGCGGCATTCCCTGCATCTTTTACGGCACCGAAGTAAGGATGCAGGGCGGCGACGACCCCGACAACCGCAGGATGCTGGGCGCCGAGGGCATAAAGAAGGCCAAAACCGACCCCGTATACGCCCATTTGAAGCGGCTTAACGCTTTAAGGGCGTCCGCCGTGCCGCTGCGGAAAGGTACGCAAACCCGCCTGCTGGCCGAGCCTCAGCTGTACGCTTTCCGCCGGGATTACGGCGGAGAGACCGCGGCGGTCTTCCTAAATAAGGACGAAAAAACCGCCCGGCGTATGGTCGCCGGCCTGCCTGACGGCAGCTACCGCGAGCTTTATACCGGCGCGAAGCTGAAAGTAAAAAACGGAATTTTAGAGGCGGAAGTCCCGGCCCACGGGCTGAAGGTTTTCGTCAAGGGAAAAATAATAGGCAGCCCCTGGAAGCTGTCCGGCGGTCAGGAGAGGTAAATCATGAAAGAGCGAAAGATAAAAAAGATAGTTGAAGGCAACTGGGTGCTGGAGGGCGCCGGCGTAAAGCTCAGGCGCATCTTCGGCTTCGGCGACACGGCCCTGACCGACCCGTTCCTGCTGCTTGATAATTTCGGCTCGAAGGACCCGGCCGATTATCTCGCCGGCTTTCCCTGGCATCCGCACCGCGGCATCGAAACCATCACCTACATGATAGAGGGGACGGTGGCGCACGGAGATTCGCTGGGCAACTCCGGAGTGATCGGGAGCGGGCAGGTGCAGTGGATGACCGCCGGCGCCGGTATAGTGCACCAGGAAATGCCTAAGGCGTACGAGGGGAATATGCGCGGCTTCCAGCTTTGGGCGAACCTGCCGAAAAAAGACAAGATGTGCCGCCCGCGCTACCGGGATATACGCGCCGAGGACATCCCGGAGTTTAAGGGCGTCGGCTTTACCCTGAAGCTTATCTGCGGCGATTACGGCGGCCTCACCGGGCCGGCGCAGGACATTGTAATCGATCCCTGGCTTTTTGACGTAAAGGCCGAGCCGGGAGCCGAGTTCTCTCTAAATGTCAGGCCGGAGGACAATGTGCTCTGCTGTGTTTTCGAGGGCAAAGGCTGGTTCGACAGGGAAAAGACGCAGGAGATCGGCCCGGGCCGGCTGGCCGTGCTGGAAGAGGGGGAGACCATCTCCTGCTCAGCTTCCAAAGAGGGCTTGCGCTTCCTGCTTATAGCCGGCAAGCCGCTCAAAGAGCCGGTGGCCTGGCAGGGGCCTATAGTGATGAATACCGATTCCGAGCTGAAGAAAGCCTTTGAGGAATACCGCAAAGGAACTTTCCTGAAAAAATACTGAGCGCGAAGAGCGTTCCATCCGGAAATAAAAAACCCCGCCTCGAGGCGGGGTTTTTCACGGGGAAGGAGGACTAGAACTGTATCCTGCTGACCAGGTCTTCGCCGGCGGCGGGGGCCTGCTCTACCCGCACATCCAGTATTTCCAGCTCCGCTGCCTTGGCGGAGCCGATCTCGGGGAGGTACTTCTCCAGCATCGAGATCTTGGTGGCGGCCTCGCCCCTGCCCTCGTTCTGGCCCGTGCGGTACTGCGTCTTGCAGCCGGCCGGGCTGTCGACGAAGTCGGTGCCGCCGCGCACGAGGATGCCCTCTATCTTGTTCGTGGCGGCGTTAAATACCGCGCTGCCCGAGTTGCCGCCGAAAGTGTCCAGGTCCGTCAGGAAGAAAGCGCGGGAACCGGTATCGCGCACTCCGGCGCCGCCCGCCGCTTTAACGGGAAGCCCCACGGGGTGGCCTATCACGAAGATCCTGTCTCCGGCTTTAAGGCGGCTGTTCCTGCTGACCGGGAGGGGCTTGCGGCCTTCCACCTTGCGGTCCAGCTGCACCAGCGCGTAGTCGGGGCCCGATTTATTGAACAGGGCGTTAAAGATGGCCAGGCCGGTGCCGATTATCCCGGAGCTCTGCTTGTCCAGGTCGCGCTTTATTATGCGCTTGCAGCTGTAAATGTCTTTGGCTTTAACCGAGGTGCGGGCAGTTCCGCCCGCCTTATCTATGTTGAAGCCGAAAACGAACCGGGTGTCCGCGCACATGGCCTCGTCGGTTATGCAGTGGCCGGCGGTCATCACGATATCTTCGCCCACCAGCGTGCCGGAGCAGAAGGCGCCTATGGGCTGTTCGCGGAACTTCTCGCCGGGGCAGAGGTTCAGGGCTTCGCCGAAGCCGATGGTGGCCAGTTTGTATTCGCCAAGGTCGAACCGGACCTGCTTGGAGGGCCAGAGCGAAACCACGGAGTCAGCGAGCTGGCGCATGGCGGGGGAGGCCTCGAAATAGTCAAGGCGGTCGTCGTTGCCGTAGATGCTCCTGTCTTTGGCGCGGGCAAGCGACGGCAGCATCACCGCGGCCGCCGCCAGGATAGAAACCGATCTTGAAAGTTTGTTCATAAAGGCCTCCTGCTATCTCTTGTCCATATTATGGCCCCCGTTCAGAAGAGGCGCAAAGGCCCAAGGGCCCTGCGGCTTATGGGTACTAAGGTAGTTCCTGAAATATTCCGCTGTCATGCGCGCGGGCAGAATATTCGCCGAATTTAGTAGAATTTAACAGGGAATAAACGCTTGAGCCCGCCTGTTGACATTAGCGGATGCGCCCACTATACTATACCCAGACCTATGACGAGCAGAGCTGCCTTTGTTTTATCGGCCTTTCTGGCCTGTTTGTCCTCCCCTCGTCTTGCGGGGGGGGGCAGCCTTGACGCCGATTCCGCGGAGAGCTCCGTTTTGTTCGACGGCGCGGCCGAGTCCCGTGCTAAAGCGGTCGCTCCCTCGCCCGCGGGCGCGGATAGAGAGCGTCTGGAGGCCGAATTCAGGAAGCAGATAGTGATAGACGACCACGGCGACCCGGCCGAAAGAAAAGCTCTGGACTCTATGATCTCAAGGCTGCTTGAAAGCGCCTCAGCCAGGGAACTGGCGGCAAAATTCATCAAAGAGGACGCCAAAATAGAGCTCTCGTTCGAAGATATCCCCGGGAGCGTAGTGGCCACGGTGGAAGGCAGGAAAACCATCTGGGGTACGCGCGGTTTCACTGAAACCACCAAGAACCCGCCCCGCGTGGTGCTGAATAAATTTTTCATGCAGTACGAAAGGGATTTCGGGGTCGGCACCCTGGCGCATGAGACGCTGGGCCACGCCTTTGAAGCCCAGCGGGCCGGCGGCGACCTGGGCGGGATCTACCTGTTTAATACGGACGAGGAGGAAAGCGCCCGCCTCGTCGGCTGGCTCGTGCGCACCGAGCTGGAGGTTAAGCCGGAGGCTGAGATCTGGAACTATCTGCAGAGCCCGGAAGAGAACAGGGAGTCCCTCAAGATGGGGTCCGTCTATTACGCCCTGACCCTTACCAGCGCGGAAATGAAAGACCCCGTCCCCGCCTACGAAAAACGCATTTCCGACGCCGATAAAGCGCTGGCGCAGCTGAACGGGAGGACCGAAAACTACGAGGGCTGGAACAGGATCGTAGACCATTTAGTGAACAAGCATAAAATGGACGCGGCCTCTTTTCAGTCCAGGCGGGACGATATCGCCAACGCGCTAAAGGCTATCCCCGCAGGCAAAGAACGTCTTTCGGATATAAAGGCCGCCCTGCGGGGCCGCCTGGCCTATTTTTCTACCGGCGAAGGGAAACTATATTTGGACAGGCTCGCTAAGGAAGCCGATAACGATTACTTCAGGCAGAAGGACGCGGTCATACTGGAGCGGCGCGAGCGGCTCTCCGGCCTGCTGCTGGGTACGGCGCCGGACACTTCCCCGCCGCCTCCTCTGGCGGGCCAGATAACCTGGCAGCAGCTTTCGGAGCTCGCTAAAAAAGACAAGGACTCCTGTCCTTTCGGAGGGCTTAAATGAACTTCGGCGCCTGCCTGACCGTACTTATCTTGCTGGCCGCGCCCGCCTCCGCGGCGGCCAAGGAGCAGCCCGTGAAAAATAAAGCCAGCCTGTCCGAAGCAGCCCGCTACAAGGTCCCCGAAGGCTGGGCGGAGGAGTTTTCCCCTAACCAGGGCGATCCGCAGGCTCTGCTTTCCCGCGGGCTTCATAAAATAAAGATCCGTCTTTCCGGCGGCGCGGGGTCGCGCTATAAGACAGCCGGCGATTTTCTGGTAGGTTTCGAGTCGCGGTCGAAGAACGGGAAGCCGGCTGAAAAAACGGGGGCCGCCGAAGTTTCCGGGCTGCGCGTCATGGTGTACCGCAGGGAGGTCGCGGTTTCGCTGCCGCTCCCGGACACCGGCGGGCCGGCCGTCTTTGCTCAGGAAGAATTTTGCGCGGTGCCGGCCGGGAAAATGTTTTTTATCCTCAGCTATTCCTACGGCGATTCTATCCCGGACTCCGCCTATGACGGGCTTGACGCCTGGCGCAAATTTCTTAAAGATTTCAAGGTCTTGAAAAATAAAACTCCGGGCAGATAAGGCTGCGGCGGCAGAACCGGTTCAAAGCGGAATAATAACCTATGACCGATAAAAAAAAGGACAACCCGGGATTCATTTTGGTGGTGGAGGACGAGATCAGCATCAATACTCTGGTAGTCGGGCGGCTGGCTTCGCTCGGGCTGGAGATCCGCAGCGCCTACAGCGCTAAGGAAGCGGTCGAGGTCCTTAGAAACGACAAGCCCGAGCTGATGCTGCTCGATTATACTCTGCCGGACATGAGCGCGCTGGAGCTGCTGGCTGAACTTAAAAAAAATAAAATGGCGGTTCCGCCCTTCATCGTTGTCACCGGCAACGGCAACGAGAGCCTGGCGGTAGAACTGATGAAGGCCGGCGCGGAAGACTACCTGATAAAAGACACCGCCATGCTGGACAACCTGCCCGGCTGCGTAAAGAAAGCGCTGGCGGGCGCCGAGCGGCGGCGGAATGAAAAACAGGCGGCGGACTTAATCAAAGACCGCCGGGCCGATTCTTCGCCACGGCCGGTGCTGCGGCGTCTGCTGCCGCCTCTGGCCGGGATGGTGGGCCTGCTGTTGGCCGGCGCGGCGGCGCTTCTATATCACCAGCACCGGCAGCAATTGATCAATGAGATCGCGGCGGATATTTCCGACGTTTCCTTAGATCTGAGCGCGGCCCTCGAGAGTCAGCCGGACGCCTCCGGCGGCGCTGCTCGGAAGGCTCCGCGCGGGCCCGGCGCCGCGGCCCTCATGGACGCCTGGCGGCCTGTCTTTTTCGCGCTGCTCAACCGGCCCGGCAACCGGCTGCTCGTGGTTATTCACAAAGAGTATCTGGACCAGCGGGACCGGGAAGACTCCTTGCGCGGGCCCTGGCGTCAGGCCGACCGGGAACGCCTGCCCCTCAGCGTAGTTCTCTACACCTCCCAGGGCCGTCTGCCCGACGCGCTCGTTTCCTGGGCCGGCCTGGAGCATGCCCACCGCCAAGCGGGGAGGACGTTCGCCTTCGGCGGGAAGGATTGGCGCGTATCCGCGGTACCGCTCACCGGGCCTTCTGGTAAAGAGGTAGGCGATCTGCTGGTAATGCACGATATCACCGCCGACGAGGCGGCCTTTAAGCGCCTGCTGGCCTATGGAGGCGCGGCCGCCGCGGCGCTGCTGGTCCTGCTGCTCGGCTTCATCTACGTGCTGCTGCGCCGCACCGACGCCGGCATCCGCGCGCAGCAGGCGGCCCTGCGCGAGAGCGAGGAATTGTTCGGAAGTTTCATGGAACACAGCCCCGCTTATGTTTTTTTCAAGGACGAGAATATCCGGACGGTAAGACTGAGCCGTAACTTTGAGACCATGCTGGGGAGACCGATGGCCGAATTGATAGGGAAAACCATGGAGGACCTGTTCCCGCCCGAGCTTGCAAAGGTGATGACGGCGGAGGATACGCGGGTCCTGAAGGAAGGCAAGAAGGTGAATATAGAAGAAGAGCTTTACGGCCGCTTCTATTCAACGATAAAATTTCCGATCCGGTTAGAAGGGAAGCAGCCCTATCTTGCCGGGTTTTCCACCGATATCACCGAGCGCAAGCAGGCGGAGGAAGCGCTGAGACAGAGCGAGGAGCGGTACCGCATACTGTTCAACCGGGCGAACGACGGGATCGTAGTTATCTCGCTTAACGGCGAACTGGTTTCGGTGAACGAATCATTCGCCCGCATGCACGGCTACAGCCCGAAAGAGATGCTGCATATGAGCCTGAAGGACCTGGACGCGTCCCAGGCCTCCCCGACGGTGTCCATGCGGATGCGCCGGCTGCTGGCCGGGGAGGCGCAGACCTTCGAGATCAGGCACTATCACAAGAGCGGGCATACATTCCCTATCGAGGTGTCGGCCAACGTGATCTCTTTCGGAAAAGAAACTTTTATCCAGTTCTTTCACCGCGATATCACCGAGCGCAAGCAGGCGGAGGAGGCGCTGCGCCTGCAGGCCGAAGAGCTCCAGGCCCGCAACAGCGAGCTGAGCCGCTTTAATATGGTCACCATAGGGCGCGAACTGCGCATGATCGAGCTGAAGCGAGAAGTGAACGAGCTGTGCGGCAAGGCGGGGGAACCGCCCCGCCACCGGATCCCGGAGGAGGAAGCCGCCCCGCCGCCGGAGCAGGGCCGGGATCCGGGGAGGCTGCTATGAAGGACCTGGTCAGCATCCTCGTGGTGGACGACTATCCCGAAGCCCTGAATTTAACCGCCGATATGCTGGAAAAAGCGGGCTACGTAGTGGACCGGGCGGCGAACGGAGTGGAAGCCCTGCGGATCGCGCAGAAACAGCTGCCGGATATGCTGCTGCTGGACCGCAATCTTCCGGATATCGACGGTATCGAGGTCTGCAGCCGGATAAAACATAATCCGGCCCTGGTGAACACTCTCGTAGTCTTCGCCTCGTCCTCCTGCGCGGAGACCGATCAGCAGGCGGAGGGCTTAGAGTCGGGCGCCGACGGCTACATCACCCGGCCCCTCCCTCAGCGCGAACTCCTCGCCCGGGTGGAGTCCTACGCGCGCATCATCCGCCTGAGCCGTTCGGTGCGTCTTAACTCCGAGGAAATAAAGCGAAACTGCGAGGCTATCCGCCAGGCTCACCTCGCTTCCCTTAACCTGATGGAAGACTCCGTCGCTGCCCGGGAGCGCGCGGAGCAGGCGGGCCAGGCGCTGCGGGAGAGCGAAGAAAAGTACCGCCGTCTGATCGAGAACAGCCACGACATCATCTATACGCTCGACCTGAACGGAATATTGACCTTTGTCTCTCCTTCCTGGCGTGAGCTCATGGGACACCAGCCTGAGCAGGTTATCGGCAGCTCATTTAAACAATTCGTCCATCCGGACAATCACGCGGAGTGCCTGGCAAGGCTGCAGAAAATGGTCGAGACGGGGCAGCGGGAGGAGGGGATGGAGTACCGCGTGCAGCACCTCAACGGGGCGTGGTTCTGGCACGTCTCAAGCGTGGTCCTTTTAAGGGACGAAGCCGGCAAAGCGTCGGGTTTCCAGGGAGTCGCCAAAGACATTACCGACCGCAAGCGGGCGGAAAAAGAGCTGCGGTTCAGTAATCTCATCCTGTTAAACCAGCAGGAAGCCTCCATCGACGGGATCCTTGTGGCTGATGATGCCGGCCGGGTAGTGTCCTGCAACAGCCGGTTCGCTGAGATGTGGGGCATTCCCGCCGAGATAATGGAAACTAAATCCAATGCGCGCGTGCTGGAATCGCTGCAGGATAAACTGGAGGACCCCAAAGAGGTGAAGCGCCTGGTCACGTTCAAGGAAGAGACCAGCCGGAGCGAGCTCGCCCTGAAGGACGGCCGGCTGTTCGACTGCTATACGGCCCCGCTGGTCGGCTCCGGCGGAGAATCCTACGGCAGGGCATGGTATTTCCGCGATATCTCGGAAAAGAAAAAAACCGAGCGCATGATCCAGGAGCTGTCCGACATGCAGCGGGTGGAATCGCTGGGCGTGCTGGCCGGCGGCATAGCGCACGACTTCAACAATATGCTCACCGGCATAACGGCTAACCTGTCCCTGCTGGACGCCAAGTCCGACTGCGGACCCGACAGCAGGGAAATTATCAGCGACGCCCTGGAGGCGGCGGGAAACGCGCAGCGCCTGACCGCGCATCTGCTGGCTTTTTCGAAAGGAGGCAAGCCCGTGAAAATGGAATTCCGCCTTGATAAAGCGCTCAAGGAGATCTTCGGGCTTTCCATCAGCGGCACTATGGCGGCCTGCGAAATTTCGGTGGCGGAAAACCTCTGGAGCGTGGAGGGGGATGAAAATCAGGTAAAGCAGGCGGTCGGCAACCTGCTGCTTAACGCTATTCAGGCCATGCCTTCGGGCGGGACCCTGCGCCTCGCGGCCGGGAACGTCCGCCTGGAGGAAGCAGGCCCGGGCCTGCTGCAGCCGGGAGACTATGCGCGCATAGTAGTTTCGGACACCGGCACCGGTATCGCAAAGCAATATCTGAGCCGCATTTTTGAACCGTATTTCACCACTAAAAGCAAAGGACACGGCCTGGGGCTGGCCATAGTATCCTCCATCGTTAAAAACCACGGCGGCCGCATCGAAGCGCTCTCGGAACCGGGCAAGGGCGCCACTTTTGAGCTTTATCTTCCGGCCACCGGCCGCCGCCTCAAGGAAGAAAAGGAGCGGACGCGCGAGATACAAAAAGGCACGGGCCGCGTGCTGATGCTGGAAGATGAGAAAGTCGTGGGAAAGGCGGCTGAACGGATATTCGGGGCGCTGGGCTACGCCTGCCGCCTCACTACTGATGGAGAGGAGACCGTGCGCTGCTACCGTGATGAAAAAGCGGCGGGCAGGCCTTTTGACGCGGTAATAATGGACCTCACCATCCCGGGCGGCATGGGCGGCGTGGAAGCCGTGCGGAAGCTGCGTGAGACCGACTTGAAAGTGCCCGTGATTGTTTCAAGCGGCTACTCGGACGAGGCCGTGATGGCGAATTATAAGGACTACGGTTTTGATGCCGCGCTGCCTAAGCCGTATAAATACGAGGATGTGGCGGAAGTCCTGGCCCGGCTGCTGCCCAGTAAGCCGCAGCGGTCCGCTTAAGAACGAACGGAGACTATATGTATAAACTGCTGATCATCGAGGACGATCCCATAGTGACGAAAGTGCTGACGCGCATCTTCGTCTCTGAAAAATACGAGGTAAAACAGGTCGGGACCGCCGAGGGGGGATTTCAGGCCGCGCTTAAGGGTCTGCCGGACCTGGTGCTGCTGGATATCTCCCTGCCCGACGGCAGCGGCCTGGACCTGTGCCGCAGAATGAAGGAAGACCGGCGCATAAGGCATATTCCCATAATAATCCTGACCGGGGACGCCACTTCGGTCGAGAATAAGATGCAGGGGTTGGAGTCTGGAGCCGAAGATTATGTGCTTAAGCCCTTCATCCCCGAAGAGCTGACGATCAGGGCCGCCGGGATACTGAAGCGCAGTTTTAACATAAGAAATAAGATGCTGTAGAAACCGCCGCTTTGGCGGCGGGAACAGGAAAGAAAGCGAAAAAGCGCCGGCCGGCGCAGGAAGCAGCCCGCTGTTTTCGGGGGGTGTTTTTACTATAATTAAAGCATGCATAACCGCATAAAGCGCCTTGAGGAGCTGGTAAACGGCGCTTCCGAACTTATCGGCAGGCTTAAAGAGGAGAACGAGGTGCTTAAGAAGCAGGTGGAGCTGCTTGGCGCCGCCCGCGGCAAAGCCGCCTCAAATACCGCGGCCGCGCGGGAGCTGGCTGATTTTAAAGCCAAGGTGCGCCGCCGCCTGGAGCGCATCTGCGTTAAAATAGAGAAGGCCAACGACCAGCAGCCGGGCCTGTTCGAGGAAGAAGATGAGCAATAACGATTTTGAAGCCAGGATCAGGGGGCGCTTTATAAAATTCCCGGCCGTGGACGGATTGACCGAGCTGGAGCTCGGGAGCATAGTAGTGCAGGTGGAAGAAAAAATAAAGAAGATAGAGGAGAAGCTTAATATCGTGGACTCCTCTAAGCTGGCCATACTGGCCGCCTACGATTTTGCCGTCGAGCTTCACAACCTCAGGCAGAAATCCGAAACTAACAACGAAGCCGATTCAAGAAAAGTAGAAGAGCTGATCGAGAAACTGACGAAAACCTTAGAGGAAGAACGCTAAAAAATTTGGCGCTCCCGGGTTTTCCGTGGGTAAATCCCCGCCAGTATGTTAGGAAGCCGCGCTTGCCGGAGGGAAAACAGCCGCGGGCCGGGCATGGGGTTGCTCTGGAGCCGCTTTGCGGAGGTGAGGCCCGGCTTTAGAGCGAAGCATAATTATGCTTCGCGTCCGGGCCGCAAGGGCGGAGGCGG
>CAIQNV010000081.1 GCA_903873295.1 uncultured Elusimicrobia bacterium
ATACTCGGAATTATACGTTGAGAACAAAAAAACCCCATATCTTGTGAGAATCGCGCAGGATAAACTGGGGCGGCACAGATTCTTTAGTGGGATAATAAATATTTCAAAGAAAGCTGCCGCGTTGCGTGAAAATAAGGATAAAGAAAATATAAAGGCCATCGCAGCCAGATATCGCGCAATGAAGAAGCTGGCTAAAAGTGTGGACCTGTTCATTTCACCGTCTAATTTCCTGCGCGATTCCTATATAAAATGGGGGATCGAGGGGGGAAAAATACTATATTCCAGAAATGGCACGATGGTCACGCCCGGAAGGCCCGGGCAGCCGAAAAACAAAAAGCCGGGAAAGGAGACCGTATTTGCGTTTACTTCATTCGTAAGGCCGGAAAAAGGGGTGGATATCCTTTTGAAAGCGTTCGAGATATTAGAAAAAGAAAAAGGGATCAATGTCAGGCTACTTGTATATGGGGAGCATGAAACAAACTCGGCTTACGGAGTTGGATTCATGGAGAGCATTAAAAAATTAAAAACCGCTGAATATAAGGGCAAATTCGATAATAAAGATATCGGCGATATTTTAGGGGAAGTCGATTATCTGGTGCTGCCTTCTTTATGGTATGAAAACGCGCCCCTGGTGATCGAGGAGGCGTATCTGAATAAAATCCCCTGCATCGTCTCGAATATCGGAGGTATGGCGGAAAGAGTGCGGAACGGCGTTGACGGTCTTCATTTCAATGTCGGAGACGCGCTCGATCTGGCCGGTAAAATTAAGTTTGTCGCATTAAACAAGAACATCAGAGAGGAACTCGCGAGAAATATCCCGCAGGTAAAAACGATGGGTGAAAATGCCGCGGAATTAGAAGGTATATATTTTAATCTGATCGGGAAAAGATAGTAGACATATCATTTTTTGCAAAATACAGTTCCGTGAGTATTTTAGACAATAAGTGAATTAGATCTTTTATGTCCGGAAAGTATAGGATGCGTTCGGGACATGGAAATCCTGGAGGAAATATGAAAAAGTCCGTTTATGCCGCTGTTGCGGGGTTGTTTATCATGTGTTTCTCCCGAGCGGAGAGCGCCGGGACCGGGGCGATAGCCGTCGCGCGGCCTGCGGCAGGAGCTGTTGTGCTGAAAAAGGCGAAGGCCGACGCGATGGCGGTTTTTGCGCGGATCGATTCCGGCCTTGCCAAAGCCGCGCGCGAGGTTTTCCCGGATGCCGCTAAAACGCTGGCCGAATTATGTTCCTCCTTGCCGGCGGCGGGCTGTTCTTTTGTGGACGACAAGGGGAAAATAACCGGGATATTCCCGGAAGAATACAAAAACCTGGTCGGTTCTGACGTCTCAAAACAAGATCATATGGCGAAATTGCTGAAAACCCATAAGCCGGTCATGGGCGGGGTTTTCACCTCGCTCCAGGGCTTCGCCGCCGTGGGGATCTACCAGCCGGTATTTTCAAAAACTAAAAAGTTTTCCGGGGCGGTCGGGGTCCTGGTCAAGCCGGAGGTCCTGCTGTCGGGCGTCTTATCCTCCTCGGAGGGGAAGGGCGGTTTTAATTTCTGGGTCATGGACAAGACAGGGCGCCTTCTTTATGATCCCGACAAAACGCAGATCGGCAGAGTGCTTTCCACCGATGAGATATATATTCGATATGAAAAGCTACAGGCGCTGGTAAAAAAAATAGCCGTGAGCGGCAAGGGTGAAGGCGAATATGAGTATTACAAGTTCGGCTCCCGCGATATGGTCGCCAAGCAGGCAAGATGGGACACTATCGGACTTTACGGCGCGCAATGGCGCCTGGTGGCGATAATCCCGAAATAGGGGGCGCGGTGATCAGTCCGGGAAAAGGCGACAGGAGTCTTTTTTGTATATTATGACGATGAAAACAATCCTGAAGCTTCTTATACTGCTTGTGGTCCTATATGCCGGCTATCGGTTTCTGCCCCGGGACAAGGCCTCCGGCCAGGCTTATTCGAAGAGCGCCGCGGAGGATATAAATAAGGCGTTGTCAGAGGCACGGGTTTCGCGTAAACGGGTGCTTATCGATGTGGGAAGCAAGGGTTGTATCTGGTGCGTCCGGCTGCATAAGTTCATCGAGGCGGACCCGGAGATCCGCGAACTGGCGGCGAAGGCTTTTGTGACCGTGCGCGCGGACTTCCAGGCGAATACGGCCCTGCTCAATGGCTATGCCCAAGTGCCCGGGACCCCGCATTTCTTCGTACTCGCTGACGATGGGCGGCTGCTGTCGTCCCAGGACACCGAGAGCCTGGAATCGGGCAAGTCCTACGATCGCGCCAAGGTTTTAGCCTTCTTTAAAAGCTGGGAGCCCAAAAGTTGAGGTTCGGCATTCCGTCAAGGGAAAAAACAGCAGGTTCATTTTCGGGAGCTAAGGAGGCGGTATTATAAAGAAGCTACGACAAGGAGTTACTCTTATAGAACTCGGGGTGATCTTGGTGATCCTCGCGATCCTGGCCGCCATAGCAATACCGAAGTTCCACGACCTTGCCGACAATTCACGTGAAGGTTCGACTAAAGGTTCCCTGTCTTCAGTGCGTTCCGCTCTGCAGTTGTACTATGGAGACACCGGGGGCCGGTTCCCGACCGATACGCTCGAATGTCTCACGCTCAACGCCAAGTACCTCGTCCAGGTGCCCCTGGCCAGGACGAAAAACACCGGCCATGAGGTCAGCAGCAATGTGGCGGTCGCCCTTCTGGACGGGCCCGGCTGGCTCTATGCCAACGACCCTGCGTCTACAGCTACTTGGGGCAACTTCGCGGTCAACTGTACCCATGAAGATGAAAAAGGCCAGAGCTCAGACTCGATCTACTCGCCCTGGTCAACCTTCTGACTGATAAAAGCGGAAAAAAACAGCAAGTGTCTTTTAGTGGAGAGATAGCGGATATGAAACATAAACTTCTATCCTTGACGGCCATGCCGGCAGCAGCCGTTTCGTGGGGGCCGGCTATCAGATAATGATCTTTTCGCCGATCAAAAGGACATAAAATGAAAACTATTGCGTTGGTTTTGCTGTTCGGGCTTAGCGGCGCGGCGGCGGCCGGGTATAAAGAGGCCGAGAGCGCCCTGAAAAACACGGAGGTCAGGGAAGCCAGGGAACTGGACGCGCTTCTGGCTCAGCCGGGCGCGGCGCTGGCTAAGGACGCGCGCGCGGCGGCCCTGCTTGCCGACAACCGGCAGGCGCTGGAACTGTTCAGACAGGCCGCGGAGGCGCCCAACGAGGGGTATCTGTTTGCGCCGAAGCCGGAGAAACTCAGCTTTAAAACACCTGCCGTAAAGTTCGGGGCGCATGTTAAACTGATAAAACTTATTCTGATAGACGCGAAGATCAAAACCGCTGAAAAGCAGGCGGGCTCAGCGGAGAAAGACCTGCTGGCCGCGGCGGGGTTCATCGCGCAGCTGTCGTCACAAAAGTCCGGGGTCCTCCTAAGTTCGATGGTGCAGCAGTTGTGCCTGCTTAAAACCTACCCGGTCCTGGCGGAAAGCATGCGCGGCACTTCGGCGAGGCCCGCCTACCTTAAAGAGCTTGCCGCCCGGCTGGAGAAAATCGTGGAAAACCAGGATTATATGCGGGCGGCGATGATCGAAGAGGCGGAGACGGCTAAAGGCACGATGCGGGAGAATGTAAGTCCCGCCGGGATGGTTATAGAGCTCGGAAAGCTCTCGCCCGTGCAGCGCCTGGGGGCAAAAAAATTGCAGGATCAGGAATTCTTCTCAACAGTATACGGGAAGTACAACGCCGCGGTAGACGAGCATGCGAAGGTCCTGATAGCGGCTTTCCGGGCCAATGATCCCTCGCCCGTCGGCGCATATTTAAATAAGCGGCAGCGGGAGATCCTGGCCCGCAAGCAGGCCCGCGACGAGCGCAGTACTTTTTCCGGGCTGATTGACGGGATGAAGGGCGGCCCGGAGGCAAAAAAGGAAATGGGCGATATTGTAGTCGACACGATGCTCAACATGAGTACGCCGTCCTATGAGAAAATAATTCCGCGGTATCATCTCTTTTTCTGCGAACTCAATGTTCTGCGGGCGGCCCTGGCGGTCAAGCTTTACCAGCGCGGAAGCAGGCGCCTGCCGGACAGCCTGGATCAGTTTGCTCCCTCCCTGCTGGCGGCGGTGCCTCAGGATTCTTTTAATAAATTCGGCCCGGTCAAATATGTGAAAACGGGCAGGAAATTCCTGGTTTACAGCTTCGGCCCGGATGGAGCGGACGGCAAAGGCGCCGCCTCGCTTGATTACGAGGCGTACCTGGAGAACCCCGCCCGCAGCGCGGGGGATATACTATTCGCGGACTAAAGGGGCATGATGAAACATATTACGGCGGAAGAGCTGATCCGGATATACGACCTTAAGCGGCATCCCGAGGGCGGATTTTTCAGGGAGAGCTACAGGGCCGAAGGTAAGACGGAGGGCGGGCGTAATTTTTCTACGGCTATTTACTTTCTGCTCCCCGCCGGGCATAAGTCCCGGCTGCACCGGATAAAATCGGACGAGATCTGGCATTTCTATCTGGGCGGGCCGCTGACGGTCGCGCAGATCTTCCCCGACGGGCGCATAGTGCGCGCCGTGCTGGGCGGGAACGCGGCCGCGGGGGAGAAGGTGCAGCACGTGGTGCCGGCCGGCTGCTGGTTCGGCGCCTATCCCGGGAAGGACACGGAATTTTCGTTCGTGGGCTGCACTGTCGCCCCGGGCTTTGAGTTCGCCGATCTTGAACTTGGCGCCCGTGCCGCTTTGTTGAAACAATTTTCGAAAGCCGGGGGACTGATAAAAAAACTGACCTGAAGCCGCTGAATATTTATGGTTTAATAATAGGCAGCCTTAAGAAACCGGCGGGCCGAGTTTCAGTAAAAAGCAAAGGACGCGGTCCGTATAGCTCAGCAATTTTAGCGCGATAAATTGTTATTGTTATGGCCGATAAAACAGACATGAATTTTTACCGCGCCTTTGAGGACCGTCACAGGGGCTCCCGTGAGCAGATCAAAGCGCGGCTGCGGGTATATCTGCCATTTGTGGAGCCGCTTTGCGGCTTTTATGCTGATGCTGCGGCCCTGGATCTGGGCTGCGGGCGCGGCGAATGGCTCGAGTTAATGGCCGGCAGCGGCTTCAAGCCTTACGGCGTAGATCTGGACGAAGGCATGTTAAGCGGCTGTCGGGAGCTTAATCTTCCGGCGGAAAAAGGGGAGGCCGTCGCTTTTCTTGCCGCGCTCCCCGCCGAAAGCCAGGTCGTTGTTTCCGCCTTTCATGTAGTGGAGCATATAGGTTTTAAGCAGTTGCAAAGCGTGGTTTCGGAGGCGCTTCGTGTTTTGAAGCCGGGCGGTTTGCTGATCATGGAAACTCCGAATCCGGAGAACCTTATTGTAGCCACGCAAAACTTTTATCTCGACCCGACCCACCAGCGCCCGCTCCCGCCTCAATTGCTGTCTTTTTTGCCAGAGTACTACGGCTTCGAGAAAGTGAAGATCTTGAGGCTTCAGGAACCGGTGGAGCTGTCCGGCGGCAAGCCGCCGATGCTGTTCGATGTGTTGGGAGGCGTGAGCCCTGACTACGCGGTCGTGGCACAAAAAAACGGACGGTCGGAGATACTTGCGGCGACAAATCCGGCTTTTGAAGCCGAATACGGACTCTCGCTGGCAAGCATTGTGATTAAATATGACCGGCAGACAGGAGCCAAAGTGCGCCAAATTGAAGCCGACGCGCAGAAAGCTGAGTGCACGGCGCAGGAAATTCAAACCATTTACGCCAGCCGCTCCTGGCGGCTCACGGCGCCTCTGCGGTGGTGCGGCCGGCAGGCGCGGCTGGCGCGTCAGCAGGGATTTCCGCGGCGGTTTAAAGCCTTTGTTAAAAAAGTTGTTCGGTGCTTGATAACGTACGGAGCCGCCTTTCTCGGCATGCGGCCTGGTCTTAAGCTTCACTGCGCTTCCTTAGCCCGGAGACTTGGCTTTTACGGTCCTTTGCTGCGGTTTTGTTCCCGTTGCTGTGGGGGGCAAAAGTTTAAGTATTCGCCGCGCCTGACCCCGGACCAAATGACTCCCCGCGCCAGGGCCATCTACGCCGAGCTAAAAGCCGCCATCGGGCAACGCCGGAAGGGGAACGGCTGATGCGCATCGTAATCGACATGCAGGGAGCGCAAACCGAAAGCCGCTTCCGCGGGATCGGCCGCTATACCCTGTCGATGGCTCAAGCCATCGCGCGCAACAGGGGCGGGCACGAAGTTGTCCTCGCCTTAAGCGGTCTTTTTCCTGATACTATCGAACCCATCCGCGCAGCATTTGACGATCAGCTGCCGCAGGAAAATATCCGCGTCTGGTATGCCATCGGCCCGGTGCGGGAGTGCGAGCCGGGCAATGAATGGCGCCGTGAAGCAGCAGAACGCATTCGCGAGGCTTTTCTGGCCAGTTTGCGGCCGGATGTGGTGTTTGTTCCCAGCCTGTTTGAAGGTTATGGAGATGACGCGGTTACCAGTATTTGTGCCTTTGCCCCGCAAATCGTAACAATTGTGACTCTTCATGACCTTATCCCCCTGCTTGATCCTGAAAACTACATCAAGCCCGACTCGGATTATGCGAGACATTATCACCGCAAAATAGGTTGTTTAAAGCGGGCAAACGGGTGGCTGGCTGTTTCAGAATCATCGGCAAGCGAGGGGAGAAACTCCCTGGCCCTCCCGGCTGAATCGCTCGTAGTCACCTACGAAGGATGTGACGGCGAATTCCGGCGCCTGCAGATCACGGCGTCTGAAAAACAGAAGATCTTTGAACGATTCGGTATCAGCAAGCCTTTTCTCTTTTATTCGGGCGGCGCAGACAGCCGAAAAAACCTGCACCGCTTGATCCGGGCCTATGCCGGCCTTCCCCGATCATTGCAGTCTTCATATCAACTCCTCCTGGCCGGCAAATTGCACATAGCGCAAGTGGCAGAGCTTATGCAGACAGCTAAAACCGCAGGTCTGCGTGAAAGTCAATTGATTTTCTCCGGCTATGTCACTGACCGGGAACTGGTCCGGCTGTATAATCTGTGCGCGGTTTTCATTCTTCCGTCCCTTCATGAAGGCTTCGGCCTTCCCGCGCTTGAGGCCATGGCTTGCGGCGCGGCCGTCATTGGCTCAAATCGCACCAGCGTGCCCGAGGTCATCGGGCGCCGGGACGCCCTGTTCGACCCCTATGACGAAGGCGCCATCGCGGAGAAGATCGCCGAAGTGCTCACCAGAGATGACTTCCGCTCCGAACTCGCCCGTCACGGCCTTGAGCAGGCGAATAAATTCTCGTGGGACGTAAGCGCGAGCCGCGCGATCGGGGCATTTGAGAAACTCTGTCCGGGCAGGGCCGGCAATCGTAAAACCGGGAAGCCTGAAAACCAGGTGCCTGATCTTATTAATGCTATCTCCGCCGTGGTTCCCTACGATATTCCCGACGTGGAAATCCTGGATATTGCGCACGCGCTGAGCCGGAATCATGCTGAAAATGCTCACAGACAATTGCTGGTCGATATTTCGGAGCTGGTGTTCCACGATGCCGGAACCGGTATTCAGCGCGTCACCCGCAATATTCTGAAAGAACTCTTAGAAAGTCCTCCGGAGGGTTATGCGGTAGAGCCTGTTTACGCGACGACCCAAACAAGGGGGTACCGCTACGCAAGGAATTTCACCTCGCGTTTTCGCGGGAAGCCCGGCGATATGATGGATGACCCGATAGAGTATCATTCCGGCGACATATTTTTGGGGCTGGACTTGCAAGATCTTGTGGTCATGGCGCAAAAAGACTATTTAACAGAGATGCGGCGGGATGGCGGAAAAGTAGTTTTTGTGGTTCATGACCTGCTTCCCCTCACTTTGCCTGATTATTTTTTTCCGGGCACTGCCGCCCGTCACAAAGAGTGGCTGCTTACACTGGCAGGCTTTGACGCGGTGGTGTGTGTTAGTCGTACGGTGGCAAACGAGCTTAAAGAGTGGCTGGCTGAAAATGGGCCGAAGCAGGCGCGCGAGTTAAGAGTTGCCTGGTCACATAATGGCGCCGCTGTCGAAAATTCCGTTCCAACCAGCGAACTGCCCGCTGACGCCGGCCATTTGCTGAAGGAACTCGCTCAGCGCCCGGTATTCTTGACGGTTGGCACTATAGAGCCGAGAAAAGGCCAGGCGCAGGCATTAGATTCTTTTGAAATTCTCTGGAAAGAAGGCATAGACGTTAATTTTGTTGTCATAGGCAAGCAGGGCTGGATGGTTGAGAAGCTTGTAAAGAAGATCCGCAGCCACGCCGAACTCGGCAGACGGCTATTCTGGCTGGAAGGCATCAGCGACGAATATTTGGGGAAAATATACGCTTCTTCAACTTGCCTGGTCGCCGCCAGCGAAGGGGAAGGCTTCGGCCTGCCGCTTATTGAGGCCGCCCGGCATAAGCTGCCGATCATCGCGCGGGATATCCCGGTCTTCCGCGAGGTGGCGGGGTGTCACGCGTTTTACTTTAAGGGCCTTGAGCCGCAAGCGCTGGCGGGCGCTGTCCGGCACTGGCTTGAGCTTAATAAGCAGGGTAAAGCTCCCCGGTCCGATAATATGCCGTGGCTGACCTGGAAGCAAAGCGCGGAGCGGCTAAAGCAGATTATTATTGAGGGAGACCGCGATAAGAAGGTCCAAGGAGAAAAGTTTTGAAACGCGTGAAAATCACCGGTGAGATAACCCTGTTTGCCGCGATCGGGCTATTGTTCGGAGGGATATTTTTTCGACAAATAGTTCGTTCGCATTTTGATCTATTGCTCGGTGATGTCGGCGACGCCCGTCTTAATATGGTGATACTGGAACACTGGTGGCAGGTGCTGCAGGGGACTGCCCGGTGGCTGTCGCCGCCCTTTCTTTTTCCGGTTCAAGGGGTTTTGGGCTATAGCGATGCAGGATTTTTAAATGCGCTGCCCTATAGTTTTCTGCGATTTCTTGGGATAAACCCTTTTAGCTCCTATCAGTCGGTATTGTTCGCGTCGGTGGCGGTTGGGTGGATCGGGACGGTCTTGTTTTTGCGCTATTGTCTGAAATTGCGGATGGTTCCCGCTATTACCGGGGCTGCTCTTTTTGTTTTCCCCAACTCCATGGCAGTTACGGCCTCGATGCATACGCAATTATTCACTGTTTACTATCTTCCGTATTTGGCTATCGGTATCTATCTGTTCCTTAAAAACTTTGCGAAGGCGACCTTTGTCGGGGCGGCGGCCGGGATATTTGTGGCGGTTATGGCACCGGCTATTTTTTATACGGAGTATTACATCGGCTGGTTTTTAATGTTTTTTGTCCTGTTATCGGCGGGTGCCGGATGCGTATGGAGTAGGATACGCTCAAAAGATAAAGTCGTCCGGCTATCAGGCATTCCGGGACGCGAAAATTTAAAAATATTATTGCCGTATTGCGCGCTTAGCGCAATCTGCTTTATCCCGTTCCTGCTGACTTACGTCCCTGTATTAATACAGTATGGCAGCCGGAGCTACCAGGAGATCTCCGCCATGCTGCCTTCGTTCATCGATTATGTGAATGTCGGTCCAAACAACCGGGTATGGGGCAAAACGCTGTACTCCGTTTTTGAGGGAATAGGTTCGAGGCCGATGGCTCATGAATTAATAAAAGGATTGCCGGTCGGCCTGCTTATGACATATCTGGGATTCTCAGCTTATTACTTCCGCAAAACGAGACACTACCGGCTTGCCGCGGCGCAAAACGGCTTTTATGAAATAATTATTGACGGAAGGGCGGCTGATGGCAATGAAAAACTCGCGGTGCTGGCGGCGGGTCTGAGCGCTGTGATCTTGCTGGCATGGCTGCTGATGCTGAAAATCCATGGCTTTTCGCTTTGGTGGCTGGTTTCAAAACTTGTTCCGGGTGCCGGGGCTATTCGCGCGGTATATCGCTTCCAGCATATGCTGGCTTTTCCTCTTGCCATGGTGGTCGCTATCGGGCTGCATCAGGTTATAAATTGCACCGCGGGCCGGATACAGTCGGTTGTAAAGAGGGGCGCCTGTTTCGCTGCGACAGCAGTTTTTTGCCTGCTGCTCCTGGGCGAACAGTTCAATACCGGAAGTCTTGCCAACTACAGCAAAGGGCAGCAGCAGGCCATGCTTGCCGGCATTTCCCCTCCGCCGCCGCAGGCAAAAATTTTTGCGGTGCTGCCGGATGAAAGATCAAGGCAATTCCCCTGCGAAGCCCAGCTCGACGCGATGCTCATCGCCCAAAAATATAACTTATGCACCATTAACGGTTATAGCGGACAGTTCCCCCCGGGCTGGGACGGGATATTTGAGGTTGATAAGCCGGCATATGCCGCGTCTTTAAAACGCTGGGTTCAGCGCTATAAGCTGGATACGGATCAGCTCTATTTTCTGGATCTGAAAACGGGATCATGGCTGCCTGCGACGAATTCGCATTCACCGTTGTTTTAGTTATACAAGACTGCCGATCCAAGTAATTCCGAAAACTACGTTGAGAGGAATTGTGGAAAATAATAAAAGGAGAGTGGTCATTACCGGAACCGGCATGGTTTCCCCTCTCGGCATCGGAACCGCCGCGGTTTTTAAGCGCTTGCTGGCGGGCGAAAGCGGAATTGACCGCCTGACGCTGTTCGACGCCGGCCAGTTCCCGTCACGTATCGGGGGGGAGGTGCGTGAATACTCAGCGGACCGCTACTTCGAGGTTAAAGAGCAGCGGCGGTTGACGCGCTTTATCCAGTTCGCCGTGGTCGCGGCGTGAACGCCGAAGAGATAGGCTATATCAACAGGGTTAATAAAACCGTCCCGGCTTTTTGTATTATATCGATAGGTTTTTGTGAATTTTATGCGGCGGCCGGAATTGCAAAATAAGCAGGGAATTTGCTGTAGCCGGAATTAGGTTTTCTATAGGTAGATGGCATGGCGAATATTTTTTTACGGAGGATTCGGCAGAGTGTAAGGGGTTCGCATTGTATCATTAGGGGTATGGGGCTGCGAAGGCGGCTAGCTCGTCTTTTTGGCATGAATTACTTGCAGGATGGGAAATCGGAAATATTACAGGGATTCATGGGGGAAGAACTGAAAATACCCGGGGCCAATGTCGATAACCCGCTCATTTCGGTGGTCATGCCCATCTATAATGCCTGCCGGAGCGACAGGAAATATTTCCTCAACGCTTTGGAAAGCATCGCTAATCAGACCTACAAGAACGTCGAACTGATTGTCGTCGACGACGGTTCAACGGATGACTCACGCCAGGTATACGAGGCTTTCTTGTCAGGGAGGCCTGATCTGCACTCCCATTATTACAGCAAGAAAAATGGCGGGCAATCGAGCGCCAGGAATTTTGGAGTGAAAGTCTGTAACGGTGAATATATTGCGTTCATTGACCAGGATGATGAATGGTATATTGACAAATTAGAGCAGGTTGTCCGATGGTTGGGCGATACCAGAATCGATGTGCTGTACACCGATGCTGATACCATCGATGAGGAGGGCAATATCGTCAAAGGGCGAATCCACCAAAGTCTTTTTGTAGGCTGGCCACATCCCAAAAAGTCCATCGAAGATATTTTATTTAAAGACGTTTTTGTCATGCCCGGCCTGATGACGATTAAGAAGGAGATCTTGGAAAAAGTTGGGGGGTTCGATGAAAATCTGTCCGGGTATGAGGACGATGACTTATTTCTGAGGTTGTTTGAGAAGAGTAGAATATTCTATCTCCCCGTGCCGACTCTGCGCTGGAGATTGTACGCTGACAACTACAGCTTTTCATACCGGATGCTGGAGAGTCGCGCTTATTACTGGAGAAAGCTCCTGAAAAACTATACGGACAACGGCACCGACCAAATTAGGGGGCGTAGGATCTCCCAGAGGTTCTTTTGGGATTTTATTCGCCAGGCTTTGGTTATGTACAAAGCCGGCAACGAGTTATATGGTAGAAGTATTGATGGCGCGAGGGAGATTGCTCCGTATCTGCCCAAACCGCATAGGCTTCTATTCGGCTTCATTTTCCTGTTGCCGCTGCGGCTCACGATGCTCGTATTGGTTTTAGCTAGAAAGGCTTTCGATATTTTAAAATGATGGATCTGTGCAGAGTGTCACTTTAGAAAAAATGGTATGAACAAGGATAGTTTGATAGCAGCCGCCTCATTTTCACCTGACTCGCTTGAATCTCCGGGCGCCTGGGTCGGGCATCTGCCTTTTGCGTGGTGGGTGATCAGGGCTCTTTCCCCGAAGATCTTTGTCGAGCTGGGTACTCAGCACGGGAATTCATATTTCTCATTCTGTCAATCCGTTCTGGAAGCCGGCATTCCGACCAAATGCAGCGCTGTCGACACCTGGCAGGGCGATGAGCATACGGAGCGATACGGCGAAGACGTTTTCATCAAAGTGAACGCGCATAACCTGGAACATTATTCGGGATTCTCAAGGTTGCTGCGGATGACGTTCGATGACGCGCTGAATTGCTTCGCGGCGGGATCCGTAGGGCTGCTGCATATTGACGGGTTTCACGCCTACGAGGCGGTACGCCGTGATTTTGAAACCTGGCTGCCTAAACTGGCCCCAGGCGCCCTGGTAATGTTTCATGACATAAATGTCCGGGAGAGAAATTTCGGGGTTGTGCAATTATGGGAAGAGTTGAAAACGCGTTACCCGGACAATCTGGAATTTTCGCATTCCCAGGGGCTTGGCGTGCTGCAGTTAAATAACGCGCCAAAAGAAAAGCGGCTGGAATGGCTCGAGCCCGATTCCCCGGAGAAACTTCAGTTGATAAATTATTTTACCGCACTGGGTTCTCGGCAATCAGAGCGTTGTGAATTGGACGAGCTAAAGCGCGAAGCCTCCGGCCTTAGGCAAGCCCTGGCGGAGCGTGACGCGGCCCGGAATGAATTGCAGTGCATTTACAAGTCGAGAAAATGGAGGTTCCTTATGCGGGTTGCACCTCTTATTTCTCTGTTTAAAGCAGCGTCATTATATTTCGGGATCGGTAAAATTAAAAAAACAGATCCCTGAAGGGAATGTTGCTTGTCAGTAGCTTAAAGCAAAGCGGGGATCAAAACCATGCTTATATTCTGAACTGTGTAGAGTCCAGCGGACCAGAAAGCCGCGAGCCGCAGCGGTGTTCCAATAACAGTATTTATGTCTAAATTAAAATTATCATGGAGGGTCCTTATATTAGGGAAAAGACGCGCCGGCGGTCTCGGACGTGCCGCGTATAAGGCCTGTGGCGTGTTTAAACGTGAGGGATGGCGTGGCGTGTGTAACAGGCTGAGGTTTTTAAAGTCGCGAGTTACAGGCGAAAACGGGGCTTTGTCAGCCTATGACCGCAACGATTATTTTGAATGGATCCGACTCTATGATACGCTTACCAAGGAAAACCGCGCGGAGCTGCGCGCGCTGGCGGAAATACTGCCGGACAAACCGCTTATCTCCGTGGTGATGCCGGTATACAATCCCAGTCCGAAATGGCTGATCGAAGCGATCGAGTCCGTGCGCGGGCAGATCTATCCGCATTGGGAATTATGCATTGCCGATGACGCCTCAACTGATAAAGCCATCCGCCCGATCCTGGAGCGGTATGCGAAAAAAGACCGGCGGATAAAAATTATTATACGTCGGACGAACGGACATATCTCTGCCGCCTCCAACAGCGCGCTCTCTCTTGCCACGGGCGGATGGATCGCTTTGATCGATCATGACGATCTGCTGGCGGAGCAGGCATTATTCCGGGTGGCCGAGGCTATCAATAGGAATCCCGGGCTGCGATTGATCTACTCCGACGAAGACAAGATCAGCGAGAACGGGAGACGCTTTGATCCGTATTTTAAGTGTGACTGGAATATGGACCTGTTCTTTTCACAGAATATGATCTCGCATCTCGGCGCCTATAATGCCGCGCTTGTACGTGAGCTGGGCGGCTTCCGGGAGGGGTTGGAGGGCTCCCAGGATTACGACCTGGCATTAAGATGTGTCGAACGCATGGAACCAGGACAGATCCGCCACATTCCCCGGATCTTATATCACTGGCGCGCGCACGCGGAAAGCACGGCGCAGGATATGAATGCTAAACCCTATGCTTACCAGGCGGGGAAAAAAGCGCTGGATGAACATTTTATCCGAGAAGGGGTTAATGCCTCCGCCGAACTGCTGGATTGCGGGATGTATCGAATCCGGTATGCATTGCCCGATGCCCCGCCGTTGGTGAGCCTGATCATTCTCACCCGGAACCAGCAGAAGCTGCTTGAAGCCTGCATAAAGAGCATTTTAAACAGGACGTCTTATTCAAACTACGAAATTCTGATAATTGACAACGGTTCGGATGACGCGGCAGCGCTTCAAGGTCTGAAGCAACTGCAAGGTAACCCGAGAATTCGAGTTGTGGCTGACGGGCGTCCGTTTAATTTTTCGGCGTTGAATAATGCCGCCGTGAAATTGGCGCGGGGCGAGGTCGTGGGGCTGCTCAACAACGATCTCGAGGTAATTTCGCCCGGGTGGCTGTCGGAAATGGTCAGCCATGCTTTGCGCCCCGGAGTCGGCTGCGTCGGGGCGAGACTGCTGTATCCCGACGAAACGCTCCAGCACGGCGGAGTCGTGCTGGGGTTGGGCGGCGTAGCGGGACATGCGCACAAGCATTTGCCGTGTTTTATGCACGGGTATTTCGGGCGCGCCAGACTGATTCAGAGCTTTTCAGCTGTGACCGCCGCTTGTCTGGTGATCCGGAAGTCGTTGTATGAGAAAGTAGAGGGATTTAACGAGCTGGCTCTTCAACTGGCGTATAACGACATAGATTTCTGTCTGCGTGTGGGTGAGGCAGGGTATCGCAATATCTGGACGCCTTATGCCGAGTTGTACCACCACGAGTCGGCAACCCGCGGATCAGAGGATACTCCGGAAAAGCAGGCGCGGTTTTCCAAAGAGGTGCAGTACATGATGCAGCACTGGGGCGATAAGCTCTTAAACGACCCCTCCTACAGTCCGAATCTGACTTTAAAGCATGAGGACTTCAGCCTTGCCTGGCCGCCGCGGGTTTAAATTCACTATATCCCCGGATAAAAATCCCGCAATATGCGCAACTTAAAAATGGAGACTTATGGATATTCTTGACGCTTACACGGCCAAAACACCCAGTCCACAAAACATACTTGACATATTTCCCGGCGAATGGTCTTCGCGCCTCCCCGCAGGCAGTAAACTCGTGACCGCGCCCGGCCAGGCCGCGCTTTTTGAGGACGCGCGAATTGATTGGGCCGCGGATATCCTGGGAGGGTTCGCCGGAAAAAACTGTCTCGAACTTGGGCCGCTTGAGGGAGGGCACTCCTATATGATGCAAAAACTGGGAGTAAAAGAAGTTGTCGCGATCGAGTCCAATAGCCGCGCGTTTTTAAAATGCTTATGTATTAAAGAGATCTTCGATTTAAACGCGGTCAAATTCAGATATGGTGATTTTAGGAGCTTTTTTGGCGAAAACAGCGCCCGCTATGAGATAGTTGTTGCCAGCGGCGTACTGTATCATATGCTCGACCCGCTTCAACTCATCAAGCAAATGTCGCAGGTTTCTGATAAGCTTTTTATTTGGACGCATTATTACGATGCCGCTATCATTAAGGCGAGACCCGACCTGCGCTCTAAATTCCGGGCGCTGCAGGACGTCGAAAAGGACGGCGCCCGCTATCAGTGGGCTGAGCAGGCATATAACAGCGCTTTAGGCTGGCGCGGGTTTTGCGGCGGCTCCGCTCCCACCAGCCGGTGGCTGACGCGCGAGTCGATTCTCAACTATCTCAAAGCCAGCGGTTACAACCGCATTGATATCTCATTTGAGGCGCAAGATCACCAAAATGGTCCGAGTTTTGCGCTTTGCGCGCAGCGCACCTAACGATTTAAGGAGAGCTGATGACTTTCAATAGTGTCGCAATAAGCGGATTCGCCCCCGGTGTATACTATGCAATTTCCTTCCCCCGATAAAGTATTTATTTCTCTGGCAGCGGCTTTTGGCTTGCTGTTCGTTTTCCTCACGCCCCCGTTCCAGGTCCCGGACGAGCCGAATCACTTTTATCGGGCATTCCAGATCTCGGAAGGGCAATTTACTTCGGTAAAACAGGAGGGCGATATCGGGGGGCGGGTGCCCGCCAGCCTTGTACAGGCGGTGAGGACTTATGTGCCGCTGATTTTCGTCCCGGGAGAACGTATGTTGTTGGAGGACCTCTTGAATTCCTGGCGCCAGCCGCTAAAGCCGGATGAACGTCAGTTCGCGTCTTTCCCCAATACCGCTCACTATTCGCCTGTTCCTTATCTGCCCCAGGCCGTGGGGATCCGGATCGGGAAAACTTTTAACCTTCCGGCCGTCGCGCTTCTTTATTTAGGGAGGATATTTAACCTGGCGTGTTGGGGCATTTTGGTTTTTGCTGCGATCCGCCTGACCCCGGTTTACCCATGGCTGCTGGCGCTGCTGGCGCTGATCCCTATGTCGCTGTTCGAGGCCGCATCGATGAGCGCCGACGCCGTGACCAATGGCCTGGCGTTTCTGACAATAGCCGGTTTCTACAGATGCGCTTTTGACCGGACCCAGGGCGTTGGGAAAAAAGAGTTATTGACGCTGACCGCGGTAACGGTTCTCTTATCGTTCTCAAAAACCGCCTATTTCCCTGCACTCGGCCTGTTCCTGCTGATCCCAATGGTTAAATTGGGTTCTTGGAAACGCTATTTCGCGGCTTTTGCTCTGCTGGTCGGCGCCAATATCCTGGCGCTGGCGGCCTGGTCGTATTTTGGCGATGTCGCGGCAAATCTGCATCTGCTGGAAACACGGCTGAGCCCGTTCCCCGATACCGATCATCTTCGGCAGCTTCGGTTCATACTCGCTGATATTCCGCGCTATGTAGAAATTCTGGGGCGGACGGCCATCAACCAGTTCAACGGACTGTCCTGGCAGTTTATCGGCATTCTCGGTTGGCTTGACACGCCCTTGCCCCGGATTTTTGTTCAAAGCGGCCTAGGGTTGCTGTTTTTTTGCAGTATCCTGGAAAACCGCCCGGATGCCGATATTACCAGCCGCTGCAAGGGTATTCTCTGGGTCTACGCCATCGGAACAAGTGTTCTTGTTGTAACTATGCAATACCTGACGTGGACCCCGGTCGGTGCCGCTGAGATCAGGGGCCTGCAAGGCCGGTATTTTTTCCCGGTGGCTCCCGCTTTCTTCGCTTTGTTTTATAACCGCTCATTACAGTTGGGTAACCGGGGAAAATACATCCCCCCGCTTATTACGACCGGTATTCTTGTTCTGCTGTTGGGCGCCGCCGGCACGCTAACCTGCCGTTATTACGACCGCCAATTCTTCTCCGGGACTTTTAATGAAACAACTGATGGCCTCCTGCTGATCCCGGGAAAGCCGGTCAAGATGTCTCCTGCCGCAGGATTTGCCAGCCTGCGGCCGACGGCCAATATCTCTGCGTGCCGGTCGGCAGGCGACGGGCTGTCCTTCACTGTCACCAGTGACGACCCGCAGCTTCTCCTGCCGATTTATACCTGTCCCGAGCCCATGATTATAAAAATAGAGCTTACCGCGCCGGCGGCGACCCGGCTGCAGTTCTTCTATAAAACGCGCAGGCGCCGGATCTACTCAGAGCAAAACAGCGTCAGCGTTGCCATCACCAAGGGCCGCCAAATCGTGGAATTATCTCTGCCGGCCGGGATCTTCGGCCGGCTCCGTCTTGATCCCGGCGCCGTCCCGGGCGACTATGCGATTCATTCGTTGGAAATTAGCGCGGCGGAAACGGTCCGGGGGCTAAACCGGGACGCGGACAAGAAGCGAACTTCTTACTAGCGAACGAAGAGTGAGTTTGTCCAGGGCTTTGATATTGATCGGCGGCATTACCTTGATGACCTCGCTTATCATAGGTTTTTCCGCGCTCCCGACCCGCAGAGGCAGGGACTAGGCGGAAGGCCGCGGCATAAGGGCAAATGGGGCCTTATGTTATAATTATCAATAATGAACTCCCTGCCGAAGTTAAAGAACCGACTAGGCTTAATTGCCCTTTTTGTTTCCGACTTCGCCGCGCTTTTTATCATTTTCCAGGCGGCGGTTTTTACCCGCCGCGTCCTTTTCCCTTTAATATTCAAAAACCTGCCGCGCTACGATTACAACCCGGGCAGCTACTGGTGGATGTTCGCCGTCTGGCTCTTCATAATGCTGTATGAAGAAGGCTACTCGCGCCGCTTCACGTTCTGGGATGAAATAAAGTTCCTATGGCAATCGTCGTTCATGGCTTCAGCGGCGATACTGGCGATACTGTTCATAGCCAAGCGCGGGCAGGAATATTCCCGCATCCTGGTGGGCGCGATGTTGGCGCTCTCGATAATTCTGTTTCCGGTCATGCGGCTGTGGGCGAAAAAAGCTCTTTACAGGGCGGGCCTGCTGCTGCGCAAAGTTATAATAGCGGGCTCCGGAGAGGCGGCGGTGAACGC
Source organism: uncultured Elusimicrobia bacterium (assembly GCA_903873295.1). Lineage (GTDB taxonomy): Bacteria > Elusimicrobiota > Elusimicrobia > Elusimicrobiales > UBA9959 > UBA9959. The sequence continues at coordinate 18,431 of CAIQNV010000081.1, forward strand.
CTACAGGGCCATTATAAACGAGCCCAATCTGGGTTATAAAATAGCCGGCTTCGTGGATAATGCCGGTTCAGGAAAGCTGCCTCCCGGCTTCCGGGCGCATAAAGGTCTGGAGAAAATAGAGCGCTATATCAAAAGCTCGGGAGCTCAGGATGTTATCGTGGCCAAGCCGGAGCTTTCAAAAGAGGAGCTTACCAGCCTTGTCAACCACATACAGCACAAGGCGGAAAATACGCTCTATATCCCGGATATAGGCGGCATCGCGGTTTCCGGCACCGAACTGCGGCATTTCTTCCGCGAACAGACCCTGATAATAGAGATCAAGAACAACCTAGCGAACCCTTTCATTTACGCGTCCAAGCGGGTGCTGGACTACGGGGCCGCTGCCTTGATCTTCCTGGCGCTGCTGCCGGTCATGCTGTGCATAGCCGCGCTGATCAGGCTGGGCAGCGTCGGGCCGGCCATGTACAGACAGCTGCGCGTGGGGAAGAACGGCAGGCTGTTCCACTGCTATAAATTTCGCACGATGTACAGTGACTCCGCGCCGAAGCTGCAGGAGCTGCTGCGGCGCGATCCGCAGGCCCGGCGCGAATGGGAGGACACCTATAAGCTCGCCAGCGATCCCCGCGTCACCCCCGTCGGCCGGTTTCTCCGCGGAACTTCGCTGGACGAGCTGCCGCAGCTGCTGAATATTCTGCGCGGCGAGATGAGCCTTGTCGGCCCGCGGCCGGTAGTGACGGAGGAGCTGGAAAAATATTACGGCGGGGACGCCGTCTTTTATCTCCGGGTACCCCCCGGGCTTACGGGTTTGTGGCAGGTTTCCGGCCGCAGCGACACCACCTACAAATATAGGATCTCGCTGGACAGCTGGTATGTTAAGAATTGGGGCCTGTGGCTGGATACGGTTATCCTGTTTAAAACCGTGGGCGTGGTGTTGAACCGGGAGGGCGCCAGGTAAAGGCCCCTTTACTTCGGGCGCCTGTCAGCGCGGCAAGAGAATCGCTTATGAAGAACCAGCCAAAATCAAGCCATTATCTCGACCTGATAATCGTGCTGTTCCTGAAAGAAATGAAGGTGCGGTATAAAAGCACCTCTCTGGGCTACCTGTGGTCGATCCTGCACCCGCTATCCTTCGCTTTCGTGTTCTTTATCGCCTTCAAGGTGGTGATGCGGATACAGATGGAGCATTACACGCTGTTCCTGATAACCGGCCTTTTTCCCTGGCAGTGGTTCGCCAATTCGGTCAGCACGGCTCCGATGACCTTTCTGGGCAACGCTTCCATTATCAAAAAAGTAAATTTCCCCAGGAATATTCTTCCTTTCGCGGCTGTTCTGCAGGATATGGCCCATTTTTTATTCTCCCTTCCCGTGATAGTCGTATTCATGCTTTTTTACGGGAAGTCTCCCGGTCTTTCCTGGCTGTACGGGATCCCGCTCCTGCTGGCGATCCAGTTCTTAATTACCTACGGGATGGCTCTCATCGTTTCCTCTGTCAATCTGTTCTTCAGGGACCTTGAGCGCCTTACCGGAATAGCGCTTACGCTGCTGTTTTATTTCACGCCGGTGGTTTATGCGGAATCGATGGTCCCGGAAAAATACAGGAGTTTGATCTACCTGAACCCGCTGGCTTCCCTGATGATCAACTGGCGCAACCTGCTTCTTAACGGCGCGCTGGACCCGCGGCATCTGACTGTAAGTATCGTCTACGGCTTGGTTATTTTCGGCTTGGGGTCGGCGGTTTATAAAAAACTTTCGTGGAAATTCGGCGAGGTCATATGAATACGCCCGTAATAACCTTCAGGAATGTGACCAAGAATTACACGCTTTACCACGGCCTGACCGGCGGGTTCAAGAATTTTCTGTTCCGCCTGCCGAAGGCGATAAAACAGATAAGAGACTCCAAGTACTGCGTGTTAAAAGAGATCTCTTTCGAGGTCAATTCCGGAGAGACCGTCGGCATAATAGGCCGCAACGGCGCGGGAAAAAGCACGCTGCTGGGCCTGATGGCGGGCGTTTTAAGCCCCTCGTCCGGAACTGTAGAGGTTAAGGGGAAAGTGGCGCCTCTTCTGGAATTGGGGGGAGGGTTCCACCCCGATCTGACGGGCATAGACAATATTATTCTTAACGGTGTGCTGCTGGGTTTAAGCAGAAAAGAAGTGGCTCATAAAATTAGCGCGATAATCAAATTCGCGGACCTTGGGGGTTACATAACCCAGCCTATCCGGACCTATTCAAGCGGAATGCTCGCGAGGCTCGGCTTCTCCGTGGCCGCGCATCTTGAGCCTGAGATAATCCTGCTGGACGAAGTCCTTGCGGTCGGCGACGCGGACTTCCAGAAAAAATGCATGAACAAAATACTGGAATTCAAACAAAGCGGGGTTACAATAGTGTTTATTTCCCATTCCATGGATAGCGTCAGGGAAATTTGCGACAGGGCGATTTGGATAGAGGACCACCGCGTCAAAATGACCGGGGATGCCGTGACCGTGACCAAGGCCTATCAGAGCTGCAATTAAGCCTCATGAAAATAGCGATCAACGCCGCACCGCTGCTGTTTCCGCTGACTGGCGTTGGGAATTATACTTACCACATAGCCGAAGAGCTGGCGCGTCTCGCGCCCGAGAACGACTATCGCTATTATTACGGATATTTCTCGAAAAGTCTTTACGCCGGAAGATACAGAGGCATATTGAACGGCGTAAAAGAATTTGTGAAGAAGATCCCGTTCGGCGGGGAAATAGCCCGGCGCCTGAATAATAACGCTTCTTCTTTAAATCCGGAGTCTTTTGAGCTTTATTTTGAACCTAATTATATCCCGCTTAAAATACGGGCCAGGCGTACGGTGGTGACAGTAATGGATTTTTCGTTTAAGCTTTATCCGGAGTGGCATCCGAAGGAAAGGGCGGCCTATTTTGAAAAGCATTTCTGGGAAAATATCGGGCGCGCCGATAAAATAATAGTGGCGGCCGAGTTTATAAAAGAAGAGGCGATAAATAAATTCGGCCTGCCGGCGGATAAGATCAGAACCATCCCTCTCGGTTTCAGCAAGGCGGCCTTCCGGCCCTATGCGCCGGGCGAGGCGGCCGCGGTCAGGAAAAAATATTCATTGCCGGAAAGCTTTATTGTTTTTGTCGGCTCTCTGGAGCCGCGAAAAAATCTTTTAAGTCTGCTGAAGGCCTATATAAGCCTGGATGAAGCGCTGCGCGGGGAATTCAAGCTGGTCCTCGCGGGCTTTAAAGGCTGGGAGAACGGGGAGATAATGGAGCTACTAGCCAAAGTGAAAAAAGACGTCGTTTACCTCGGCTATCTTCCCGACGCGGAGCTCGGGGCTTTGTATAATCTCGCCTCGCTTTTCGCCTATCCGTCCTATTATGAAGGTTTCGGCCTTCCGCCGCTTGAGGCGATGGCTTGCGGATGCCCGGTGGTCGTTTCGCGCGCGGCCAGCCTGCCGGAGGTGTGCGGGGATGCCGCTTTTTACGTTGACCCTCTGGATATTGAAAGCATCGCGCAGGGAATTCTGAAGGTGGCGCGGGATGAGGCGCTCAGGAAAAAGATGAAGGCGGCCGGGCTGGAAAGGGCAAAGCGGTTCAGCTGGGAGCGCTCCGCGCTTGAGCATTTAAAAATATTTAAAGAAGCGGTAGTTCAATGAAAATAGCCGTTGTTCATGACTGGCTGATCAGCCGCGGCGGCGCGGAAAATACCCTTGCGCAGATCCTAAGGCTTTTCCCTGAGGCCGATCTGTTCAGCCTTCTCGATTTCATCCCGGCCGGAGAAAGAGATTTTCTTCTTAATAAAAAAGCCAAAACGTCTTTTTTACAGAAGCTCCCTTTCGCCGATAAAAAATACAGGAATTACCTGCCTTTAATGCCGTTCGCGGTGAAACAATTCGACCTCTCTTCCTACGAGCTTATTATTTCCAGCTCCCACGCCGCGGCGAAGGGCGTGACCGCTAAGCCCGGGCAGCTGCATCTCTGTTACTGCTATACGCCTTTCCGCTACGCCTGGGACCTGCGCGAGCAGTATCTTAAAGAGACCGGCCTGGACAGCGGGGTAAAAGGTTTTGCGGCAAGGGCGCTGCTTTCCTGGGTGCGGGGCTGGGATGCCAGGAATTCACGGCGGGTAGACCATTTCGCCACCCTGTCCGAATATATACGGGACAGGATCAAAAGGGCGTACCACAGGGATTCCGAGGTTATCTATCCGCCGGTGGCTACGGACTTTTTTACGCTTAACGGGAAAAAAGAGGACTTTTACGTTACCGTCTCGCGGCTGGTCCCGTATAAGAAAGTGGACTTGATAGTGAAAGCGTTCACCGCCATGCCCGGCAGGCGGCTTGTGGTCGTAGGCATAGGGCCCGACCTGGAGAAAGTAAAACAGGCGGCCGGGCCTAATGTTGAGTTCAGGCTGCATCCGGACAATAAGGCGCTGGCGGAGTGCCTGCAAAAAGCCAGGGCTTTCGTCTTCGCGGCGGAAGAGGATTTCGGGATAGCCCCGCTTGAGGCGCAGGCCTGCGGCACTCCGGTAATAGCTTACGGGAAAGGGGGGCTGCTTGAAACCGTGCGCGGGAAATTCGCGGATGAGCGGATAACGGCAGCGGAGCGGCTTACCGGTATTTTTTTCCGCGACCAGACCGAGGCGAGCCTGATCGAAGCCGTTAATAAATTTGAAAAGCTCGGTTTCGACCCCGCCGCATGCCGGGCCAACAGTCTCAGGTTCTCGGAAGAAAATTTCAGGACCAAATTTAAACTTTTTGTGGAGCAAAAAATGTCTTTGGCCGCTAAAGCGGCTAAGCTCGGCTAACGGCGTTAATTGCTTTTAGAATTAGGGAGCACTATGAATGAGCCTGTAAATTTTTCGCAGATGGAAGACCCCGAGCGGCGCTTTGACCGCATGACGCGCCTGGTGGGACCGGAGGCGATGCAAAAGCTGAAAAGCTCCCACGTCATGGTCATCGGCTGCGGCGGGGTCGGCTCCTGGGCCGCGGAAACCGTGGCCCGGGCGGCCGTGGGGAGAATAACGGTGGTGGATTTCGATACCGTCTGCATCCGGAACTTCAACCGCCAGCTCCAGGCGCTGAGCGGAACCATAGGCAAACATAAGGCGCTGCTTCTGTCCGAACGGCTGCGCCTTGTAAATCCCGAGGCGCGCGTGGACGGCATAGCGAATTACTTTAACGATACCACCTGCGAAGCCATGATGGCCGAACGGCCGGATTTCGTTATAGACGCCATCGACCATATTACTTCGAAATGTTTCCTGATCGACTATTGCCTGAAAAACAAGATCCCGCTGGTGGTTTCCACCGGCTCAGGTGGCCGGCTCGATCCCACCCAGGTGCGGGTCATGGACCTGGGAAGGACGGAGCTGGACCCGCTTGCGCGGGCGGTGCGCAATATTCTGCGCGAAAAATATAATTTCCCGAAAAAAGGGGATTTCGGCGTTCCGGCCGTCTGCACCCTGGAGCAGCACAGGAAGCCCCACGAATCGGTGGAGCTCACCGACTGCAAAGCCGGCTGCTTATGCCCGCAGGGCGAGAACGATTTTCAGAGCTGCACCAAGAAAAGTATCGTGCTGGGCACGGCGGGGTTCGTCACCGGCGCCTTCGGCATGGCCTGCGCCTCGGTCGCGGTCCGGCACCTCATCGGGCCCCGGGAATAGCGGCGCGGCTAAAGGTGCCCGGCTGCTACCGCATCGGCGCCGCTGAGCGGATGGCCCAGCGCAGTTTGGCGCAGGCGGAGCGGGGGTTGCCGCGGCGCTCTTCCGGCGACGGGCGGGCCGGAGCGGCGGCCGTGCCGGAGTAGATCCCGGCCTCACCGCCGCGCGCGAAAGCCTTCTTGACCCTGCGGTCCTCCCCCGAGTGGAAAGACAGGATGGCGACCCGGCCTCCCGGCTTCAGGCACCAGGGCAGGATCTCCAGAAAGCGGTCCAGTACGCTCAGCTCTTCGTTCACCGCTATGCGCAGCGCCATAAAGGTCCGCTGCAAAGATTTCTTTATCAGGCTGTCCGGCATTTTAGGGTGAAGCTTCCTCAGCCCGCCGGTTACCGCGGCCGCCAGCCGCGCCGTGGTAACGACCGGCAGAGGGCTTGCCTTGATGGCCAGGGCGATGTCCCGGGCCTCTGGCTCGTCGGCATGATCAAAAAGCATCTTTTCCAGCGCCGCGGCGGAAACTGACTTAAGCATTTCCGAGGCGGGCCTGCCGCGCGCCGGGTTCAGGCGCAGGTCCAGCGGCCCGTCGGCCTTGTAGGTAAAGCCGCGCGCCGGGTTGTCCAGCTGCATGGAAGAAACCCCGAGGTCGGCCAGCACGCAGTCGAAACCGCCGCCGGCCTCGGGCAGCAGGCCCAGGATCCCGGCAAAATTCATTTTGCGGGCGATAAAAACGTCTTCGCCGAAGCCGAGCCCGCGCAGCCGGGCCTCGGCGCGGGGCAGCTCCAAAGGATCGACATCCACCGCGAAAAGTTTTCCTCCCGGCAGCAGGCGGGGCAGCAGCTTTTCCGCGTGCCCGCCGTAGCCCAGCGTGGCGTCCAGGCAGACCTCGCCGGGCTTGGGAGCCAGTATGGAAAGGATCTCTTCGACGCAGATGGGCCGGTGCATGCCGGCCGGGGTCTGGCCTTTCGCTATTATGTGCTCGATGTCCCCGGCGTATCTGGCGGGGTCGAGCTCTTTGTACTTGTCCTCGAACCGGCGCGGGTTCCTGCCGCTGTAGCGGACGCGGCGTTTATGCGGCTGGGGAATTTCCTCGGTCATGTTAAACCTATGTTAGCCATAATAGCCCCGCGCGGTCAATATTAACAAAGAGTCGTCGGCAGTTGTTATTTAATCAAGGGCGCTTCCGGATCTCCCATGGGTAAATGCCCGGTAGTCCGATTGAAAACTGTGCTTGCCGACGTAAAGCAGCCGCGGGCCGGGTATGGGGTTGCTCTGAAGCCGCTTTGGGGAGGGGGGCCCCGCTTCGGGGGGAACCGCGCAACGGTTCCTGCGCGGCTGAATGGGCAACCCCATGCCCGGCCCGTACCCATGCTAAACCCGGAAGCGTTTAATCAAGTTTGAATCTTACTCTCAGGACGCCGTTTTCGAAACTGCTGGAGACTATCCTGAACACTCCGATCTCCCCGGTGGAATTCACGTGCGGCCCTATGCACAGGCAGGCGTCGTAGTCGCCTATCAGAATGCAGCGCAGCCTGTCCCCGGCCCCTTCCGGCAGGCGGCCGAGGTCGAACTTTCCCGCGGCCTCTTCCATGGAAACGAAGGCCTCCCTTACCGGCAGGTCCGCTTTGACCGCCTCATTGACCCGCTTCTCCAGCTCCGCCGTTTCCCCGGCGGTCAGCTCCCTGGTGAATTTATAATCGCATTTCGATCTCTTTCTCTCGATGTGGGAGCTGAACGCCCGGCCGCAGCCGAAAAGCAGCACCATGGTCCGGTTCAGCAGATGTTCGGCGGTGTGCATCCTGGGTTCTGAATATTCCTTCATATCCGCTTTCCTTTTAAGGCTAGTTAAGCAGCGGCGTAAGCAGCGCCGACCAGAGCAGGTAGCCCTGCCCGTTCAGGTGAAGTCCGTCCTGCATAAATAATTCCGTTCTGACCTTCCCGTCTCCGTCCAGCATCGCCTTTCCGACGTCCAGGTAGCTGCAAGGCGGCTGCCGCAGGCAGGAAGCTTCTATCAGGCCGTTAGCCTCCCGCATTTTCGGCCAGAGCGCCCAGCGCGCGGGGCTGGGCTTTATGGAGATGTAAATGACAGGGAGCCGCGGTGATTTTTCACGCGCCGCCGCCAGGAACCCTTCGAAATCGGCCGCGAGCCGGTCCGGGGGTTTGTTATCGGCGATATCATTATCTCCGGAGTAAAACACGATAAGCCGCGGCTTGTATGGGACCGCGATCCGGGAGGCATAATAGGCGGAGTCCGAGATATACGAACCGCCGAAGCCGCGGTTGACTGCGGATAGGCCCGGGAAATATTTTTTAAGGTCCCACAGTCTGATGCTGGAAGACCCCATGAACAGGACCGCGTTGGCGGGGGGGAAGCCCGCCTCGTCGGCTTTCGCGAAGCCGGCTATGTCGGGCTCCCAGATCTCCGGCCCGCGCCAGGCGGCCGGCGGCCGGCCCGGCGCCGGGAGCTTCTGCGTCGTTACGCAGGCTGCCGCGAAAAAGACCGAACCCAGTAGAACTCCCGCTAAAATTCTTTTCAGCATATTCTGCTTGTTATTATAGCGGTAAGTAGCGCCTTTTGTAAATTTTCAGGCGGCCTGGAAGCTTGATGCCCGCATTGAAGCGGAGGATCTTTGCGGATCCTGCGCGAACCTTCTCCCGATTATGTTTTCAGTCGGTCAGGTCGGTGGGTTCGGCGAAGCGGTCCCTCAGCGCGGCGACCTCGTCCAGCGTGCTGCCGGCGCCATTTTCCCGGTTATTGAAGATCGTGTAGTTCTGGGTCACGTCCGTCTCCCCCTCTACCCGCTTATCGGTATGAAGGTAGATCTCGGACGTGATATCTTTGGGGTTCACCAGCTGTATGACCACCTTCAGGAAGTCCTCATATTCCATCTCTCCGCTGGTTCCCGCCGCGGCCAGCCGCTCCGACCGTGTCTTCCAGGCGGTCTCTTCCCTGACGGCAAGGATCTTCTTTATGAATTCGGCGGCCGCGTCGGCCAGAGTTTCTACCACGCGCAGCGGATTGGTGCACGCGGCCAGGATGCCGGGATCCAGCCGCTTCTCCGCGGCTTCCCGATCGTAGCTTACTTCGCCCTTCTCGTCGACCGTGAACAGGTCTTTGACCTTGTTCACGAGGGTAGATTTTGTTTCCAGCATAACGTTCAGATAGGATTTGAGTATCAGCTCGGGCGCGGCGAAAACGATGTCCTGCACCGCAGTTTCCGATAAGCCGAGCTTGAACGACATTATCACGGCTTTGTAAGTCCTGTCATAGTCTCCGTCATCGCCGGCGCCCGCGGCGTCCGCCGGCGGCAGCAGGGGGAAGATGGCGGCGACGGGAAGGCCGTTCGCGTAAGTCACGCCGTTCCCGCGCATGCCGGCGTACTGCAGCACATTGTTGGCGTTGCGCAGCATGGCGCGGGCGCTGTTCGCCCCCTTGCCGATCAGGCCTTCATACTGCTGGTAAAGAAGCACCGGCTTTGCGACCCTGCCGTCGATCTGCTCTTTATTGACCACGGAAATATTCTTGTCGGAATTGTGCCGCTGCTGCGTTCCGAAAAAAGGAATATTGAACATGTCGCTGTTGGAAGCGCGGGCGTTCTGCCGGACATGCACAGCGGAGCCCCCGTTCGTGAGCGTCTGGTAGCGGTGGTAGGTCGTGGACCAGCTGTCCCGGCGGGAGTAGATGATGGGGACATTGACGGAGAAGTTGCCGCTGCTGCCGTTGTAATGGTCAGAGCCGGCGAAGGCGGCCGGCGCGGCTACCACCGCGGCGGCGGAACCCGCCAGCGCCTCGATATCGCCCAGGCCGTCGCGGCCGTCGGCGTCTTCGTTGAAAGTGTCGAATTTAAGGCCCAGGGCGATGAATTTGCTGATGGAGTCGAAATCCCCTTCAAGGAACTCCACCAGTTTGGCCGACTGCGCGGCGTCATTGGGATCTATATGGAACTCGAGCAGAAGTTTCTGCCCGCTGGTCCTGACATAATCGTAGCCAAGCTTGAAAGCCAGGAACCTGTTGATCTGGGCGGCGGCCGTCCGGTCGACCAGTGTAGTGAGAAAATCCTCGCCGCTTAAAAGGCCGATGGCCCCCGCCGGGATCGCGATAGTCTGGGCGGAGATCCCGGCGCTTCTCACGGTCACCTGCTCTATTCTCAGGCGCAGCCTGATATCGTTCCCGGCTATCTTGTAAAGGCTGAAGGAAGGTTTGCTCTCTTCAGCGAACCCTCCGCCGATGGAGATAGTGATGAATTGACCGACCGGGAGGCCTACGCTTCCGCTGATGCTGTAGCGCGCGACCACGGGCAGCTTCCAGATCTCGCCTATCTCCATATCGAGGATACGTTTGGCGGTTATGGGAAGAACGGTCTTTACGTCGTAAAGCTTTACGAGGGAGGGCAGGTTCTCGCAATAGCTGGTGCTTTCAAGGGGCCTGACCACCACGGACCGGCCCTCAATGCCTCCGCTTACTCCGATCGACAGGGGCCCGGAGCCGGGTAGCCGGAACACTTCATGATTATAAGAAAGGCCGAGCTTGACGTTTATCTCGTCGATCAGGACCAGGCGCTTGTTCATGAGCGGCTTCAGAAGCCGTCTGATACCGCCGCCTAAGCCGGCGACTTTGACAAGCCTGGCGTTCTGATTAATATTTATCTGGGCTACACGGCAGAGTTTGTCCATTCCGTCGGTCTCCAGGTTAGCCCAGAAACTGGTGAGTTCATTGGAAACGGGGGCGGAGGAGGGAACAGGCGTCCGGATCCCGGCATCTGCTTTGGAACGCTCTTTCAGCTCCTGCACCGAGAAACCGGCATTGCTGGAAACGCCGTCAAATGAAACGGCGGCGCTTCCGGCAAAAGCAACCGTCGAAAAAGACGCCAGCGCCATTATTAGATTTATGATTATTTTCATTATAATTTCTGTTTAGTCAGCAACACCGGGGTTATCCCGATCCCGGCCCGCTCCGGCGCCGCTTAAAACTTATCTTAATATAATTGGCGCTTCCGGCTTTAGCATGGGTAAAGATCTAGGCCTCCGCAGTGAAAGTAGATGGCCGTCTTGAAGTTTTCCATATTCCTGAAGCCGCAAGCCATACTTTTTATCTTCTGAATCTTGC
>CAIQNV010000082.1 GCA_903873295.1 uncultured Elusimicrobia bacterium
CAAAGACTCGGCCGGATAGCCGGTCTGCGAGGAAACTATCTCGAGCAGAACTTTGGCGACGGTTAAGCCGGCGTTGGCCCCTGTTTCAGCGGCAGGCTGCGCGGAGGGCTGCGGCATTCCCGCCGAAAGGTAGGCCGTCACTTGGCGCAGGGTGCGGATGGAGCCGAGCTGCTCCGGCGTGATGCGGGGGGCGGAAGGCAGTTTTTCCTGAAGCTCGGAAAGTATAGCCACGCGCTTGATGGAATCGATCCCCAGATCGGATTCCATATCCATATCGGTGTTCAAGGATTCCGCCGGGTAGCCGGTCTGGGAGGAAACTATACCGAGCAGGACCTTTTCTATGTTCGTTCCGGCGCCGGTGTGGTTGGCGGCCGCTGTCTGCGGCGGCAGCGCGGGTTGCGTTATCGCCACGGGCCGGTATGCCGGAGCAGACTGGAAAACGGGGAGCTGTCCGGCCGGCGCGCCGGTGAAAAGCTGCTGCTGCTGATCGACCAGGGCCTGAAAAGAGCGCTGGGCGGCCTCCTGGCCTTCAAGGAACCGGGCGTGCAGCAGAGCCGTCTGCTCCTGCATTTTCTGAAGTGCGGCCATGCTTTCCTGCGCGATGTGCAGGGCGTCGGAGGCGACGGCGTAAGACGGCGCGGGAGCCTGAAGGGGCTGTGCCGTCTGGAACGCCGTTATCTGCCGTATAACTTTTTTTGTAGCGGAAGCGGGGCGGGGAGAACGGTAGTTAGCGCCGGTAAGTTTCACCGCGAGTCTGGAGACTTTCTTTTCCAGGGCGTCCTTCGCGCCGGCTTCGCCGTTCTCCCAGGTTTTAAGGTCCAGGCGGCAGCCGAGCGAGGCGAGGCGGGCCAGGGCGCGGGCAGCGTCGGCGATGCCGGAGCGTTTGCCTGAAGAGGCATCAAGGGCGAAGGCGGTGTGCTCCTTGCCCGCGAGGATGGACGCGGTCAGACCGGTGAGGCGCGCGCCGGGGCCCACTTCCAGGAATATGCGCAAACCGGAGACATGCATCTTTTCTATCATCGCCGTGAATTCCACTGGGGAAGCGAGCTGCGAAGCAAGTATCTCGCGCGCTTTGTCGGCGGAATCCGGGTAAGCGGCCCCGGTCTTGTTCGCGTAAACACCTGACTGAGGCTTATTGAATTTCACCTTTCCCAGCGCCGCGGCGAATTCTTTCTGCGCCCCGGCTACAAGGGGGCTGTGGAAAGCGGCTGAAACCTGGAGAACGGTGTTCTTCATTGAGCGCTTAGTGAAAACTTCGGCGGCTCTCTTTATCTCCCCGGTGCTCCCGGACAGCACGAACTGCGCCGGGGCGTTCTTATTGGCTACGATCAGGTCGAGCTTCTCTTCCTTCATGACTTTCTCGATCTCGGCAAGGGCAGCCTGCACCGCGAGCATGCCGCCGCGGTCGCCTTCGCCGCGGGCCATCAGGCTGCCGCGCAGTTTTGACAGGGAGAACAGGGAAGTCTCGTCGAAAACCCCGGCGGCGCACAGCGCCGTCAGTTCGCCGTAGCTGTGCCCGGCGAAAGCGTCGGGGGACAGGCCGAAGCCGGACAGGACCCGGTAAGCGCCCAGTTCCGCCGCGCCCAGCGCGGGCTGCGCGATATCGGTTCCCCGCAGTTCGTCGGCCTGCGCCTGCTTTCCCGCGGGGGTGAAAGCGGGCCGGGGGTAGATGAAGTCGGACAGAGGTTTATCCCCGCCGAAATTTTTATCGGCCGCGGCGATCGCGTTCAGCGCCGCGGGGAAGCGGCAGACAAGGTCGCGCTGCATACCGGGGTACTGGGCTCCCTGGCCGGGGAACAGCACGGCGAGCTTTTCAGGAGCGCCGGAGGAGAAGAATATCCCGTCCGGGGTCGTCCAGGTCTTATTGGCCTTCTGTGAATCCAGGTTCGAAAGGGCGGAATCAATGAGCTTGCAGGCGTCCTGCTTCTCGCGCTCGAGCACAAAGGTCAGGCGTGCGGTGTCCGAGGATTCGAAAGCGGCGCGGGAACGCATCGCTTTCACGCGGATGCCGTCCCAGTCCAGACCTTTCCAGGAATTCAGTTCACGCTTCAGGACTTCGGTGTCGGCTCCCGACAGGGCGGCTATCTGCACGTCGCCGTCCCAGTCCGGCTGCAGTTTCTCCGGGGAGTACTCTTCCAGCACGGCGTGGAAATTAGCGCCGCCGAAGCCCAGCGCGCTTACCGCCGCCCGGCGGGGATGGTCCTTTTTAATCCAGGGGCGAAGCTCGGTGTTCAGGTAAAAAGGCGTAGTTCCGGCCATCAACTGCTTTAGAGGGGTGTTCGCCTTAATGGTGGGAGGCAGGGTTTTATTATAAAGCGAGAGGGCGGCCTTGATGATGCCGGCCGAACCCGCCGCGGCTTTGGTATGGCCTATCATGGATTTGACGGAGCCGAGGGCGCACCATTCACCTTCTTTTTTCGCGTCCCGGTAAACCTCCGCCAGGGCGCCCAGTTCCACGCCGTCGCCGACAGTAGTCCCGGTGCCGTGGGCTTCTACAAGTTCTACCGTGGAGGGAGAGACGCCGGTCACTTCGTAGGCGTTCCTGAGCGCGCGCGCCTGTCCTTCTGAGCTGGGCGCGTAGATGGCTTTGCCTTTGCCGTCGGAGGAAGACCCTACGCCCTTGAGCACTGCATAGATCCTGTCGCCGTCCTTTACCGCGTCTTCAAGGCGCTTCAGAACTATCATGCCCAGGCCTTCTCCCAGGGCGGTTCCGTCCGCGGAGGCGTCGAAAGGTTTGGCGTCGCCCGAAGCGGAGAGGGCGGGCGTTTTGCTGAAGCACATGTACATAAAAATATCGTTGAAGCAGTCCACCCCGCCGGTGACCACCATGGAAGAGCGCCCGGCAGCGAGTTCCAGCGAAGCCATGTGTACGGATGCCAGCGAACTGCCGCAGGCGGCGTCGACGACGCAATTGGTTCCGCCGAGGTTAAAGCGGTTGGCTATGCGGCCGGATACCACGTTGCCGAGCAGGCCGGGGAAGGAGCTTTCCTGCCAGGGGACATAGTCCTCCTGCATGCGGGAAATGATCGCCTCGGCGTCCTCGCCGGCGATGCCGAATTCGGAAAGGGCTTTGCGCCACTTGGGGTGGCCGAGCCGCGCGCCCAGGGGGATAACGAGCTCCAGCGCGCCGGTAACGCCCAGCACTACGCTGACGCGGCTGCGGTCGAACTCGCGGCCGGGGCCGTAGCCCGCGTCCTCGAGGGCCATCTTGGCGGCCAGCAGGCCGAGCAGCTGGGCGCTGTCCGTGGCTTCCAGAGCGTTCGGGGCCAGGCCGAATTCCGACGGGTCGAAATCTACGGGCAGGATGAAGCCGCCGCGGCGGGCGTAGGTGCGGTCGGGGCTTTTGGGGTTCTTGTCGTAATAATCTTCGGGCAGCCAGTGGGAGGCGGGTACTTCGGTGATGGCGTCGACGCCGGTCTTAATATTGGCCCAGAACCGGCGCGCGTTCTCCGCTTTGGGGAATAAGCAGCCTATGCCCACAATGGCTATGGGTGACTGGACTGACTTGTCTTTAACGCTCATGGTAGCCTCTTTTTACGCGAAGAATCGGGAGAGCTGCTCCCTTGTCTGCGGTTCCTGCCGCGCCAGCCTGGGGTCTACGGAGACTCCCTGGCAGCGCAGCGCGTGCAGGCGGGTAAGCGCCGCCGCACCGGCGAGTAAATTGTGGGCGACGGTGACCGCGTCGCGGGCCTGGGGCTGTTCGAGGAAAGAACCTTTCGCCCATTCGTTGAAGGCTCCCATCGAAGGACCGCACCAGATCTGGTAATCCAGTTTGCGGGATTCGTCGCCGGCCAGCGGCCAGCGGGAAGACCGGCTCAGATACCAGCGAAACACCAGGGCCATTTGATGTTTAGGGTCTCTGTCGGCGCGCTCCGCCTGCGCGGGGTCCCTGCGCAGAAAAAAATCGCGCGTGCCCTGCCAGATCTCGGCAAAAGGCGCGCGGAAATAATCCTTCTCCAGCACGGCGCGGATCTCGGAGGGGATCTCCTCAAAGCCGTTATAGGCGCGGTAATAATCGTAAAGCTTGTTGGCGCGCATGGCGAACATGGTGCCGCGCTTCAGGACTTGGACTTTTACGCCCATCTCGAACATATCGGCGGCGGCGGCCATGGCCACGTCGGCCTGCTCGGCCTCGGCCAGGAGTTTTTTGACGAGGCCGGAGGCGCCGGACTCGATGCAGGCCTGGTTTACCGAGCCGGTAACTATATAGGCTGCGCCCATCATGAACGCCGCGGCGGCGGCCTCGGGAGTGGCTATGCCGCCCCCCGCGCCCACGCGGAGCGGCCTGGAGTATGAGTAACGCTCCTGCAGCCTGTTCCTCAGGGCTATTATCGTGGGAAGGAGGTTTACCAGCGGCCGGTTGTCGGTATGTCCGCCTGAATCAGCCTCGGCGGTCACATCTTCCGCCATCGGTATTTTAGCGGCGAGTTCGGCCTGCCCGGGGGTGAGTTCCCCGCGCGACACAAGTTCCTTCAGGAACTTCTCTTCCGGGGGGGAGAAAAAACGGGCGGCCACTTCCGTCCGGGAAACCTTGCCTATTACGCGGTTCGGGGTTTCTATTTCTCCGCCGGAGTTCCTGCTGATGCCGGCCGTCCGGAAGCGGACAAGCGGCAGCGTCAGGGTTATAAAAGCGGAAGCTTCTATAAGCCGCACGCCGCGGCGCAGGTATAAGTCCGTAAGCGCCGTTTCAAGCGCGGGGTCGGACGGGCTGTGAATGAGGTTGAAACCGTAAGAATAGGGAACATTCCGGAGACGGTCGATGGCTTTTTCTATTTCCTCAAGCGGCTGGCCGGCGGCGCCATAAAAGCTTAGCATTCCCGCCCGGCCCAAAGCCTCGGCGAGCTGCGTGGAACTGATGCCGTTGGCCATGGAGCCGCCCACATAGGCGTATCTCAGGTTATGGGTGCCGCAAAAACCGGGATCGCCGAGATTTTTCGGGCGGCAGGCCGGTATGACCGCGGCTGAAGACGAAAGGCCGGGGACCAAGGACAGGCGGCCGTCGCCGCTGATCACCGAGAACGGCGTGGCGAGATCACGCAAACAGGAGAGCGTTTCAGCCGAATAAGGCAGAAAAGGCTGCGTTTCAGTTCTTGGCGCTGAGGCGGTCAAACGGTTCTCCGTACCCGGCTTAGTTTTATGGAAAGGAAACAGCGATATCATCAATTATATATGTTTCCTTTATGGCCCGTCCAATAAAAGACTGAAAAAGAGGCTGTTCATGTGTTGTCGAAGAAGGCGGGGGTCCTTCGCGCTCCGGGACCGGGTTTGCGCCTGGCGGGGCGGCACGGTGACCGGAACGCAAAACGCGGTCGGCCACACCGTGGCCTCCCTCATCTTTCGCCCTCGGCGCTATGCAAGCTTCGGGCTCAAGAAGGTTTTGCTGACCCGGTCACCGCATCGCCCCGTTACTTAAAAAATGTATTATTTGTCATGCCTCCTGTGAAATACGATCTTGCCTGCGTGGTGTGGGAACTTACGCTGGCGTGTAATTTAAAATGCCTGCACTGCGGGTCCACGGCGGGCGGCAGGCGCGCGGAGGAGCTTTCCACCCGGGAAGCGCTTGACCTCTGCGCCGATCTGAAAAAGAGCGGCTGCCGGGGAGTGGCGCTGATGGGGGGCGAGCCGCTGCTGAGGAAGGATTTTTTTGAAATAGCGGCCCGCGTGCGGGAGCTCGGCATGGAGCTGTCCGTCATCACCAACGGCACTATACATTCCGAAGAAATTTTTGCGAAGCTTAAAAAGCTTAAACCGCGCGCCGTGGCCGTCAGTCTGGACGCCGCAGACCCGGCTCTGCACGATAAAATAAGGGGTTTGGCGGGCGCTTTCAGGAAAACCACTGATTTCATGAACCGCTGCCTTAAAGAAGGCCTGCCGGTCAGCGTCATTACCACCGTCCACAAGCTCAATATCGGAGAGCTGGCCAAGCTGCGTGACCTGATAAAAGGCCGCGGCATTGCCTGGCAGGTGCAGACCGCCGGAGGCGAGGGCGGCCGCTTTTCGAAGGAATTCCTGCTCGACCCGGAGGAGTTTTACTCCGTGGGACTTTTTGTCGAGGCCTGCCGCCGCGAGTACAGCCCGGAAGAACTGCCCGTAATAGGCGCCCACGACCTGGGCTATAACTCCGCGCTCCTGAAAAACGTTTCGCTTTATGAGAAGTGGGATGGCTGCCAGGCCGGGATCTCGGTGGCGGGCGTGCGCAGCGACGGGGGCGTAACGGGCTGCCTCGCTATTAACGACGATAAATTTATGGAAGGCAATGTGCGGCAGAAAAATTTTTTCAGGATCTGGAACAGCCCGGGATCTTTCCTTTATACGCGGGGCTTCAAACAAGAGCAGGCGGGGCTCAATTGCGCCGCCTGTGAACATATAGAAACCTGCAAGGGCGGCTGCAATGAAATGTCGCTCATGAAAACCGGCGTGTCGCACAACGACCCGTATTGTTTCTGCCGGCTCGAGAAGGAAATCTTTCGCGACGAGCTCAAAAGTCCGCTTAGAAAAACAGGTCTTAATATTTCCTGGCCGTCGGGCGGGGAAGCCTTCCGGCGCCTGGGCCGCATATTCTCGGGAAGACGCGGCTGATTTATAATAGAATATCCCCATGCTGATAGTGGCAGGCGCTAAAACTTACGATGAGGCCGATTGGCTGCTCGCCAACGGCGCCGCCGAGGTTTACTGCGGCGTCCCCGGCCTGCCCAACCACCGCGACGCCGACCAATGCCTTGAAAACGACGCCGAATTCCTCCGCATCGCGCGCCTGGCCGGCGCCCGCGGCAAAAGAGCGCTGCTGGCCCTTAACGAGGCCTGCTTCGAGAAAGATTACCCCGCTGTCGCCCGGCGGGTCAGGGCGATAGTGAAAACCTGCGGCTGCCCGGTTATAATACGCGAACTCCCGCTGTTCCATTACCTCTACAACAGCGGCCTCAGGGCCGAATTCATCATAAGCAGCCTGTCGCTGGTTTTTAATTCCCGCGCGCTCGACTATTACAATAAGCTGGGCGTTAAGCGCGTGATACTGCCCTTCCACCTGCTGCCCGGAGAGGCCGGCCGCATAATAAACAACCGTCGCGGCCTGGAGACGGAGATCTTTTTTCATGCCGATTTCTGCTGCCCCAATATGGACCCCGCCTGCCGCCTGGACGGCTGGCTTAAGTCCTTCCAGGTCTGCCGGTTTCCCTATACCTGCGGCGGGAAGCCGCACCGCATGCCCGAGGCTAACGTGCCGCAGAAGCTGGATATCGTCTACGACTCTTTTCATTCCGGGATAAAATATCTGAAGATAATACGGGTGACCGACTTCAAGGACCAGAAGGAAGTATTGAAAGAGGCGCGGGTGATGCTCGCCCTGCTGGAAAAAGGCGTGAGCCGCGAAGATTTCCGGAAACTGGGAGAGAAGCTTTATTTCTCGGTCTCCAGGCATGGCGGGAGGACAGGCAGGTGAAAACAGAAAAAGCCGTAGCCATTAGCGCCCCTGAATTCCGCGGTGTCCGCGCCGCCGCGCTCAAAGGCTTCGATCTGCTTTATCTCGGCGACGAATTCTGCCAGAACCTGCTGCCGGCGCGCACCGATTTCGGCGCGGCGGCGGAAAAATTCAAGGGCCGCGTAATTCTTGTGACGCCGCTCCTTACCGATGCGGTCTTTGACGAGATGGAGAGGGTGATAACTTCTTTCTCGTCCGCAAAGAACAGGCTGGAGGTGGTGGTAAACGACCTGGGCCTGCTGCATACCGTGAAGCGGCGCTACGCCCTCCGGGTAAATGTGACCTTGGGCCGGCTTTTCGCCCACCGGGTAAAGGTTATGCCGCCGGGCTTTGCCGCCCGTTTCCTTAAAGAGCACGGCGTAAAAAGGGTGGAGCTGGACGACGCTTCGCTGCTGTCCAGGTTCGAAGGGATTAAAGGCCTGAAATTTTCATTCCATTCCCCGTTCCGGTATCTTTCCGCTACCCGGTTCTGCCCGTGGGAGCGCCATTGGCCGGCTTCCTGCGCGCTGTCCTGCCTTGGGAAAACGCAAAAACTGGAGCATCCCCGCCTGCCGCGGCCCCTGCTGCTTAAAGGCCAGGCTTACGGCCTGAGGACCTCCGGGGTTCCCGCGCACCCCGCCCTGGACCGGCTGGTTAAAGAATCCCTGCCCGCAGCGGGGCGGGGATGAAGACGGTCGTCGGCGTTAAGACTTTCGCCGAGGCGGAAACCATGCTGCGCCTTGGCGCCGACGAGCTTTACGGCGGGCTTGCCGCCGTGCCCAACCACCGCCTGCCCGCGCAGTCTTTTCAGACCCTTGAAGAGCTTAAGGCCGCCGTGCGCCTCGCGAAAAGCGGGGGGAAGCGGTTTTCTTTCCTGTTGAACCAGCCCTGCTTCGGCCCGAAGTACGGCGAAGTCCTCGACGTGGTCGCCGCGCTGGACCAGGAGGGTCTGGGCGCCTGTATCGTGCGCGAACTGCCCATGTTTGAGAAATTGACCGCCATGAAGCTGCGCGCGAAACTTACCGTCAGCAGCCTGGCGCTGTGCTTCAACCTGCCCGCCATGCGCCGTTTCCGCCAGCTGGGCGCGAGCCGCGTGGTGCTTCCTTTCCAGCTTACCCCCGAGGAGGCGGCTCCGCTGCTTAAGAACCGGCTGGGGCTCGAGACCGAAGTGTTCTTCCACGGCGATTTCTGCTGCGTCAACGTCGACCCCGCCTGCCGGCTCTGGAGCCTGAAGCGCGTCATCCAGACCTGTCGCTACACTTACTCCTGCCGCGGAGGGCAGTGGAAAATGCCCGAGGCGAACGCGCCGGAAAAAATGCGCTCGGTCTACGGTTTTTATCACGGCGGAGCCGGGTACTTGAAAATGGTGCGCATGGAGAACTTTAAAGATGAGATCGAGGTCTTTAAATTCTCGCGCATGCTTACGGAACTTTTAAAAAGAGGTTTGGGCGAACAGGAATTTATCCGCATGGGCGAAAAACTTTATTCTACGGTTTCAAGGCACGCATGGAAAAAGCGCTAGCGCTGGACGCCTCCGTCCTTAAAAAGCGGCCGCTTCGAATACCGGCCTGTTACGGCGCCGTCATGCTGGGTTCGGAATTCTGCGCCGGGCTGCTGCCCTCGCCGCAGGAGGCGCTGGGCGTGGCTGCGGCTTTCAAGGGCCGCGTTATATTGGCCACGCCCCTGCTTACCGAAGCCGGGCTGGCGGCGGTTAAAAAAATACTTCAGGCCGTCCGTGAAAAGCGGCGCCTGGAAGTGATAGTCAACGATCTTGGCCTGCTGGAAGTGCTGCGCGCCCGGTTCAGGGACGAGATAGCGGTTTCCTGCGGACGGATACTTACCCACAGGGTGAGAATAATGCCGCAGGCTTACGCGAAAGAATTCCTGGCCCGCTACGCCATAAAAACTTTCGAAGTTGACGACGCTTCCATAATAAAACGCCTGGAGCCGTACGGGCTGGCGCTTTCCTGGCATTATCCTTTCCGATACGCCACCGTGACCCGGTTCTGTCCGTGGGAGGAGCGCTGGGCCTCGGCGTGCGGCAGGTCCTGCCTGGGCCGCATGGAGCCGCTTACCCACCCCGGCTTGCCGGTAACGCTGTGGCGCATCGGTACGGCCTATTTTGTGCGCGGGCAGAAGAGCAGGGCCGGAGCGGGGCGGAATATCTTTACCCCGCCTTTTAAGAACAAATGAAACTTAATATAGGCTGCGGCTATAATCGTCTTGAAGGATACCTTAACCTCGACTCGAGCCCGGCTTCCGCCGCCGACAGGCTGATGCCGGCCCATGACCTGGAATTTGAGAGCTGCTCCGTATCAGAGATAAAAGCCCTGCAACTGGTAGAACATCTCGGTTTTTTTAAAACCAAATTTTTTCTGTCCGAGTGCTGGCGGGTCTTAAAGCCCGGCGGAACGCTTAGAATAGAGACCCCCTATATAGAAAAAACCTTTGAGCTCTTTCTCGCCGGAGACCGAAGGGTTAAAGAGGCGGCGCTGGGCTGGGTGTACGGCTCCGAGACGCCGGGCATGAACCATCTTTATTGTTTTCCAAAGGAGCTGCTGGCGGAGCTGCTGGCCGGGGCCGGCTTTGAAATTGAAAGCGCCGAAGAATTCCTTTTTCAGCCGTATCGTCCCGCGCTGCGTTTTGACGCCGCTAAGAAAGACGGCGAAAAACCGGCCCTCAACTCCGCGCTGCGCAGGCGCCTGTTGGACGAACATCTGGCGGATCTTACCTGTGAGCTTGAAGGCGCGGGGCTGGAGCTAATTATAGGGAAGCTGATGGAGGGCGGCGGCAATTCCGCTGCGGCGCTGGAGCAGGCGCTTTACAGCGTTCCCGCCGCGCTTGAATATTTTACGCTTAAGGAAGAAACGGAGAAGCACCCGTCGCGGGAGGCCGCGGCCTGCGCCCGGCTGGCGGAGTGGGCTATACAGGGACGGCTTGCGGCGGAATATGCCGCCGGAATAGAAAACGGGCTTGCCGCCGCGGCGGCTTTTGAGGCGGCCTTCGCGCTGGGCCGGGGGCTTACAGCCCATGCTCTTTCCGGGAACCCCCGGCCTTACGGGCCTGCGCCGGCCGCGGACGCCCCCCGCGTGCTTACTCTGGAGACAGCAGCGGCCTGGCTGTTTAAAAGACGATTTGAACGGCCTTGAATTTGCGGCGGGCGGGCAAAATGTTATAACCTATAGCGGATGGAAGGGGGCGGACTTCAGCTGTCCGCCTTTTTTTGACTTTAGCAAATATTACCGCGGGCAGAGTGAAGCCTGCGGAATTTCACAGGAGAACCAACAAATGAAAAAGACAGTACTGTTCGCGCTGCCCCTCGTGGCGCTGATGTTAGCCGTAGCCTGCAAGAAGCAGGAAGCCGTACAGACCGAAGCCCCTGCCGCCGCCGAGCAGGTCGCCGTCCCGGCCGTTGAAGCGACCCCTGCCGCCGCCCCTGCCGTTACCCCGGCTCCGGTTGCCGCTCCGGTAAAGGCTGCGAAGCCCGCTGTTAAGAAAGGCAAATAAGCCGTATCTTAAAGCAAAACTGCCGGCGCTTGTTTTAACGGGCGCCGGCTTTTTTTTAGCCTCAAAATTGATTAGAATTCAAGTATAGTCGGAAATACGGGGTTAATATATGAAAAAGTTTTATGAACTGGGAGCAAAAACCGGCCTCACCAAGGTGGAGATAAACCGCGTTGCCAAATTCGGCATGCTGGGCCTGCTTGCGGTCGGACTGTCCGGGCTCGCGGCCTGCTTAAAGGCGCAGAAAAACGAAGGTCCAGCCGCGTCGGCAAAGCCGGAAACTCTGCAGGACCTCGCCGACTCCGTGAATAAAAGCACTGCCCCCGCCGAGCGGGACGGACAGAATACCAATTGCGGACCCTATCCCGGCTATCCCTGCGGCACGCGCTATTACACGGTTAGCCGCGCCGACTTTTGGCGGGCGGCCTGATGAAAATAATTTACTTTCTGGCCGCGCTGTTGCTGCTACCTGCTTTTGGCCTTGGTTTCGAATGTCCGCAAAAGGACTCGCAGGAAAAAGCCGAGGACTGCCCCTGGGCCGGCGCCGCCCGCCTTCTGAGTGAAGCGGCTGGCAGGAACGAAAACCCTGCCCCGGTTTTTTCAGCCCGCGCTCCCGGCATATTGAGACAGCTGGACGCTGACCGCGCCAACCCCGCGGTTTTAAAGCTTTGGGGCGAGAGCATAAACTACGATGAACTGGCTAAAGGCGAGATCGTGCAGCCCGGGATACTCGGCTTCATCGCCGCCCGCCTGGGCGCGGCCCGGCCGCGGGGGGAAATAATCCACGCCGGTCTTGAACATACCTACGGCTACCTCTTCAGCCTGCTGCCCACCAAGTTCGGTTTCAAGCGCGCCCGCTGGGTGCGGCCTGACATCGAGGACGGGCTCGGTCTGCCCCGCGGCTCGGCCGGGCCTTCGCCCTCGGAGGGCACGCTGCTGGCCAATATCACCTGCCTGGCCGGCGGTATCGCCCTTAAAGACGATCCGGCGGCGCTGGCTCTGCTGGAAAAAGCATCCGCCGGCTGCGGCGGCGCCGCCCGGGCTTTCGTCTCGCGCGGGACCGCGAGGACGCGCCTTACCGAAACCGCAGCGCTGCCCGGCGGGCGCAGGGTGGACCTGCGCACTGATTTCGTGCCGTTCAATAAAAAAGCAGGAGGAAATACCCACCTCCTTGTCTATTCCGTTTATGATTCGGCCGCCGGGCAGGCTTACCTGATCACCGCCTTTCCGGTTAACGCGGACTTCGTGAGGAACGCGCTCGACCCCGCCGGGCTCGGCGGGAACAAACCGGTGCAGACGCGCTATAACGCTTTCGTCGAAGGGCTTACCGACGCCGGCAAAGTCACAGGCGCCCGTAAATTATCTCAGCCGGAAAAATAAAAAAGCCCCGGGCCGGGAAAGCCGCGGGCCGAAAGCTGCGGCTGCGTATTAAAATACGCATACCGCACAGACCCTGCGTACAGGCCTTTTCCGGCAGGTGACGAAAAAACTCCCTGATTTCCTAGAGCGATAACGCGCCGCGTCAGGTCAATATGTAACAAAAAGGACATACGCGGGCGCGTTTCGTATTATATAATATGATGTACGCGAACCAAGGCGGGCGTCGCCCGGCGGGATGTGTTGCTGGTTTCACCAATTTAACGATGATACGCAAACTTATTGCAGTTCTGGCGGTGTCCGTGTCGGCCTTGCTGCCGGTCCCCGGCCGGTGCGGCTGGGAAAATATACGCTATTCCGACGCCCCGCTGGCCGTTGTTTACGCCTCCACCGGCGCTTATGAAGTCGCCTATACGGTCGGAGAGAACTGCGCCAGCCCGTATGAAATGGTCTCCTCCCCGGCTTCGGTCTGGTCGGGCTACCTTTCGCTAGTCCCCGCCGAGATAGTGAACCAGGGTCTGGCCGGCTTCGACTCAGGCTCCGCCGTAGCCATGGACGGGGCGCTCTGGGGGCAGCCGCCGGACGAGAGCGTGAATCTTCTCTTCTCGACTGAAATTTCTTCCGGCATTTCCCGCCCGGGCGTAAATGTAACGAGGGTCTATGACAACATGGGCGGCGAGGTCAACGCCGGCTGGCCGGTAACGGTCAGCTATTCCGGCGGTGATAAGAAGAAGCTTGTGATATTCCCCTCGGCCGACTGGCCAAAGGGAAGCGTGTTCTCCGTGTATTATTCCGGGGCTATAGTGGACATAAACGGCTCGCCTGTTTCAGGCGCGACCACGGTTTATTTCTCCGTGCTGATGGATTCAGGCACCGACAATACCGCGGCGGCTTTTTCCGACCGCCGGGTGCGCGTGGTTATCCCGGCCAACTCCTACTCGCAGGACTTCTACCTGACCATCTCTACCGACGCCTCCAGGCCGGAAATTATCGCCGCGAACACCAAGCTGACCGCGCTGCCCGGCTCGCCTGAGTTCCTGAATTCGGTGAGCGTGCGCTCGTATGACGGCGCCGGAGCCGCTGTGCAGCCTAATTCCTCCTGCATGGTCACGCTGCCCTACACCGACTCCGGCGGGGACGGGATAATAGACGGCTCGCCTTCAAAGCTCAGGGCCGCGAACCTGGCGGTCTGGAAACTGGACGAAGCGCGCGGCCTTTGGGTGAAGCAGACCGGGGCCGCTATAGATACGGCAGGCAGGCGCGTCTCGCAGCCGGTGTCCCATTTCTCCGACTACGCGCTGATGGCCCTGCCCGATATGGACGTCCGCCCGGTTTACGCCTTCCCTGTGCCATTCAGGCCCAACGCCGGCAATCCGGCAAGATACGGCAGCTGGGCTGACGGTATAAGGTTCACCAACCCGCCGATCTCCGGGAAGATCAGGATTTACACCATAAGCGGAGCGCTGGTGCGGGATATCGATATAGCGGCTACCCCCCTGACGGCGGAGGGGTACATCAAATGGGATGTGAAGAATTCGGACGGCCAGCCGGCAGCCAGCGGCGTTTACCTGTGGGAGGTAACCGCCGGGAAGAACCGCAAGACCGGAAAACTGGTGGTCATCAAGTAGTGCGGGTTTAAAGCGATGAAAAACAGATCTTTGCTTAAAATTTTAGCGGCCGCCTGCTGCGCGCCGGCGCTCCTGCCCGCGCCCTCTTTCGCGGGAGCCGGCACGGCGGGCGGAGAATTCCTGCGCATAGTACAGAGCCCCCGGGTCGTCGGGATGGGCGAATCCGGGGCGGGCGGCTACGGCGATCTGCTCGGGGCGCTGGCGCTTAACCCCGCCGCTCTGGCGCGCATCGCCTACAAGGAAGCCGCTTTCACTTATAATTCCTGGCTTGAAGGAATAACTTCCCAGCAGGCCGCTTACGCCCACCCGCTGGCCAACGGCAAGGGCGTGCTGGCAGGTTCGCTGTCCATGCTGAACGTCCCGCCCATAGACGGCTATAATAATTCGGGCGTTTATTCCGGCAAGGTTGACGCCGGCGACATGGCCGCTTCGGTAAGCTATGCGGCCAGGCTGGGCGGCCCCTGGGATGACAGGCGCTCCGGTATCTTCGCCGGGGGCTCGCTTAAATACGCAAGGGAAAAACTGGACTCGGTTTCTGCCGGCGCGGCGCTTTTTGACGCCGGCGCCCTTTGGATAAAAAGGGTCAGGGGCGGTGTGCTGGGCCTGGGCCTTTCGGCGCAGTCGCTGGGCGGCGGCTTCAAATTCGATTCAGTGACCGACGCCGCGCCCTCGGTGTACCGGGCCGGGGCTTCATACATTATCCTGGTCTCCGGCGATCCCGTCACCTTTTCCCTGGATCTGAAAAAACCCCGGGATTCTGGCGCCGCCGTCTGCGCGGGGGCCGAATACCAGGCCTGGCGCATCCTGTCGCTGCGCGCCGGCTACCTCTCCGGCGAGGACCTGGGCGGCGGCCTGCGGCTGGGCGGCGGGGTAAGCCTGAAACTGCTCCAGTTCGATTATTCTCTCTCTTCTTACGGCAAATTCGGGCCGGCCCACAGGTTCAGCCTGTCCTATAAATTTGACAAGCCCGTGGCGGTTACCAAGTACCTGACCCGGGAACAGGAACAGGCCAGGCAGAAGACGGAGCAGGCGCGCATAATGATGCAGGAAAGCCGCTACTACGAGGCCGTGCTGGAGCTTACCGGGGCGCTTACCCTGGACCCCGGCTACAAAGAGGCGCTTGAGCTTATGCGCAAGGCCAGGGCGATGGTGGAGGTCTCAAAGTAATGGCCCTGCTTTGGCTCGCGCTGCTTTTGGCCGCGCCTCAGCCGGCGGCCGCACAGCCCGCGGAACGCGGGGCCGAAGCCGGCGGGAAGGCGGCGGCCGGAGCCGCGGAAGACGATCTCCGCGCCGGGATACTGAAGCTTATGGACCGGGTGATAGCCGACCCCTCCGACGAGGCGGCCAGGGCGGAGCTGCTGGCCGCGTCCGGGCGCGCGGTGGAGAAGGAAAGGAGCGCGTCCGTTGCGGAGCGGGAGGCGCTCCTGGCCGGCGCGGGGCGCGACCGGGAAAAAATGCTGGCGATGAGCGCGGCCAAAAAAAAGCGGCTTGACGCGTGGAAAAATGATTTTTCAAAGGCCTGCTCGCTGGCGTCCGGCGCGGATACCGTCAAAGAAGCCGTGGCCGCCTACGAGGGCCTGCTCGAAACTTTTCCGGTCTATTACGACGACAGGGCCGACCTGCTCGCTTCCGGGACCAGGATCAGGGGAATTTTTTACAGGGTCATAAAGAAAACGTATCCGTACCTGGTGGAGGGGCGCAACAGCATCGACGAGCGCACTTTAGCCGCGCTGCAGTTCTCCAGGGCCGCCGTACGGCAGGAATTCGGCGGGGCGCCCGATACCGACGCCGCCGAAAAAGAGCTGAAAAAGGCGGAGAGGTTCAGGCAGCTCGAGAGGGAGCTGTTCAAGAAGCACGAGAACATCAAGACCGCCATGGACCTTTTTGGGATCAGGCGCTACGCCGAATCGCTCAAATATTTTGATGAGGCGCTGGTCTATGACAGGACTAATGAAGAGGCGCTGTTTTACCGCGCGCTGGCAAAAAAGAAAGCGGCCGTAGACGAGAGGTGAGTCTGTGAAGATAAAACATGGAATTGCGATTGCGGCCGCGCTGGCTTTTCTGTTCATAACAGGGGCTGAAACTTTCGCCGCCTCACCCGGCCGCGTGAGTTACCAGGGGACGCTCAGGAAGGACGGCAGGCTTTTCAGCGGCACCACCGCCATGGAGTTCCGCATAACCAGCGCCGACGGCTCGGTCAGCTACTGGGCTTCCGGCTCCACCGAAGTGTTCGTCTCGACCGGCCTTTTCCGCTACGCGCTCGGCTCGCCCAACGAGGCTGATTTCGCGGGCATCTCCTGGAAAGAGATCACCCCTTACGTGCAGATGAAGCTGGACGGCGCCTGGCTGCCGGCCGAGCCGCTTTACGCCTCGGTCTACTCGCTGCACGCTAATACCGCCGAGGCCTCCACCGGCACTTTTACCGTCAATAACGGCGACCTGCGGCTCACGGCCGTCTCCGGCAGCAAGGGCATCATTTTCCCGGACGGCACGGCGCAATACAGCGCCCCCGGCTGGGCCGTAACCGGCTCCTACACTTCTTTCGTCGGCGGGGTCGGCGTGGGCACCCTTTCCCCCGAAACCAGGCTGGACGTGAAGGCGGCCGCAGGTGACGCTTATGCGCAGTTTTGGCGTGATTCCGCCGGAGTCATACGGGCCACTATGACGGCCGCAGGCGTGCTTTATGCCAACGGCTCTCAGTTGAGCGGAGCCGATAACCTGGGCAATCATACCGCCACGAAGGTTCTGCAGATGGCGGGTTTCCCGATAATCAACTCCGGGGCGATAACCGCCAATGGCCAGGTTACTTCTTATTCCAGCGTCACCGTTACCGGGGCGCTGGGTCTTGGCGCTCCCAGGCTCAGACTTGCCGGCGGAGTTGAGCTCTCCTCGTCCGCGGCCAACGGCGGGATTTACATTTCAAGCAACGTGTCCCTGTCCGCCGGGGCCAGGTATTACGGCGACGGCTCGGCCCTGACGGGAGTGATCGGGAATGACAATCTCGGGAACCACACGCTTACCCAGAACCTGGTGACCGGCGCCTACTGGATCTCATATGACGGCTCCCCTAACTTTGGAATTAACCAGGACGCGCTGGGCAATGTCGGCATAGGCAATACTGCCGGCGCCGCCAGGCTGGATGTGCGCGGCGCGGCCAATAACTACATACAGATCTGGCGCCCTTCCGGCGGCACAATAGTCGCCTCCATGACGGTGGCGGGGGTGCTTTATGCCGACGGCTCGAAGCTCCGCAATCTCCCGGCCGGCGGCACCGCCAACCGGGCGCTGGACATGGCCTCTTTCAATATCAACAACGTCTCCACCGTGACCGCGGGCTATCTCTCCAGCCCGGGCGCGGGGGTGATCTTCACCACCAATGCGCTGGTGATGGGCGGGCGGCTGGGCGTCAATACCAGCGCGCCCGGGGCAAGTCTGGACGTGAACGGCAGCGTAAAGAGTTCCAGCCTCTCCGGCGCCGGAGATCAGTGCGTTTACGCCGATAATACGGGCCGGCTTCTCCTGTCCGGGGGCGGAGCGTGCGGAAGCGCCGCCGGGCTTGATAATCTGGGCAACCATACCATGCTCAGCAATCTTATAACAGGCAGCCACTGGCTGTCTTATGACGGCAGCGACGGCGGGTTATCGGTCGGGCCCGGCAACAACGCGGGGATAGGCGTTTTATCGGCCGCCACCCGTCTGGACGTTCAGGCCGGCTCCGACGGCTACGTGCAATTCTGGCGCGATTCCGGCGGCACTATTATCGCTTCCATGACTTCTACCGGGTTGTTTTACGCCGACGCTTCTAAACTGCGCAACCTGCCGCCGGGGTCGGACAACCTGGGCGACCATACCGCTACCACGGCCCTGCTGATGGCGGGGTTCCCGATAAACAACGCCGGCGCCATAACCGCCGCCAGTCTTGCCGCGCCCCGACTGAACTTTGATCCCGCCGTGGAGATCTCCTCCGAAGCCTCAGCCGCGCTGGGCGCCGGCGTGCGCATCTCCTCGAACGTGTATATAGTAGGCTACTCCTCCGCCGCGAAGTATTACGGCGACGGCTCCGGCCTGACCGGAGTTATCAGCTCGCCGGACGACCTCGGTAACCACACGGCCACGCAGAACCTGAATATGGCCGGCAACGAGATAGTCGGCGTTTCCACGATCACTCTCAGTTCCGTGACCAGCTCCGGCATAGGGGTGGTATTCAGCACTAATGTGCTGCTTATGAGCGGGCGGCTGGGTGTCAATACCAGCGCGCCAGGGGCAAGTCTGGACGTGAACGGCAGTGTAAAGAGTTCCAGTCTCTCCGGCGCCGGGGATCAGTGCGTTTACGCCGATAATACGGGCCGGCTTCTCCTGTCCGGAGGCGGGGCGTGCGGAAGCGCCGCCGGGCTTGATAATCTGGGCAACCATACCATGCTCAGCAATCTTATAACAGGCAGCCACTGGCTCTCCTTCGACGGCAGCGACGGCGGGCTATCGCTGAATATAGCCAACAATGCGGGCATCGGCGTTCCGTCGGCAGGGACCCGGCTGGATGTTCAGGCGGCCGGCGGGGACGCTTACGCGCAGTTCTGGCGCAATGCGGGCGGCACTATTGTCGCTTCCATGACTTCTGCCGGTTTGCTTTATGCCGACGCCTCCAAGATGCGCAACCTGCCGTCCGGCGCGGATAATCTGGGCAGCCACACGGCGTCGCAGAACCTTAATCTGGCCTCGCACGATATCATAAACGTTTCGACCATAACGGCGGGCTATCTGACCAGCGCCGGCCCCGGCGTGGTTTTCAGCACTAACTTGTTTCTGATGGACGGCAATCTGGGCGTGAATACCCTGGCGCCGCAGGAAAAACTGCATGTTAACGGAAAGATCCTCAGCTCCGACCTGGCCGGAGCTGCGGACCGCTGCGTCTATGTTACCGCAGAAGGCGTATTTCACGCGAAGAACTCGGACTGCGGTACGGCGGCCGGGGCGGCCGACGATCTTGGTTCGCATATAATGACCCAGAACCTGGAGACAGGCCCGAACTGGATAAGCTACGACGGCACGAACACGGGCATACGGATAGATCCGCTCGGGAATGTTTCGATCGGCGACGATATTGCAAATGCGCGGCTTGACGTGCGCGGCGCGGCGGGTACGGGCAATAATTATATACAAACCTGGCGCAACGTGGCGGGCGTGGCGCAGGCTTCGATGACCGTCTCGGGCATCCTGTACGCCGACGGCTCGAAGCTGCGCAATCTGCCTCTCGGGGCCGATAATCTGGGCAGCCATATCGCCACTACCACTCTGCAGATGATGAACTACCCGATAGTTAACGCCGGGGAAATAACGGCCAATGGCCAGATCACTACTTACTCCAGCGTTACGGTGGCCGGGGAACTGGGTTTGGGCGCGGCCAGGCTGAGCCTTTCTCCCAATGCGGAGATCTCCTCCGAGACGGCCGCCGCGCTGGGCGCGGGGGTACGCATCTCGTCGAACGTCTATATAGTGGGCTTCTCTTCGGCCGCCAAATATTACGGCGACGGCTCCGGACTTTACGGAATGCCCAGCGGGAACGTTATCGATAACCTTGCGGCCACGCTGGGCGCCGGCAGCGACGCCGGCGGCCTTGATATCTCCAATGCCGGGGCTATGACCGCCGTGAGCGTGGGCGCTCCCAAGCTGAGTCTTCGTCCCAAAGTGGAGATCTCGTCCGAAACGGCCGCCGCGCTGGGCGCCGGCGTGCGCATTTCGTCGAACGTGTATATAGTGGGCTTCTCCTCGGCCGCCAGATATTACGGCGACGGGTCCGCGCTTGCAGGGGTACACGACAACCTGGGAAACCATACAATGGGGCAGAACCTCGTTGTGGGGAACTGGTGGCTGTCAGGCGATGGAACCGCCAAGGGCATTTCCATAAATTCCAGCGGTAACGTCGGGGTGGGTATTAATCCCGCCACGGCGAAGCTGGAGATAAACGATGGCGACGGCAGCGCGTTCACCAGCGGCCTCAGGTTTACCAATTTCGCCTGCTCCGACACCGAGAAATTAACGGTGGGCGTGGACGGGGACGTGATATGCTCCGCTGACCAGACCAGCAGCGGCGGCAGCGGAAACGTGGTTGACAACCTTTCTGACACTTTAAGCGCCTCTAATAATGCCGGCGGGCGCGGTATCCTGAACGCCGGCAGCTCGGCTTTCGGACGTGTTACGCC
The DNA here is from genome assembly GCA_903873295.1 of uncultured Elusimicrobia bacterium. Lineage (GTDB taxonomy): Bacteria > Elusimicrobiota > Elusimicrobia > Elusimicrobiales > UBA9959 > UBA9959. Next base: position 20,166 of record CAIQNV010000082.1, read on the forward strand.
CGGCACGAGATTGGATGTGCAGGCTGCTCCAGGAGACAGTAACGCGCAATTCTGGCGGAATTCCGACGGAGTTGTAAAGGCGACCATGACGGCGGAGGGCGAGCTTTACGCCGACGGCTCCAAGCTTACCGGCATCGTCGGCACCGGCGGGAATATCGTGGATACTCTTGCGGCCACGCTGGCCGCCGGCGCGAACGCGGGAGGCGCCTACATAAGCAATCTCAGCAGCGCGGCCCTGGGCCGGGCCATTGCGGCAGCCAGTCTGGATGTGCAGGCTGCGGCCGGGCCCGGCACTTACGCGCAGATCTGGCGTAATTCCAGCGGCGTCGAGGTTGCTTCGATGACGGCCGCGGGCGTGCTTTACGCCGACGGCTCCAAGCTTACCGGAGTCACCGGGAGCGGTGGGAATATTGTGGATACTCTTGCGGCCACGCTGGCCGCCGGCGCGGACGCCGGGGGCGCCTACATAAACAATCTGAGCAGCGCGGCCCTGGGCCGGGCTACCGCCCAGGCGCGGCTTGACGTGCAGGCGGCCGGGGGAGACACTTACACGCAGATCTGGCGCAATTCGGGCGGCATCGAGGTAGCTTCGATGACGGCCGCGGGCGTGCTTTACGCCGACGGGTCCAAGCTTTCCGGAATGGGCGTCTGGAACATCGTCGATACTCTTGCTGCCACGCTGGCCGCCGGAACCGACGCGGGGGGGCTTGATATTTCCAATGCCGGCACTATAACCGCAGCAGGCGTGGGCGCGGCCAAACTGAGCCTCCATTCCAACGTCGAGATCTCGTCCGAGACCTCCGCCGCGCTGGGCGCCGGCGTGCGCATCTCGTCGAACGTGTATATGGTCGGGTTCTCCTCAGCCGCTAAATATTATGGCGACGGGTCCGCCCTTGCAGGGGTACATGACAACCTGGGAAACCATATAATGCAACAGAACCTCGTTGCAGGGAACTGGTGGCTGTCAGGCGATGGAACTGCTAAGGGCATTTCTATAAATTCCGATGGGAAAGTCGGAGTGGGTATTAATCCCGCCACGGCAAGGATGGAGATCAACGATGGGGACGGCAACCCGGTCACCAGCGGCCTCAGGTTTACCAATTTCGCCTGCTCCAGCACTGATAAATTAACGATAGACGGGGGCGGGAACGTGGTATGCGCCGCTGACCAGACCAGCAGCGGCGGCAGCGGGAACGTGGTAGACAACCTTTATGATACTTTAGGTGCCTATAATGACGCCGGCGGGCGCAGTATCTTGAACGCCGGCAACTCGGCTTTCGGACGGACCACGGCCGACACGAGATTGGATGTGCAGGCTACCCTCGGCGACACTTACGTGCAATTCTGGCGGAACTCGGACGGCGTTGTAAAAGCGACCATGACGGCCGCGGGCGAGCTTTACGCCGACGGCTCGAAACTGAGCAACCTGCCGGAGGGGAACGTTATAGATACTCTTTCGTCCACGCTGGGCGCCGGCAACAATGCGGGCGGCCTCAGTATAGTCAACTCGGGGGCCATAACGGCGAACGCGGCTATCACAACTTACTCCAGCATGACGGTGGCGGGCATCGACGCCGTCAGCGGCTACAGCCTTGTGCTCAGCTCGGGCATAAACATGCCCAATGGCACGGTTAACGCCGGGCTGGTGGCGGCGGGCGGGGCCGGCGATAACTATTTTGCCGGCAATGTCGGCATCGGGACCGCCGCGCCGGGGCAAAAACTGTCCGTCGCCGGCGGCAATATCGGTCTTAGCGGGGACCGGAAGATAGTTTTTTCCGACATAGATGTGACAGATAACCTTAAGTTGCAATTAAGGGGGGGCTTCGGGCTGGGGATCAATACCGCCACCTTGTTTTACGCCGCCGACGGCAGGCATTCCTGGCGGGACGCCAACGGGGCCAGCGAGCGGATGGCGCTGACTACGGCGTACAACGGCGGTTTGATCGTAAACGTCACCGGGAACTCCTCGTTTGCCGGCAGCCTCGGCATCGGGATGGGCGATCCGAAGGGCAGGCTGGACGTGCAGGCCGCGGGCTCCGCCCAGACGGACATGGCGCAGATCTGGCTCAACTCCGGCGGGGTCGTAATTTCCTCCATGTCCGCCACCGGAGTTATGATGGCCTCCCGGTTCGTGGGAGACGGCTCCGCGCTTGCAGGAGTGCACGATGACCTGGGCAACCATATCGCCACCAAGGACCTGAACCTTAATACCTTCAACCTGGTCAATGTTTCCTCGATAACGGCCAGGCAGCTCAATGTAGCCACCATAACGGCCAGCGGCGCTATAACCTCTTATTCCAGCGTAACCGTGCTTGGCGAGCTGGGCGTGGGGGCTGCTTTGCGGTTTGGCGGCAATGTGGAAATTTCTTCCGCCACCGGCCTTTACAGCGGAATTTATATTTCCACCAACGTGAACCTGGTCGCGGGCGCTAAATATTACGTCAACGGTGTCGAGCTTGCCGGCGGCTCCGGCGGCGGAAATATTGTCGACACTCTTCAGAATACGCTGATAGCCGGTGCCAGCGCGGGCGGCCAATACATAATAGGCCTCAGCAGCATGGCTGTCGGACGAACCAATGCTGAAGCGCCGCTGGATGTCCAGGCGGTCGGCGGAAATACCCGCGTCCAGATCTGGAGGAGTGAGGGCGGGGCCGAGGTATCTTCAATGACGGCAGCCGGAGTGCTTCACGCTGACGAAGCCGATCTGAATAACGCTAATATAACCGGCCTGTTGACCGGGAATTACGTTGAGGTCAACCGCTTAGGAGTGGGTGCCGAGGCTGGGGCTGGCTCTTCAGTCATTATTCAGGCTACGGCGATTTTGGGTGAGTCGGATATTAATGATTCCAATCCGGAGAATATTGCAGCTGTCGGTGTCCTAGGCGCCGCCCTTATTAACCCCACCACTAATAGAAGTGGCAGCCAAATGGTGATTGGCGGTAATTTCCGCGGAGGAATAGCCCCTGGCATGGGGAATACGAAGAATTTTCCTACGATGATAGGCCTGAGGACCGCGGCCTGGACTAACACTTCCGGAGGCGTAACAAGGGCTTATGGCTTATTTGTGCAGAACGTGGTGACTGGGGACGGGGCGGTCGGAACCAATTCCGGAATAAATGTGGAAGCGCCCGATTATACAGGCATTGGCGTTATAACCAATAATTTCGGTATTGATATAAAGAATCAAATCGGGTTCGGTACGACAAAAAGCTACAACATCTATTCGGAAGGCACCACTTCGGTTAATGTTTTTGAGGGCGAGGTTAGAGTGGGCGGTGCGTTAAGGCTAACCTCTAAAAATATGTCCAATCTGTTGACTACTGTCCCGCAGGCGGAGGGGGAGATGTACTATTGCAATAACTGCTCGCCTAAGAAAATTGTGGTTTCAACCGGGACCTCCGCGGGGAATTTTGCCGACGTCGCGGGTGGAACTTTTAAATAAGTCGTTTACTCCCGCTCGAACACCAGCAGGGTTTCGGCGTGGGGGGTGTTGGGGTAGAAGTCGAAGCCGGCGGCGCGGACAATTTTGTATTTCTCAAGGAAGAAAGCCGCGTCCCGGCCCTGCGTGATGGGGTTGCAGGACAGATAGATTATCCGCTTGGGCAGTATTTCCATTATCCGCTTTATCACCTTATTGTGCAGGCCCGCGCGCGGCGGGTCCAGCACCAGTATGTCCGTGCCGTCGAACAGATCGTCGGCGGTCTTCTCCGAAAGCGAACAGACCATCTCGAAATTAGAGGCGCCGTTGGCCGAGGCGTTGAGCGCCGCGTATTTGGCCGAATTCGAGGAGGATTCCACCGCGTAAACCTTGTCCGCCAGGTCCCGCAGCGTCAGCCCTATCACGCCCACGCCTGAATACAGGTCCACCAGCTTCCCGCATTTAAAAGACGCGTCCCGTATTTCCTTCAGCGCTTCCGCGAAAAGGTCCATGTTGTTCTGGAAGAAGCAGTCGAAGCCGTATGAAAACTTGCTGCCCAGGATCTCCTCGGTCACGAAGTCGTTCCCCCAGGAGTTCACTATCCCGTCCACCTGGCTGACCGAGCTTATCGGGTTCGAGTATATAGCAAGGAAGCCGTCGAGGCCTTCGATATTCATTTCGGGCAGGGCGATGTCCTGCCGCTTCATGAACAGCGCTGCCACGCGCGAGCCGGGATTCTTGGCTTCGCGGATTATCAGCGTCTTCAGGTCCGCCGTGGAAAGTTTAAGGTCATTGAGTATTTTCAGCACTTTCAGCGCGGCGGCGTTGGTTTCGGGGCTTATCAGCGCGCAGCCTTCCGGCAGCAGGTATTTCTCGCGGTAGTTGCCTCGCTTGTGGAAGGCGAAGGACAGCGCGCCGGGCTCGCCGGTGAAGCTGTATTCTATCTTGGTGCGGTAGCCGAAGGTATTCTTCGCGGCGTAAAACTTGTCCAGGCGGATGGTCTCCTTGGTGGTCTGGTAAAGCAGGTCCTCTATGAGGCCTTTTTTCGTTTCGCACTGGAACTCATAATCCATCACCTGCCAGGGCGAGCAGCTGAGGTAGTGGTCCTCTTTCGGGGCCACGCGCTTCGTGGACGGCTTTATTATCTCCAGGAGCTCGGCCTCGGCGAAATTCTTTTTTTCAAAAGTGATGTTCACACGGGCGGTCTCTTCCGGCAGCACGCCGTAGCAGAACACCACCTTGCCCTCGCTCCGGCCCAGGGCCTTGCCCTCGCCCACTATTTTTTTAAACTCCAAAGTGATTTCCCGCATATGAATTTCTCCTGAAAGCGGCTATAAAAGGCCTTACTCCGCGCGCCTCTTTTTTATATACTACAATACTTGCAGGTATGCTTACTCGGGCGGACACCGTAAGCAGCCGCGTTACATAGGGAGACCGTTTAAGATCAATGATCGATTTTTATAATACTTTTACCAGAGCTGACCTTCCGCGGCTTTTCCGCGGTATAGTCCTTGTAATGGCGGCCCTGGCCCTGGTTTTTAATCTTGCGATCTGCTGGAAAGTTTACCGGAACGAGCCCCTGCGGGAGGCGTACTCCCGCTCGCTCATGGCCGCCAACTCCTCCGTTTTTTACAGCTCGGGCCTGGCCGAGCCGGTGCCCGTGGAGGCGCTGAAGCTGGCGATGGCGGCGGGCGCCGATCCGGAGAAGGCGCTGCGGCTCGAAGGCCTGGCGGTGTTCATAATTATCGTAGCGCTTACGTTTTTCGTCCTGCGGGGCCGCTTCGGGGAAGTGACGGCCTCTATGGCGGTCCTTTTTCTGTCCGTTAATCCATACATGGGCTATTACGCCATGCAGGGGTCTTCCCACCTGTTCGCGCTCGCTTTCCTGCTCCTGTTCTGGCACTACTTCGACGCTCCTGAAAAGCGCCGCGCCGATCCTCTGCTCGCCGGTCTTTACGGAGGCCTGGCCTGCCTGTGCCGGGTGGACGCGGCTTTGGTGCTGTTGGTTATAGCCGCTATTTCCTGGGCGGTAAAGCGCCGCGCTTTCGGCCTGAAGGAGGCCGGCCTGGCGCTGGGTCTGGCTTTCCTGCTGACGCTGCCCTATGTGCTTTACCAGAAGGCGCAGTACGGCAGCTTTTTTTACGCGCAGGAGCTAAGTCTCCGCCGCTGGGCGAACATTGACAGCTACGGCTACAAGCCGCTGACCCCGGCTCCCTCCGGCCCGCTCGGCACCGCCGCCTTCCTGCTGCGCGACGGGCCCGCCGGCGCGTTGGGCGACGCCTTCAGGGGTCTGGGCCGCTGCCTGGCCTATGAGCTGCCGCGTACGCTCTATTACAAGGCGCTGCTGGTGCTGGTTTTTCTGGGGATCTACGCCGCTTTTATCTTTAAAAAAGACCGCCTGCTTTTTTTTCTGGCGGCGGCGCTGCTGCCGGTGCTGCCGCTGGCGGCTATAAAGCAGGTGCCTGCTACCGGAGGGATAGAGCTGCGGTATTATCTCTGGTCCCTATGGGCGCTCTGCGCCCTGGCCGCGCTGGGCTTTCATGAAACGCTGGACTGGGCCGAGGCCGGGATAGATAAATGGGCGGCGGAAAAGGCGAGGGCTTCCGCGCGCTCCGGTAAAAAATAAACTCCGTATTCTTCTGTAGACGGCTTAAGCGCGGAGTAAAAAGGATGGCTTTGAAATGACCGGAAGCAACAAATACAAATTTATAGGCGCGGTAATAGGCCTTTTTCTGGTGCCTTTTCTTATATTGAGCAGGCACTTTATCTACGGCGAGAGCGAGCTGCAGAAGAAGGACACGCTGAGCTACCTGGAGCTGCGCACCACTACCGGAGCGGGAATAATATCCGGCGTGCTCAATCTGAACTACAGTCTTTCCAGAGCGGCCGGGGCGGCCGCCGGGACCGCGGCGCTTAAGGAGGAACTGGCCGGGAGGGTCAAAGCGAACCCTTTCATCTATTCGGAGCTGGCGCTGCTGGGTCCGTCCGGAGCCGAACTTGCCCGCTTTTCAGCCGACAGAAGCGTTAAGTCGCATCTGGATTATTCAAAAAGCCAGGTCTTTGCCGAGGCTAAGCAGACGCTCTCGCCGGCCGGAGCCGTCGAATACGGGGAATATACGCCCCCGGCGCTGGTGCTGGCCGAGCCGCTTATGAAGGACGGCCCGGCGCCGGCTTATTACCTGGCCGGCAGGCTCAGCCTCGCTTATGTAGGCGAGGTAGTGCGGCTGATGGGGCGCAATTCTTACGGGAATTTCGGCCTTGTGGACATGGGCGGGCAGGTGATAGCGGACTCGATGAGCATGTCCATAATTAAGCCCGGGCTCAGAGCTCCCGCCGAGGTTATAAAATTGCTTTCCCTGGCCGCGGAGCGCGATACTCTCAGTTTTTCGAGCGAGGTTTATTTCCACGGCCGGGTTTTTCTGGTTTCTGTTTCCAATGTCGGCGGCTCAAAGTGGTGGATATACGAAATAATGGACTCCGGAAATATTCCGGTCCGCCGGGCTTCTTCCTGGGCCTGGAGGGTCGTTCTGTCCGGCATCCTTCTGATCGTTCTGTTCGGCGGGATAACCTACTGGCTGGCCCTGCACTGGCTTAAACCGGAGAATTCGCCTGTAAACTGAAAAAAGTCCGACTGAAGAGCTTTAGTTTATTCCGGGCGACTAGGCCTTTCGGGCAAAAAACCGGGCCTTTTTGCCCTTGCCTTGCAGTCTTCTGTAAGGTATTACTATAGTAATGACCTTATCCCGCTTTTTATTTAAATCGATCAGCCTGCTGCTGCTGGCCCTGCCGTCGGGCGTTTTGGCTTCCGGCCTTGAAGCCGACCGCAGCGATGCCTCCGCGCTTTTTGACGGGGGCCTCCCCCTTCCTCCCCGGGATGGCCCTTCCGCCGGGAGCGCGCGCGACGCCAACTCAGATTTTCTCAGGCAGATGAAGGAAGTGCTCTCCACCGGGGTCTGGGACGGGCCGTCCCCGCAGACCCGCCATTTCATGTTCAAGAACGCCAGCGAAGGCTGGACGGCCCAGGCCCAGAGCGTGGGGCTGGAGGGCTTCCTCTGGACCAAGAAAGAGCTGGAGGGGAAATACGGCGAGGCGGCCTTCTCCGGCCAGCTTAACGATTATTTTACTTACCTTGACGGATTGCTTAAGCCCGCCGCCTGGACGGGCGAACTGCGCGCGGCGCTCGCCGACCTGAAGAATTCGCAGCTGCCCGACGGCGAGAAGAACGCCCGCCTGAACGCCATGCTTGAAAATTATGTCTCCGGCCTGCAGGCCAATATGGAGAAATACGACGGCGCGGCCTGGGCCAAAAAAGCCCGCATTTACGAACTTTTCCCGCGCGCCTATAACCTGGACGGCCGCCGCTCGGCCTCCGGTTTTAAGTCGCCTTCCGATCCTTCTAAAACGCTTTTCTTCCGGGACTTCCGGGCTTCGGATTTCGACGTTATCAAGCGCATGGGCTTCGACGCCGTGTGGCCCATGGGCATACTGCCAATCGGAGTGCGGGGACAGACGGGCGCCGGCGGCGGCTCGCCGTACTCCATAAGCGACCATGGCACGGTTAACCCGGACCTGGGGACCGAGGAAGATTTTAAAAACTTTGTAAACAGGGCGCATCAGGCCGGGCTGAAAGTTATCGTGGATTTTGTGGTTAACCACACTTCGCTCGACTCGAAGCTGCTGGCGGAGAACCCCGACTATTTCGTCAGCTTCCGCTACGACGGGCCCTGTCCCAAGGACGGCTATTTCGAAAGCTACTGGAACGGCGGAAAATACTGCGTGCACCACGGCGGCTTCGAGTACGGCGGCGGGGTCTCCAGCTGGATAGACACCGCCCAGATAAACTATTCCAACAAGGGGCTGCGCGACAGGATGACGGCGACGATCAAGGGCTGGGTGACCAAGTTCGACGTGGACGGGTTCCGCGTGGACATGGCTTATCTGGCGCTGAACAACGTTTTCGCGCGCACCTGGCAGAAGAGCATGCCGCACGAAGAATTTTACCGCCAGCTTATCTGGACGGTGAAGGCCGCCAAGCCTTCCGCCGCCTTTATGGCCGAGGCCTACGCCTATCAGGAAGACCTCGGAGCCTGCGGTTTCGACACTATCTACAGCAAGCACGAGGAGGCCAGGCCGGAGGGGCAGACCGGCTGGTATAACTCAACGGAAAGCGGAAACGCCTACCAGGTGCAGAGCTCGCTTAACCGGGCGGCCTTCCTGGCCTGGCAGACGGGGGGCGCCGGCTCCGTCATGTTCATAGGCAACCACGACGAACCGGCCCCGGAGAAAGTTTACGGCCGGCGCCTGCCGGCGGCGCTGGCGCTGACGCTGCTTTATCCCGGCGCAGTTATGATGTATTCGGGCGCGGAGATAGGCTACGACGCGGCCGTCCCGACGGAGCATAAGCCGCTGCCTTTCAGCGCCCCCTGCGAGGTCGATTGGAGCGGGGGAGATCCCGCGGTAAAGAAGATTTATCAGGAAGTCCTGGCCCTGGCCGCCCGCGTCCGCGCGGAACTGGGGGACTACGATATGGAGCCGCTCTGGCCGGGCCCCGGCCAGACCTGGGCCGGCTATATTCTCAAGTCGAAGGCCGCGCCCGGACTGCGGCGTATCTTGATAGGCAATGTAACCTGGAACGGCACCCGCGCCGAAGTTCCGCAGGCCGGCTTCAGCGGCAGCCTCGAGCCCGGCGAATACCGCCTCCTGGACCCGCGCTGATACCGTATTTGCTATAATCAACCTTGGGATCACCTAATTTTTATAAGTCAGGGAGGCAATGTGCTGCGTTCAAACCCGCATTTGATCGAGATCAACACGAGACTGTGGCTTAAGCAGCTGCGGGTCAAATATTCCCTGCCCGAGATGAAGCTTTCCTCCGTGCCCGACGAGGAGTGGCAGGAGCTGCGCCACCTGGGCTTCGACATAGTCTGGCTGGTGGGCGTGTGGGAGCCCAGCCCCGAATCGGAACGCATAGCGCGCGGGGACAAGGCGCTGCTGGAGGACCTTAAAGCTCTGCCGCCCGGCTTCGGGCCTGAGGCGGTGGGGGCCTCTCCCTACTCGATCCACTGGTACCGCCTTAATGACGAGCTCGGCTTCGAGTGGGAATTGAAAGCCCTCAAAGAAAAACTTAACTCCATGGGCATGAAGCTGATGGTGGACCTGGTCTCCAACCATACGGCCAAGGACAACCCGTACATAAAAGAATGCCCCGACTGTTTTATCAACGGCTCCGAAGAGGATTTTAAGGCGCATCCGGACTGGTTCTTCGAAATTCCGGACGGCGAGAAGAAGCGCTATATCGCCTACGGCCGCGACCCCAATTTTCCGGCCTGGACCGACAGCGCCCAGCTTAACTATTTCAACCCGGCGACGCGGGACCGCGTCCTTTCCGTGCTTCTGCGCATAGCCGACATGGCCGACGGCGTGCGCTGCGACATGGTGATGCTGACGCTTAACGAAATACACGAGACCACCTGGGGCGCTCTCTTGAGCCGCGGCGGCTACAAGCGTCCCGAAGACGAGTTCTGGGAGAGCGCTATCAGAACCGTGAAGGAAAAGCACCCCGAGTTCGTCTTCCTGGCCGAGGTTTACTGGGGGCTGGAGTGGCGCGTGCAGCAGATAGGTTTCGACTATACCTACGACAAGGGCACCTACGACCGCCTGCGGTTCCAGGGCCCCCAGGAGCTGCGCGGCCACCTGCGCGCCGAGAAGCTTTACCAGAAGCGCTCCGCCCGCTTTATCGACAACCACGACGAGCAGCCCTCGCTTATCGCTTTCGGCAGGCAGAAGGCCATGGCCGCCGGCGTGGTCGTATCCACCATAAAAGGCCTGCGTTTTTACAATGATAACCAGGTGGACGGCATAAAGGTGCGGGTGCCGCTGCAGCTTAATGAACTTTACGAGCGGGTCCCCGACCAGGAAGTGAAGAAGTTCTACGCCAAACTGCTGAAGATCACCGACCATCCCGCGTTCCACGGCGGGGAATGGGCGCTGCTGGACGTGCGTCAGTGCGAACCCGAAAACCACTCCAACGCCAATATACTGGCCTGGTCCTGGGCCCAGCGCCGGACGCTTAAGGTCGTCGTAGTAAATTATTCGAACGAGGCTTCCTGCGGCGTGGTGAACGTCTCCATAAAAAGCGAAGGCGAAACTACCGCCATCTTCGAGGAGCTTTCGGACCGCTTCTTCTCGTTCAGATCCGCGGAGCTGGGCGGCGGTTTGAAGCTGCAGAAGATGGCCCCGTATTCCGCCTACATCTTCGACGTGGAATTCTAAAGCCAAAAAAACAAGAGAGGCCGGCGTTAACCCGCCGGCTTTTTTTTATATTTATAATCGCGAGATGCGAAGTCGGGGCCTACCGCGCGCACAGTGAGAGCCAAAACGCGTTTGGCGGTCTACCGTGTGGGCCGGAACGCAAAAACAGGGTCGGGCACACCGTGCCCGCCCTTCCCTGCCTCGCCCTCCGCGCTTACGCAAGCGTCGGGCTCCGGCGGGGTTTTGCTAACCCGGCCCGCACGGTCACCGCCAGTCGCGCATTTGTAGCAGTTTAATTAAAAATATGCGGAGGGGAGACCGCGGGGGCAGGATAAGAAAAACCGTCGTTGAGCCCGCCGCTTGCATAAGCGCGGCGGGCGAATACCGAGTGAGGCCACGGTGTGGCCGAACGTGTTTTTCGTTCCTGCCCTCGCGGTCGGCCCCGACTGGGCTTCTCGCGGTCCGAATCGGGAGAGTCTGCCGAATGAAGTGCGAGTGCTACGGTTCGCGGGCCAGGGTGTAGGCGGCTACGGATCTGGCGCCGGCTTTTTTGAGTTCGGAGGCCAGCTCTTCGAGCGTGGCCAGCGTGGTGGCCACGTCGTCCACCAGCAGGATCTTCCTTCCTTTTACGAGCTCAGGCTTCGAAATGATGAAAGCTCCGGCCATGTTGCCCTTTCTTTCCGCTTTGGAAAGGGCGGTCTGGCTGGGCGTATTCCTCGTCCTGGCGGCGGCGCCCCGCAGGTGGAAAAGGTTGCAGCGCGCGGCCAGGCCGGCCGCCAGCAGTTCGGCCTGGTTAAAGCCGCGCTCCCTGCGCTTGGCCGGATGCAGCGGCACCGCGGCCGAGAAATTATAGGGCGCCAGCTCCGGGAAGCCGGCCAGGGCGGCGGCCATCTTTCCGGCCAGGAAGCCCGCCAGATCCTCGCGCGCCCTGTATTTGAAAGCGTGCACCAGGGAGCGCAGCTGCGGGTTAAAAACATAAGCCGAGCGCGCCAGGGCCAGCGAGCGCGGGCCGCCGCCCCGGCAGTCGCGGCAGGCCTGTCCGCCGTCGTTCAGCGGCAGGCCGCAGGTTTTACAGTGAAGCTCAGGCAGCGGCTCCAGGCCGTCCTCGCAGGCGGGGCAGAGCGGAGAGGGCTCAAGGTAATGCAGGTCCAGCCCGCAATGCGCGCAGGTCTTGGGCAGCAGGACGTTCAGTAAATATTTTCCGATATTTATAGCATTGAAGTTCATATCATTGCTGCCGGTATAGGTACCGGTTCTCCGTCTCCGCCTTAGAACTGGAACGTCAGCGTGCTGCCGGCCTGGTAGGAGACGTATTCTTCCTGTTTAAGATATTTGTGCCAGAAGCGCTGCAGCCCGAGGTTGAAAGTGAGGCGCAGGTTCTTTGCCGCCTCGTAATCGGCGCTGGAGTTGAGCGAGAACAGCCGGTTGTTCTCCGCTATGACGATGGGCGAGGATTTTATCGCGTAGCTGAGCGTCGTGGTCCAGACTATGCGGTTGGTGAAGATGATGGCCTGCTTCATAAAGGGCAGCTTCAGCCCTTTCGGCAGCTGGAAGTCCGATTTGATAAGCAGGCTCGGAGTTATGGTCTTGGTGTTGGCTGTTACGACGCCCAGCGCCGCTTTGGTCTTGTCCGAAACATAATCCGCTTTGGGCGTGAAACGGAATTTCTTGTAGTCGAAAGTCCCCTGCAGCGTGGCGTCGTCGTGCTTGGTGACCTGTGTGCGCTGGTTTACCCGCAGGTCCTTCCTGTCGGTTAGACGCAGATTGTAGCTGGCCGCCGCATCCACCTTGTTCAGCAGCTTGAAGCGCAGGTCCGTCCCGTAGGTGCCGGAAGTGTCGAGCGAAATGCCTTTTGCCTCGTTGGTGTTGCGCGAATACTTCAGGTTGATGGTGGCGCTCTGCGCCCAGCGGCGGGCGCGCACCAGGGCTTCAAGCTGCGAGAGGGAGAGAATGACGTCGGGAAAAGTGCGGTTGACGCTTTTTGAAATAGTGCCGGTCACTTCGGAGCGCTGCACCGAGTTGCTGAAATTGTTCGTTAATGAAAGAGTGTTGAGCGGCGCCGCCGACCCTTTTAAGCTATACCCCTCGAAAGGCTGCCAGCGCTGGGTGGAATTCACCGTGTCGCGCAGAGTGACGGAATTGCGCTGCGCGAAGGGGTTGGAGGGCTTCATGGAATCCCTCAGCCAGAGCAGCGGCCTGGTATTAAAGTCTTTTTCCACATTGGCCCAGGAGTCTCCGTCCTGTATCTGGTAGTTGGAGGAGAGCACCAGCGAGCGCAGCAGGCGGTTGCGGGGCGCCAGGTCGTTCATGCTCAGGGTAAGGCTCACGCCGCCCTGCGCGGTGCGGGTTACCGATTTGATCATGCCCGGAGCGTAGAAGGTGGACCGCTGGGCCAGCGTGACGGTGGTGATATTGAGATTGTTGTTCTCCATGGTGGTGACGGAGTAGTTCGCCGACGGGTTCAGCCAGCGCGCTATCAACAGGTTGGAATTGAGGTCAACTGTCTGCTGCATGGACTTGTTGTAGCGCTCCGTGTTCAGCGGGTCGGAGATGGGAGCGCGCTCCTCTCGGGCGGTCTGCAGCGAGTAGCCGGGGTTGAAAGAGGAGCCGTTCCAGGGGATGAAGGCCAGTTTTGCGCCGTAGGCGTCGGTGCGCTCGTCGGTGTTATAAAGGCCGTCCCTGAGCACCAGCTTGGCGGGGTCGTAGTCAACCTTGCTAAGGCCGAGAGAATAGTTAAAGTTGAGCGTACGCGGCAGGACGGGCAGCGAGCCCGGCACCGAGTAGTCCAGGTTTGCGGCATAGATGGCCCGGTCGTCCTTGCGGCTGAGGAGGCCGTAGTCAGTTATGCCTTTGGAATAGTTAAGTCCCAGCCTGGGCAGCGAGGTGATGTTAAGGCTGCCCGAGGCCGTGCCGTCGAATTTCTTTACGCGCCCCTGCTGCAGGGAGTTCACCAGGTTGTTCGACCCGGTAGCCAGCGTGTTGGGCGTCACGGTTATCTGACGCGCGGCCGTGACGTTCACAGGGAAGAAGGCCAGGCGGGTGATATTGAGGTAGCCGGTCTGCTGCTCATTGTCCTGGTTGGCTATGGCGGTAACCGGCGTCTGGAAGCTGCGGTCCATGAAGCGGTGCTTGCCGCCGAAGCTGAGCCAGCCGGGGATCTCAAACGACCCTTCCACCTTGCGGGCGTTGCCTACGCGGGTGAGCGGCTTGGCCAGGTGCAGCTCGTTAAAATAAACCAGGCCGCTGTGGCTGCCGCCGTCGGTCGCCTCTACGCCCACTATGAACTGCGGTATCTGCTGAAGGCTGGGAGTTCCCCTTGAGGAGATAGCCACTCCGGGGGCCGAAGGGGACCAGATATCAGGGATCTTATCGCCGGTTATGTCTTCCTGGTTTACCGTGATAAGGCGCCAGCCGGTGAAGTCGAGCGGCACCGAGGCTTTGAAATAATTATTGGCGTCCCCGGCCTTTATGTAAAAGCTCGCGCCGGGATCCGTAGCGTCATACTCCGGGTCGGATTTTTTCGGGCTCCTGACCAGAAAGCGGAGCTGCTCGTGCTGGGAAATGTCAATGGCCGTGCTGAACTTTCGGTAAACATAGACCGCGGACGTGGAGTTAATGTTGTCATAGTTCAGGGCCAGGGTCTGTTCGGTGAGGGAGCTGGAATTACTCTTCTGCTTCTGTTCCGAGACCGACCCGTAGAGGTTGTTGAAGACTGCGGTCGCGTCTCCGCCGGCCTCATGGATGGGCGTATAGCCGGGGTTGTCCTGGTTGTTGACTCCTATAGCCTGCATGGAGCCGGTGTTGGTGCTTGACTGTACCGTCCAGGTATTTCCTACGGCCGAGATGCGGGCGAACTTCACCACGCCGGTTTTCCCGTTGACGCCGTCCCAGTGCAGCGTGATGCGCACCTGCTTTATCGCGTTCCACTTGAAAGTGTCGGTGGAGGTGATGGCCAGCGGGAGGTAGAGGGTGTGCCATCTGGCGTCGGTGAAGTTCACCCGGTTCTTAGTCGCGCCGTTGTCGTTGTTGTCTATGAATTTAGTGCCGGTAACGTAGCCGAAGCTGCCGCCGGTGAAATCCTGCGCGTCGAGCCGGCCGTTCTTGTTGAGGTCCTCGGAATCCAGCCGTCCGTTGCCGGCGCCGTAGCGCTTTGAACTCAGGCCGGCGGGGGCGTAAAGCCAGCCGATGTCCTCGGAGCTGGAGACCTGCTCGTCGCAGTTGAGGTCTTCGCTGTTGGGCGCGTGGGTGAGCCTGAGCCCCGAGGCGCAGGTGAAGGACTCTCCGCCGCTGTTGTCGGCGTCCTCGCTGACCTGGCCAAGGTGGATGTTGAACTCCGGCCCGTCGCTGGGCCCGTATACCACCAGCTCCAGGACGTTCTTCTGCGAGAAATCCAGCCCCGTGGTGGAAAGCGGGTAGACTATCGAAACCTCGTGCGAGACGTTGAAGTCATATTTGACGGCCAGCACCTGCTGGGTCCCGTCGGAAGTCGCGGCCGAATTTATGTCGGTGGATTTTATGTTCTCGTTGTACCAGTCCAGCGCCAGCGGGTCCGCGGGGCCCTGTATCGGGTTGGCCGCTATGAACCAGAAGTTCTTGTCCATCGACGGGGAATCTTCCTGCTTTACGCCTTCCATGTTGTCTATCAGGGCGTAGTCGTTCAGGTTGGGATTCATGCGGCTCTGCGCGGCCTCCGCCCCGAGAGAGGTTTTTAGGCCGAACAGGTTCAGCCCCTTAAGCTGGGCGTCGCCTTCATAGACCATCATGCTGTTGGTGAGGTCCGTAACGTTGGGCACGGTGTTGGATTTAATTCCGCCCTGATAAAGCAGAGTGGACCCGACCGAGAAATGGCTGCCGAAGTCGTAGGAGGCGCGGCCCCCGACGAGCGACTGGTTGCCCACCCCGCCGAAGGGCGAGACCTCGTAGACTATTTCTATCTTGGAGTCCTGGCCCACGCGCTCCGGGTAGTAAAAAGTTATGAAGCCCGAGTCGTAGTCGATGAAGTAATCCTCGTTGCGGCCCAGCTTTTTGCCGTCCACCCGCACCACCTCGGACTGCAGCACTATGCTCGGCTCCAGCAGGAAGGTCTTGAACCTGAAGGAATATTCCACGCGGATTATGCGCTTTGAATTCGGCGCGGCCGAGTAGATCTGCTCGTCGGCCGTATTGGTGGATTCCGAAAGAAAAGGATTTACAAGATGTATTATGCCCTGCTCGAAATCAACTTCTATAGTGTCGGGATATTTTATGAGCGGATTGACGTTCGCCGGGTCAGGGTTATAACCCTTCACCAGTACGGGGGTGCGGTTGAGATCCTGCACCTTCAGGATGAAATTGCCGCTGCCGTTGTCGCGCACTATATTGCTCTGGCCGATGGAATAATATGTTTTCAGCTCGCATTTGTGCGAAACCCGGAGATCGGAGAGCGACGGCGCCGTGGAAAGGGAAATATCGTTGGGGGTTTTTATGATAGCCGGGAAGACCTGCCCGGCCGGGGCGTCGGCGGTAACGGAACCCGGAGAGCCGTTCTCCCTGAGGTAGGTCCCGCCGAAGTTCTGGTAGTCTATTATCACCACTTCCTGCGGGTTAAGCGTGCGGTTGAAGGTTACCAGGCCCTTGGAGTAGTCCATCACGTAGTCTATGCCCGGGCTGAGGAGCTGGAAGCGGCCGGTATAGGTAGAGTTCTGCACCGCCATGTCTTTGCCGGTAAGCTCTTTGATCGTAACCCCGTCCACCTGGGCCAGGGTCTGCTGGTCCAGGTAGACGCGCTCCGTGCCTGACTTGATGGGCAGGCGCGCGGTGTTGCCGAAGGTGACGTCGTAATATTTGCGGCGCAGATAATTGGTGTCCAAGATGTCCGCGCCCTGGAATTGCGTGTTGCCGGTGAACTGCCGGGTCTTGGTCAGACCCTTAGTGCGCGAGCCTACGAAGGTGAACTTGAGATGGTTGGTCTTCAGGTCCGCCCTGATGCCGAACAGCTGCTTGTTGTAGGAGACGAATTCGGTAGCCGGCAGCGAGAGGTCGATGTCGCCGAAGGAGACGCTCTGCACCACTTCGTTGGGGTCGCCCTGGTAGACCACGGAGATGTCCTGCTTGTCCTGCTTCGTGTCGTCGTAATCCACGTTCACCGTTATTTTCTGCCCCACCTTGCCCTGCATGCGCACCTGCATCTGCTGGGTTATCTCGAACAGGCTGAGACTGCGAGCCCTGGTGTTGGTGGTCTGTTCGTTAAGGAATTTTTTAGCGGTGTAGTTTAGGGTTATGAGTTTGCGGCCGGTTACGGAAAGGCTGGTGCCGGATTCCCGGAATTCAACCTGCTGTTCCGGGGCCGCCGGAGCCTCGGTGGAGACCTCGACCTCCGACAGGGGGGACAGTTCCTCCTGGCGGAAACGGCCCGTCTCCACGGCTTCGCGCGCGGCGTTCCAGGAGTCTTCGCTGTAGGAAAAAGGCAGGTCCACCGAAAGATCACCGGAGCCGCCGGTTTCAGCGGCGGTGGAAAGCTCCGTGCCGCCCAGCAGTTTTCCCGCGTCCTTCCTTTCCAGGAGCAGAAAGCGCCCTCCGCCCGGCGAAGGCGCGGTGAAGTCGCCGGCGCGCGAAGGCGCGGCGCAGGTCAGGGCCGCGAGGAATAAAAATATTTTTGCCGTAGCTTTCACGTTATATAAAGGCAATAAAGCCGTTAGCCCGCCAGGTTTTCCGGGCAGGCAAAAGGACCCGCGCCGCGAAAGATTTCCACGGCGCCGTCGATATATAATAGAATAAATAAATGCCCGTGCCTATAGCCCGTTTTTATATACTCAGGGTGTTCTCCAAATTCCTCGGGCTTTCCCTTTTTATCTTCATCTCGCTGCTGGTCATGCTCAACTTCGTGCAGGTTATAAACCAGGGCGTGCTGTCCGGGTTTTCTTTTTATTTCCTCGCCAAGAGCATGCTCTATCTGCTGCCCAACATCGTGGGGATGTCGCTGCCGCTCGCCTTCCTGCTGGCCATGCTGCTGAGTCTGGGGCAGATGTCTCAGGACGGGGAGATAATAGCCCTGCGCGCGGGCGGCTTTTCTTTCTATGAAATACTTTCCTGTGTCTTTTATGCCGCGCTCCTGGCTTCGCTGCTGCTGCTGGCGGTGAATAACTGGGTGGGGCCGGTGGCTTTCCGGCGCTCCACCGACTATACCATCTCCATGCTCAACAGGGTGACCAAGCTGGAGCTTAAGCCGCGCACCTTCCAGAAAATTTCCGACTGGGTGCTTTACGCCTCTGAAGTGAACTCTCTTACCGGCGAGATGCGGGGCGTAAAGCTGATCAGGCGGATAAACAAGGGCGAGACGCCGGCTTTCGTGAATAAGATAAACGCCTCTTCGGGCCGCTACAGGATGGTGAATGAAAGCGGCCTGGAGCTGGAGCTTTCCGACGGGCAGTTCAGTCAGACGGACTGCAGGAATTCCGAGAAGATACTTTACGGCAGGTTCGGCGCCTACAAGACCCTGCTGCCGTTCTTTTCTGAAGGCGGCTCCGGGCGCAAGCTGAACCAGCGGGAAATTTCCACCCCGGGCCTGCTGGCCCGGCTGGAGGAGGGGATCCCCGATCCCCAGGCCGCCGCCAAATACGGCATAGAAATAGCTTCGCGCTTCGCCCTCGCTCTGGCGCCGCTGGTCTTTTTCCTGGTGGGCGCGCCGCTGGGGGTGGCGCTTGACAAGCGCGGCCGCTCCGCGGGCTTCGGGCTGAGCCTGCTGATAATTTTCTTTTACTACGGGCTTACCATAAGCGGCATGGTGCTGTCCCGCAAGTATCCGGCGCTTTTCCCCTGGGCAATTTTCGCGCCGGCGCTGCTGACCGGCGGCGCCGGGCTCTGGCTGTGGAAGCGCAACCTCTACGCAAAATGAACAAGACTTTTTCCCGGTATATCGCGCGCAGTTTCTGGGGGCCCTTCGGCTTCGGGCTGGGCGTTTTCTGCCTGCTGCTTATCTTCGGCAGCCTTTTTGATAAGCTGAATTTTTTTATGAAGAGCGGAGCCGGGGCCGGGCTCTTCGCCAGATATATCCTCTACCAGGCGCCTTACTTTATCGTCAAGATGACGCCGATGGCCACCCTGCTGGCGGTGCTGTTCTCGCTCGGCGGCCTGATGGCGAAGGGCGAGTGGAAAGCCGGCCTGGCCGGCGGCTGGCGGCCTTTTGATATGATCAAGCCGCTGCTGGCCTGCGCCCTGCTGACCGGACTGGGGCAGCTGGTCCTGCAGGAAACGGCCGCACCGGAGCTCTATATGCGCTCCGAATATCTTTTTGAGGGCAAGATGCGCGGCCGCGACGACTGGCAGCGGCTGGTAAAACAGGACGTCTCCTTTTCGGCCGGCGAGGAGGTTTTTGTCACGGCCCATCTCTTTGACGGGCGCCGCAGGACGATGGAAAAAGTGATAGTCAACATTTACAGGAAGGGCAGGCTCTCGCTGGAGCTGAACGCGGCGGCCGCCGACTGGCAGCCCGGGGTCAGGCGCTGGGCCTTCTCCGACGGAGTCATGATAAAATACGACGGAGATCTGAAGCCGGCCACGAAGCGCTTTGACCGCTATCTGTCCGCGATCTCGGTGCGGCCTGAAAACCTGGTGCTGGAGAAGCTTGTGCCGGACGGCGTTTCGACTTTCGACGTGCTGCGCCGCCTGCGCCGCCTGGAGGCGGTGGGCGCCCCGGCCGCCGCCGAGCGCACGCTGCTGTGGGTAAAGATCGCCGCGCCGCTGGCCAATCCGGCCATGGCGCTTATAGGCGCCGCTATGGTGCTGCTGATGCGGAAAAACAACCTGTATTTAAGCTTCGGGCAGGCGGTGGGTTTCGGCTTTTTCTTCTGGGCCGTGATAATAATGACGCAGGAGGCCGGCAACGCCGAACTGCTGCCGCCTTTTATCGCCGGCCTGGGCCCGGCCGCGCTGTTCGCGCTGCTCTCCCTCTGGGGCCTGCGCCGCGCCAGAGCTATATAGAAGCCGTTTTATTTATTCTTTTTCGCTGAAAAGGAAGCGGAGTTCCCCGCGGGGGTTTAAAAGACCCGCGGGGATATTTTTATCCCGGAGCAGCGCCCGTTTAAAAACTTTTTTCTTGGCCGGGCCCGAAGCCAGCAGGACCACGGTTGACGCCTTGTTTATCGTTCTCAATGAAAGTGTTACGCGGCGGCGCGTTTTAACTCCTCGCGGGGCCAGGACGGCGCAGACCGGCTCCTTATTTTCCTCCAGCGCCGGGGAGCCGGGAAAAAGGGAGGCGGTGTGGCCGTCTTCGCCCAGGCCGAGAAGAATAAAATCAAGCCGCCCGGAGCCCCCTGTCTCTTTGAAAAGCTCCCTGCCGTAGCGGGCGGCGGCCCCGGCGCCCGGGGCTGCCGGGTGCAGGTTGCCGCGCGGGATCGTTATTTTTGAAAACAGCAGCGCGCGGGCCGCTCCGAAATTGCTTTCCGGAGAAGAGAGCGGGACAAGGCGCTCGTCGGCCATGAAAAAAACCACCCTGCTCCAGGGCAGGGGCATGGCGGAAAGTTTTTTAAACAGCCCGGCCGGAGTCCGGCCGCCGGAGAGCGCGACAATAAATTTGCCGGATTTTTCGAGTAAAGCTTTTTTGAAAAGGCGGGCCGCGAAGTCCGCCATGGCTCCGCCGGTCTTAAAGCTTCTGGCCGCGCTTTTTTTCATGCCCAGGCCCTGCCGTCTTTCTTTATCAGCTCTTCCGCCGCCGCCGGGCCGGGGGAGCCGGCCGGGTATGGGTGCAGCGGGTTCGCCTCCGGAGCCTCCCGCCAGGCTTCAAGCAGGGGGGAAAGAAATTCCCACAGGAAGCGTATCTCAAAAGAGCTGAGAAAAAGGGTCTGGTCTCCGGACATGGCCTCTATCAGAAGGCGCTCATAATCCGTGGGGTAGCCGGCCGCCTCCTGCCCTTCGGCGCGGTAGTCCAGCGCCATTGTCCGCGGCACAAAGCAGAGCTTGGGGCCGGGGTGCTTGCTGATAAGCGAAAAAGTCACCTTCTCTTCAGGCTGTATGCTGAAGGAGAAGACGTTGGGATAGCCGATGTCGATGGACCTGAAAATGCCGCGGCCGGGTTTTTTATAGACCAGGTCGATCCTCGTGCTCTTCAGGCCGGTTTTTTTCCCGGCCCTGACGTAGAAGGGGACGCCGCGCCAGCGGTCGTTATCCACCTGGAACTTGAAAGCGAGAAAGGTCTCCGCCGCGGAGTCCGGCGCGACTCCCGGTTCGTCCCGGTAGCTTTCATACTGGGCCCTCACCGACTGTTTCGCCGCCGCCTCCCGGTCAAGCGGGCGGACGCTTTCAAAGAAACGTTTTTTTTCTGCTTTAAAATCGGTGTCACTGAAAGTGGCGGGCAGGTCCATGGCCGTTATCGCGGCCAGCTGCAGGATATGGCTCATCATATCGCGCGCCAGGCCCATGCGCTCAAAGAAATTAGCGCGGCCCTCCAGCCCCAGCTCCTCAAAAATAGTCAGCTGCACGTGGTCTATGAACCGGTTGTTCCAGGTGGCGTCGAACACACTATTCGCGGAGCGCAGCGCCATAACGTTCTGCACGGTCTCCTTGCCGGTGAAATGGTCGATGCGGTAGACCTGCGCCTCGGCGGCGGCCGCCTTCAGCCCGTCGTCCAGCGAGGCGGCGTTTTCCAGGCTTGAGCCGTACGGCTTCTCGATTATTATCCTTGACCAGCGGGAGCGGTCCCCGGGGTCAAAAAGCAGGCCGCAGGACTTCAGTCTGCCGGCGATAGGCTCGAAGGCCGCCGGCGGCGTGGCCAGGTAGAAAAGGCGTTTCTTTTTTACGCCGGACAGCGCGTCCAGCGCTCCCAGGCGCTTTAAAAGGTTCCTGTAAAAATCTTCGCTGTCGTAATCGGCCTGTATGTATTCAACACGCTCCAGGAAAGCGCGGAAGCTTTCCCGAGAGGGAAAGAAGCCGGCTTTTGTCAGGGAGGCCCGTAGGCGGCTTTCAAGCGCGGCCCGGTCGAGCGGGGTCCGCGCCGCCAGGACGATATAAAAGTTCTTAGGGGCGATCTTCTTTTCACAAAGCCCGAACAGGGCCGGTACTATTTTGCGCCCTGCCAGGTCGCCGGTGGCGCCAAAAAGGATAAAACCGCAGCTCTCCGGCCGCATCTCCTGGCAAAAGCCGAGTGTTTCGGTCATACAGGTCTCTTCTGCCTTGACGGCGTCAGCGGCTAAGACACTTCGCCCGGCGCCCCAAAGCTGTTACTTCACCAGTTTCCTGACGGCGGCCGCTATTTTTTCAGCCGTAAGGCCCAGCGCCGCGTAGGCCTGCCCCGCCGGCGCCGACCTGCCGAAAGTCTCCACCCCTATAACTTCCACGTCCGCTCCCACAAGCTCCATCCAGCCGATGCCGCGGCCGGCTTCCACGGCCAGTTTGGGCAGGTTCGGCAGGAACACGGAATCGCGGTAAGCCTTCTCCTGTTCGCGGAACAGTTCGAAAGAGGGCACGGAGATTATCCGCGCGCCTATGCTGCTTTTTTCCAGCAGGGCCGCCGCCTCGAAAAGCAGGGAAACTTCCGAGCCGGAGGCTATCAGCTCTATCGACGGCACAGTGGAAGGGCCGCGCAGCAGGTAAGCGCCGCGCTTCACGCCGGCGGCTATTTTCTCCCGGTACTGCGTCATCAGCGGCAGCTTCTGGCGGGACAGGGCGAGGCAGGCCGGCCGCTTTGAGCGCACCGCGGTCTCCCAGGCGTAAAGCGTCTCCCAGGCGTCGGCCGGGCGCAGCACCAGCAGGCCCGGTATCAGGCGCAGGCTCATCAGCTGCTCCACCGGCTGGTGGGTGGGGCCGTCCTCTCCCACCCCGATGCTGTCGTGGGTGAACACGAAGACCGCCGGAGCCTGCATCATGGCGGCCAGCCGCAGCGCCGGGCGCATATAGTCTGAGAACACCAGGAAGGTGGCCCCGAAAGGTATAAGCCCGCCGTGCAGCGCGAGGCCGTTGAGTATGGCCCCCATCGCGTGCTCGCGTATGCCGAAGTGCAGCGTGCGCTCAGGCTCCCTGATAAAATCGGTCTTCGTGGAAGGGCCCAGGTCGGCGGAGCCGCCGGTGAGCCCGGGGAGCGCGTCCGCCATCAGATTTATCACCTTGCCGGAGGCTTCGCGGGTGGCCACGGGCTTGTCGAAGAAAGCCGCGTCGGGGTTGAAAAGTCCTTCGGGGATCTCGCGGCCCAGCATAGCCTTGGCCAGCTCCGCCTTCTCAGGCAGGGCCCCGGAGTATTTTTTCCAGAGCTTCAGCCAGCGCTTCCGGGCGTTCTCTCCGGCGGCGGCCTGTCCGGCAAAGCGCGCCTTCGCTTCTTCGGGCACGAAAAAAGACTCCGTAGAAGGCCAGCCGAGGTTCTTCTTGGTGGCCAGTATCTCTTCGGGCTTGAGCGGCTCGCCGTGCACGGAATTCCTGTCCTGCTTGGGGCTGGCGAAGCCTATATGGGTTTTGGCTATTATTATGGAGGGGCTGCCGGTTTCGCGCTTGGCCTTTTTTATGGCGGCGTCCAGCTCGTCGAGGTTATTGCCGTCCTCCACTTCCAGCACCTGCCAGTCCTGCGCGAGGAAGCGCTTTTTAACGTCTTCCGTGAAGGCCAGGTTCGTGGACCCCTCTATGGTGATGCCGTTGGAATCGTAAAGGCAGATGAGCTTGCCCAGCTTCAGCGTGCCGGCCAGCGAGGCCGCCTCGTAAGAGACGCCTTCCATCAGGTCCCCGTCGCCGACGATGACGTAGGTGAAATGGTCCACCAGCGCGAACTCCGGAGTGTTGAGCTTCCCGGCCAGCAGCTTCTCGGCCAGCGCCATGCCCACGGCGTTGGCGAAACCCTGCCCGAGGGGGCCGGTGGTGGTCTCGATCCCGCGCAGATGCCCGTATTCGGGGTGGCCCGGGGTCAGGCTGTCCAACTGGCGGAATTTTTTCAGGTCCTCCAGGTTCAGGCCGTAGCCGTAGAGGTGGAGCATGGAGTAAAGCATCGCCGAGCCGTGGCCCGCCGACAGCACGAAGCGGTCGCGGTCGAACCATTCCGGAGCGGAGGGTACGAAATTCAGGTGGCCGGCCCAGACGGCGTAGGCCAGCGGCGCGGCGCCCAGCGGCAGGCCGGGGTGGCCGGAATCGGCCTGGCCCACCATGTCTATGGAAAGGGTCCTGATGGTATTGACGCATAAATTATCGGTAGCATCGAATTTCATTTTTTCTCCAGTAGTTTTATCTTCCATGCCTGCAAAGCTATTATGGTCTTGGCGTCCTTTATAACGCCCCTTTTGATCAGGCCCAGAGCTATTTCCAGGCTGAGCGCCGCCGTGCGGATAAATTCATCCTCGTCGGGACAGGAGGCGCCGGGCAGCAGGCCCTCTGCCGTGAATATGTGCAGAACCTCGCTGGAAAAAGCAGGCGTGGGCCAGAAGGATAAAAGCGGTCTTATCTTCGCCGCCGTGTAGCCGGTCTCCTCCTTCAGCTCCGCCTTCGCGCGCTTCAGAAGTCCGTCGGAATCCGAGTTCAGCTTGCCGGCCGGCAGCTCCAGCGTCTCCTGCCCCACCGGGTAGCGGAACTGGCGCACAAAAACTATCCTGCCGTCCGGCAGCACCGGCAGCACCGCCACCGCCCCGGGGTGGTCCACGAATTCCCTTGTGGCCTTTTTTCCGTTCGGCAGCACCACCGTATCCGCCCTGAAATTCACGGTCCCGGAGAAAACGAGTTTCTTCTTATAAAATTTTTCCGTAAGCCCCTCATGCATTTTTGCATTTCTTCCCATCCCATAATTATATAACTTCCGTAAAAGGTGCCGGCTCAATAAATAATCAATTCTTAGCAAGGTCCACTCTTGGCGAGCGGGCGCCGGGAGGGCCGGAACGCAAAACGCGTTCGGGCACACCGTGCCCTCACTCGGTATTCGCCCGCCGGGCTATGCAACCGGCGGGCTCAACGACGGTTTTGCTAACCCGGTCCTCCCGTCGCTCGCAGAGCTGTTTATAGAATGTGAGCGTCTATCTTTCGGAGGGGGAGACCGCAGGGGCCAGGTTAGCAAAAGCCTGTCGGAGGGCCGAGCTTGCGTAAGCGCGAGGCCCGAGGCGGGCAGGCCCGCGCACGGTGTGCGCGACGCCGGTTTTGCGTTCTGGCCCCTGCGGTAGGCCCCCCGACTTCGCATCCCGCGGTCCCCTTCCCCTGTAGAATCCCCATATTCCCCCCGGAAATTCCTTAAGGTCTTAATTAATTTATATAATTATAGCCTGTGGTTTAGTCTGACCGTTAGGGATTTTCTCTTTTTTAATCATTAATGCCACCGAGCTTCATACATCTTCATAACCACTCCGAGTACTCGCTGCTCGACGGGATGCTGCGCATCACCGACGGCGAAGGGCACGCCTCCGAATTCCTTAAAGGCCTTGCCGCCCACCCCGGCAACGCCCTCGCTATCACCGACCACGGCAATATGTACGGCGCCATGGAGTTCTACTTCATGGCCCAGTCCGTCGGCCTCAAGCCCATAGTAGGCTGCGAATGCTATATCACCCGCGGCTCCCGCAAGGACCGGGACAAGAGCCACGGCCGCAAAGACAACGGCCACATGACCGTCCTCGCAAAGGACAATACGGGCTATCGCAACCTTATAAAAATGGTCTCCTCCGCGTACCTTGAGGGCTTTTACCACGACCCCCGGATAGACAGCGAAATTCTCTCCAAACACGCCGAAGGCCTTGTCTGCCTCTCCGGCTGCCTTAAGTCCCATATCGCCAGGAACTGCGCCGAAGGACACCTCGATGAAGCCGCCAAGATGGCCATGGAGTACCAGGACATCCTCGGCAAAGGCAATTTTTACCTCGAGCTGATGGACCACGGCATCCCCGAAGAAACAGCCGCCATGGCCGGCCTCATAGAGATCGCCAAGCGCACCGGCATCCCCCTGGTGGCCACCAACGACTGCCACTACCAGAAAAAAGAAGACTGGGAGGCCCACGCGGCCCATGTCTGCATCTCCACCGGCAAGATCCTGGACGACCCCGACCGGATGAAGTATCCGCACGAGCTTTACTATAAATCCCCCGAGGAGATGATAAAGCTTTTCTCCCACAGCCCGGAGGCCATAAAGAACACCCTGCACATAGCCGCCATGTGCGACCTCAAGGTCGAAACCGGCAAACTGCATCTGCCGGCTTTCGACATCCCGGCCGAAGCTAAAGTTAAATACCCCGAGGAAGGCGATTTTTATTACCTCAGAGAACTTTGCGAAGCCGGCCTGAAGCAAAAAGTGCCGAACGCCGGGGAAGACTACCGCAAGCGGCTGGAGTTCGAGCTCGGCGTCATCCGGAGCATGGGCTTCGCCAGCTACTTCCTGATAGTCATGGATTTCATAAACCACGGCCGCAGCATAGGCGTGCCCGTGGGGCCCGGCCGCGGCTCCGGCGCCGGCGCGCTGGTGGCCTATGCGCTGGACATCACCCGCGTCGACCCGCTGCCCAACGGCCTGCTCTTCGAGCGCTTCCTGAACCCGGGCCGCAAGAGCATGCCGGACCTCGATATAGACTTTTCCGACGACGGCCGCGAGAGGGTGGTGCAGTATGTGCGCGAAAAGTACGGCGCGGCGCGCGTGGCCAATATCATCACCTACGGCACCATAAAGGCCAAGAGCGCCATCCGTGACGTGGGCCGCGTGATGAACATCCCGCTCTCCGAGATAAACGCCATAGCCAAACTGGTGCCCGCCGACCCCAAGGCCAAGCTTTACAAGGCCCTCAGCGAGGTTAACGAGCTGAAAGAGTTCGCCCGCGACCCGAAGATAAAAAAGATGTTCGATATCGCCCTGAAGGTGGAGGGCCTCCGGCGCCATACCGGCGTTCACGCGGCCGGCGTGGTCATCTCCAAGGAAGAGATCACCAACTATGTGCCGCTCTCCAACCGCAACACCAAGGAGATCGTGACCACGCAGTACGACGGGAACATGCTGGGCAACCTCGGCATGCTCAAGGTGGACTTCCTGGGGCTGCGCACCCTTACCATTATCGAGACGGCCTGCGAATTCCTCCGGGCGGCGGGGAAAAAAGATTTCGACATCTATTCCATACCGATGGACGATAAAAAGACCTTCGACCTGCTGTGCGAGGGCAAGACCACCGGCGTGTTCCAGCTTGAAAGCGAAGGCATGAAGAAGCTGGTGAAGGGGCTCAAGCCCACGGTCTTCAGCGATATCGCCGCCCTGGTGGCGCTTTACCGCCCCGGGCCCATCAACAGCGGCATGCTCGAGACCTTCGTGGAGCGCAAGCACGGCCGCAAAAAGATCACTTACGACCACCCGCTGCTGGAGCCCATCCTGAAGGACACCTACGGCACGATGGTCTACCAGGAACAGGTCATGGAGATAGCCAAGAGCCTGGCCAAGTTCACGCCGAGCGAGGCCGACGATTTCCGCAAAGCGATGGGCAAGAAGAAACTGGACGTGATGGAGAAGATGCGCGCCAAGTTCGTGGATCAGGCCAAGTCCATGAACGACATCCCCAACAAGCTCTCCACCAAGATCTTCGACCAGATGGCGCAGTTCGCCGAGTACGGCTTCAATAAGTCCCATTCCGTGGCCTACGCGCTGGTGGCCTACCAGACCGCCTGGCTTAAGGCCAATTACCCCGTGGAGTATATGGCCTCCCTCCTCACCAGCGAGATCGGGAAGAGCGCCGTGAACTCGGAGGAGAAGGAGAATAAACTGGTCACCTATATAGGCGAGGCCCAGGAGATGGAGATAGGCATACAGGGCCCCAACGTGAACCATTCCCAGAAGAAGTTCTCGATAGAGGAGCTCCAGGGCAGGCCCGCTATCCGCTTCGCGCTGACCGCCGTGAAGAACGTGGGGGAGGGCGTGGTAGAGGCCATGGTGGCCGAGCGGGACAGGAACGGCCCGTTCCGCTCTTTCGAGGAATTCACCCTTCGCGCGGATTCGAAGCAGCTGAATAAGCGCGTAGTGGAATCGCTGGCCAAGGGCGGGGCTTTCGACAGCTTCTATCCAGCCGAAAAACCGGAAATTTCGCGCACGAAGGCGATGGCGGCGGTGGAGGCCTTCTGCGGCGGCGGCGCGCGCGACATCAACCAGGCCATGCTCTTCGGCGAGGAAAAGAAAGCTTCCGCCGTGATGAGCGAGCACGCGCTGCTTAAGAACGAGCGCGAGGTGCTTGGCTTCTATTTCTCCGGCCATCCGCTCAACAGCTACCGCCGTCACCTCGCGATGGTGTCCAACGCGCAGGCGGAGAAGGTGCTGGCGGGCGGCTTCGCCGAGGGGGCAATGGTGCGCGTGGCCGGCATAGTGACGCAATTTAAGAACATCCAGACCAAGAAAACGGGCGAGACGATGGCCAAGTTCGAGGTCGAAGACCTGACCGGAAACCTGGGTGTCGTCCTTTTTCCGTCCAAATATAAAATATACGGCCCGCAGCTGGGGCCCAATAAAGTGGTGGTGGTGACGGGCAAGGTGCAGAAATCGGATTTCGGGGAGCAGAACTACGAGCTGATAGCCGAAGAGGCCTACAGCCTCTTTGACGCGATGAACAAATGGGCCCGCGGCCTGGTGGTGAACCTGCCCGAGGGGATACTTTTTGACGAGAAGCAGCTGCACGAGCTGAAATCGGCGCTGGGCAAAAGCCACGGCATGTGCCCGGTTTATTTTCAGGTGAACGCCAAGGGGCGCGGCACCTATATGATAGAAACTACCGAGCGGGTGGCGCTCAGCGACGCCCTGCTGCACGACATAGAAAAGCTGCTGGGAGACAAGACCTGGAAAGTGGAAAGCGGCTTCTGACGGCGGACTGCGCCGCGGAGCTAATAACAAGGAAGGTAAAATGAAAATAATTAATTCTGTTCTGGCTCTGCTGCTGCTTGCCGCGGTTCCCGCTCTGGCCGCGAAAGTCAGCGACAAGAGGGAGGCGCTCGTGCTTCCCGATGTGGAGATGATAGACGTCCCGACGGCCGGCATCCTTGACTATTACGGCTTTATGCTTAAAACCCGCTTCTATTCCGGCGGGGGAGTGCTCGGCGGACTGAATTTCGGCGTGCAGGAGCGCCTTAACCTGGGCGCCTCCATGTCGGTGGACAAGCTTATCGGCTCGGAGACCGGCATAAAAATGCGCCGTCCCGAGATCCAGGTGAAGTTCCGGTTCTTTGACGGCGGATATTACATCCCGGCGGCGGCCATCGGCTACGACGGACAGGGGTACTATTATAACCAGAGCGACAAGAAGTATCTTGAGAAGGGCAAGGGCCTTTACCTGGCGGGGTCGAAGGAGATAGGCGTGCCCGGCCTGGCGCTGCACGGCGGCTTCAATGTGCCGGATTTTGACAATAATTATCTTTTCGGTTTTCTCGGCCTGAATTATACGCTGGAGGACAAGATAGCCTTCATGCTGGAATGCGACAGCATGTTCCACTCCGCGGACCCGTCCAGGCTTAACGCCGGAACGCGCCTCTACATAACCCCGTATTTCCAACTGGACCTGGGCCTGCGCGAGCTGGGGCGCAACGGAACCTTTGAGGGCGGCCAGAAGCGGAAATCCGAGCGCATAGTGCAGATGAGGTATAACACTAATTTCTAAAGACTTAAGGATCGAAGAGCCAGGACCAATACTCAACGGAGGAGAAAATATGAAGAAAAGAATCGGCATACTTACCGGCGGCGGGGATTGTCCCGGGCTTAACCCGGCCATACGCGGCTGCGTTTACGCGGCGGAAAAGCGCGGCTATGAATGCGTCGGGCTGACCGACGGCTGGAGGGGCCTTCTCGAAGGCACCACCATCCCGCTCAGCAGGGAAATAACCGAGTATGTCGTAATGAAAGGCGGCACGATGCTGGGCACTTCCCGCACTAACCCCGTAAAGATGGAGAACGGCGTTCAGAAATGCCTTGAGAGTTTTAAAAAGCTGGACCTGCACGCGCTGGTCGCCATGGGCGGCGACGATACCCTGGGCGTGGCCACTAAGCTGTACCGGGACCATAAACTTAACGTCGTGGGCGTGCCCAAGACCATGGATAACGATCTGAACAACACGGATTACACTTTCGGCTTCGACACTTCGGTCACGCGCGCTATGGAAGCCGCGCAGTCCCTGCTGGACACCGGCGCCAGCCACCACCGCATCATGGTCCTGGAAGTCATGGGCCGGCACGCGGGCTGGGTGGCGCTTTACACGGCCATCGCCGCGGCGGCCGATTTTGTCTGCATCCCGGAGCGGAAAATAGACACCGCGGATATGATAAAAAAGCTTAAGGAAGCCTATGCCCGGAAGCGTTTCGCGCTTGTCATCACCAGCGAGGCGGCGGAAATGCCCGAGGCCGGCGAAGATAACATCAAGCATGCCGTGGACCAGTTCGGCCACCGCATCCTTAAGGACAGAGGCATGGGCGAACATATCGCCCAGTTCATCGAGAAACAGACCGGCATAGAGACCCGGGTTTCCGTCATCGGGCATATGCAGAGGGGAGGGGCTCCCACTCTTTTTGACAGGATGCTCGCCACGCGCGTGGGCATGAAGGCCGCCGACCTGGTGCACGCCGGACAGTTCGGCATGATGAGCGCTCTGGTCGGCAACCAGATAGTGGGCGTGCCGCTGGAAAACGCCACCGGCGAATTGAAAGTCGTTTCCAAAGAATGGTTCGACATGATGGAAGTGCTGTTTTAATAAGAAGTCCGGAGTCTGAGAGTCAGGAGTCGAGGGTCACGGAGTTCTTCTTCCCGGCTCTCCGACTCTAAGACTCCCGGCTCTTAGACCAGCTTGAAAGGAGTTTTATGACCGAAATCACACAAGTAAAGGCGCCGGCGCAGTTCCAGCGAAAGACCATCCTTATCAAGAAGCGCCTTCAGTACCACTACATGGCCCTGATCCTGCTGAGCGTGCTGCTGGCGTTCGTCGTCTTCGGCCTGGAGGCTCTCTGGACCGTTTCCAAAGTGGTTAACGAGAATCCTTACCTGATGCCGCTGCTCGACATAATAAAAGAGATGGCCCCGCTGTTCGCCATAAAGATAGCGGCGTACATGGTGATAGTGATCATCATGTCGGCAGTGATCTCCCACCGCATGGCCGGGCCTATCTTTAAGTTCGAGAAGAGCTGCGCCACGGTGGCGGAGGGCGACCTGACCCACAGGGTCTATCTGCGCCGGGGCGACCAGCTTACCGACCTGCAGGATAATTTCAACAACATGGTCGGAACGATCAACGATGTCGTTAAAGAGTACGAGAAATTCCGCGCCGAGGCCGCCTTGGCCGGGCAGGGAGACAAGGCTGAGGCCCTCTCTAAAAAAATAGCGGAGCTAATGCCCAAATTAAAGCTATGACCCTGATAGCAGCCGCGCTGGCCCTGGCGCTGACTCCCTGGCCCGCCGCGGCCCAGAAAAACGGCGAGATCCTCACCATCGACGACGCGGTCTCTATAGCCGTGAAGAACAGCCCGGCCGCCCTGGCGGCGGAGCAGGACATAATCATAGCCAGGCAGCGCATGAGGGAGGCCCGCTTCATGGCTCTGCCGCAGTTCACGCTGTCGGGCACGCTCAGCCGGGCCAGCCTTGAATACCCGGCCCTGCTCGGGCCGGAACTCGGCGACCACTATGTGGATCCCCGGGGGGGAGGCAATTTCTACACGCTGCGCGCGCAGGCGCTTCAGCCGCTGTATACCGGCGGAAAGAACACCAATACGCTTAAGCTGGCTAAAACCGCCCACAACCAGGCCAAAGTGAATTTTGAAGCCGTCAAGGCCGACGCCGCGCTGGCGGCCAAGAAAACTTTTTACACTCTGCTTTATCAGCGCCGTCTGAAGGAGTCCCTGACACATTGGCTGAGCCGCGCCCGGGGACTCGATTCCTCGCTGCGGAAGGACGCTTTTGAGGACCTGGAAGCGGCCATGCTTCTGTCCGGCCTTTCCGACCGCGCCGGGCAGGCCGAAAGCGGGGTCGCGGCCGCGCTCTCCGACCTGCTTAAGGCGCTGAACCGCGAGCCCGGCAGCCAGATAGAGGCGGAGGGCGGGTTCGAACCTCTCCCGGTGCGGACCGACGTCAGCCGCAGCCTGGTCACGGCCATGGAGGCGCGTTCCGAACTGAAGAGCGAGGTGTACAAGGCGCAGATGGACGATATCGCGGTTAATATGGCCATGATACGCCGCTATCCCACCATTTATCTCGGGGCCAGTTACGACGTGAACGCTTTTAAGTTTTCCTCGCTTGTAGACGATTCTGAAAGGGCCAATAACTGGCTGGCTTCCATCGCCATCCGTTTTCCGCTCTCTTACGACATCTGGACCCAGGTGCAGCAGCGCAAGGCCCAGCAGCGCCAGGGCGAACTGAAGCGCGCGGAACTTCAGGATACGGTACGCTTTGAAATAATTTCCGCACACCGGGAAGCCGCCGCCTGGCAGGCGGAAGCCGAGAAGCTCGGGGCCGAGGCGGCAAGGATGGCCGACGCCTATGAGGCGGCCTCTTTGACGGCGCGGCCGTCCATGGCGGCGCTGCGCGCGCTGTGCGCCCTCAGCGAACTTGAGAAGAAGTCCATCGACGCCGTTTATAATCAGCTGCTGGCCCGCATCAGGCTGGAATGGGCCCAGGGCCGCGACTTTGTGAAGTGACAGAACAACTATGCGGTTTCTATTTAAGATAATAATTCTTTCCGTCGCCCTTGTGCCCGCCTTGGCCGCCGCGCAGGAAACGGACGACGAGATACTGCGCGACGCTCTGTGGACGCGCCTGGCCTCGTCAAAGCCGCCGGCCCGGCCCTCGGTGGGCGTCGCCCTTTCCGGCGGCGGCGCGCGCGGTTTCGCGCATACCGGCGTCCTGGAGGCGCTTGAGTACGCCGGCTTCCCGGTGGACTACATCGCCGGCACCTCCATGGGGGCGGTGATAGGCTCCCTTTACGCCTCCGGCTTCCCGGCTTCGGACATCTGGAAATTCGGCCGGGATGTCACGGAGCTGAAGATCTCCAGAGATTTTAAAAGCATAAAACTTCTAAGCCTGCTTATCACCGACAGCCTGATAACGCCTACGCATATAAACCGGTTTCTCGAAGGCCGCCTGGGAGCGCTTACCTTCGAAAAGCTTAAAATCCCGTTCGCCTGCTCCGCCATGGACCTGCGCACCGGAGAGAAAATAATTTTTACCGAAGGACCGCTGGCCATAGCGGTGCGGGCCAGCGTTAATTTGCCGGGGATCTTCGCCCCGCTGCAGTACCGCCACCGCTATCTGGTGGACGGCGGGGTGGTGGACTTTGTCCCCGTTGGCGCGGCCAAGCAGCTGGGCGCGGACTGGGTGCTGGCCAGCGTTACCGGCAGCGTCTCCAACCGCCTGCCTGAGAACGTCCTTATGTCCCTGCTGCAGGTCATCGACATACGCGGTTCCCTGCTGGCCCGCTCGGCCGAGAAAGAGGCCGGCTTTGTGATCGAGCCCGAGGTCGGGGATATCAGCATAGCCGATTTCGAAAGGTGCGAGGAGGCGGGCGAGGCCGGGCTGGTGGAAGCCACGCGCCGCATCGACGCCGCGCGGGAGGCTTTGTTGATCTATTCCGCCCCCCGGCTGGCGGAGAAAATATGAGAGCGCTCTTTCTTCCGCTGCTCCTGCTTTTTTCCGCGGGCCCCGCCGGGGCTTTTCTGTTCGGCGGCGCGCAGGAGGAGAAAGCGGCTGTCGGGCTGGCGCAAATGCGCTCCGCTTTTGAGGCCGGCGACTGCGCTTCCGTCCTGAAGCTTTCTGAAACTTTCCTTAATGAAAAGCCGCCTCTCGCCATGCGCGGGGAGGCCTACGGCTATATCGGCCGCTGCTACGAATCCGCGGGCTCCGCTGACAAGGCTATAAGCTTGTATACGCTGGCGCTCGGCTTTTACCCTGAAAACATACTTTTCGCCTCCAGGCTGGCCCTGATCTATGATCAGGCCGGCTTCCCGGAAAAAGCCGCCCCGCTTTTTCTGAAGGTGCTTGCAGTTAAGACCGACGACCTGGAAGCCAATCTCGGCCTGGCCAGAGCTTACGCGTCGCTCGGTTTTCTTTCCCGCGCCAAGGATTTTTACTCCCGCACGGTCATTCTGCAGAACTTTCTTGACGCCGTGGCCCTGAAGGAATACGCGCTCTGCATGCTGCGTAAGCGCGACTGGCCCGAGGCCCTTTTTATCGCGAAGATGGGGGCACAGGCGGCGCCGCGCTCCGCTTTCTGGCCCCTTGTCGAAGCCAGGGTGAGCGCGGGGCAGGGAAACTATTACAAGGCCCTGTCGGCCGTCGAGGCGGCCATACTTCTTGAACCTTCACGGCAGCTGCGGCTTGAGCGCTCCCTTTATCTGCTGCTGGGCGGTCTGCCCGGACGGGCAGCGGACGCGGCGGACTCCGAGCTGGCCGCAGACGGCAAAGACCCGCTGGCCTCCGCCGTAAAAGGTATGGCGCTTTATTCCCTGGGGCAGAAAAGCGAGGCGGCGCCCTATTTTCTGGCGGCCCGATGCGGCGGCCCATTCACCGCTAAAATAGCCGGGGCCTTCCTGCCCGCCGGCGGCGCGGAGGGCGCATGCAAAAAATAAAATTCTGGAAAGTGTCGGGGGCCGGCAATGATTTCATCCTGTTGACCGGCGGGCGGCGCAATACCGCCGCGCTTAAAAAGCTGGCGCTGAAGCTGTGCGCGCAGAAGCTGGCCGTCGGGGCCGACGGGCTGCTTTACGTCAACAAAGCCGGGGCCGGCGCGGTAAGCATGCGCTATTTCAATTCCGACGGCTCCGAGGCTTTCTGCGGCAACGGCTCGCGCTGCTCCGCCTGGTGGGCGCATTGCAGCGGCGTTATGAAGCGGAAGAAATTCCTGCTTCAGACCGTGAGCGGCGTACTGCCTGTGGAAATCATCTCCTCCGAGAGCGTAAAAATGCGTATGCCCGACGTGCCGGAAGTGAAACCCGGCTTTAAAGGCAAGTACCCGCCCGGAGTTAAAGCCGTACATTTCCTGAACACCGGCGTACCCCACGCAATTGTTCCGGTTGAGGACCTTGAGAAGACCGACGTGAAGGGCCTGGGCCGGGCTCTCAGGTTCAACAAGGCCTTCGGGCCCGAAGGGACCAATGTGGATTTCGTGAAAGCCTCCGCGGGCGGGGTTTATGTGCGCACCTATGAGCGGGGGGTCGAGGACGAAACCCTGGCCTGCGGGACCGGCATAACGGCCAGCGCCGTGGCGCTGACCCTCGCGGGACGGGTCAGCTCCCCGGTCGCGCTGATCGCCCGCAGCGGAGAAAAGTTCCGGGTCTGGCTTAAGACGGCGGGACGCGGCGCCCGCGAGATCTATATCCAGGGCCCGGCGAAAATTGTTTTCGAGGGAGAGATAAAATGCTGAAACTTAAAGGCTGCTTTACCGCTATCGTAACGCCGTTCAGGAACGGCAGGGTAGATCTTGAAGCGCTTAAAAAAATAGTCCGCTTTCAGCTGGAGAACGGCGTGAGCGGCCTGGTGCCCTGCGGCTCCACGGGCGAGGCTGCCACCCTCGCACCGGAAGAATACCTGGCGGTGATAAAAACCGTGGTGGCGGCGGCGAAGGGGAAGATCCCTGTGGTCCCCGGGGTCGGGACGAACTCCACGGCCAAGTCGATAGAAATGGTAGTTAAAGTTTCAGCCCTGGGCGTGGACGGCCTGCTGGCCATAGTGCCTTACTACAACAAGCCCACGCAGGAAGGGATGACAGCGCATTTTTCCGCGCTGGCCGCGGCCACCAGCCTGCCTATAATCCTTTACAATATTCCCGGCCGCACCGGCGTCAACATGCTGCCGGCCACCGTGCTCGCGCTGAGAAAAAAATTCTCCAATATAGCCGGCATTAAAGAGGCCTCCGGCAATCTGGATCAGGTGAGCGAGATAATAAACGGCGCCGATGCGGATTTCGCCGTTATGAGCGGCGACGATTCCTTGACGCTGCCGATGCTGTCCGTCGGGGCCAGGGGCGTTATTTCGGTGGTCTCGAACGTGGCCCCCGCCGAAGCCTCCCGGCTGTGCGGGCTCTTTCTCGAGGGTAACCCGGCCGGAGCAGCGAGACTGCACCACAAACTGTTCCCGCTCATTAAAGCGCTGTTCGTAGAAACCAATCCCATCCCGGTCAAATACGCGGCCTCGCTCCTGGGCCTCTGCCTGCCCGAGCCCCGCCTGCCGCTTACGCCGCTGACGGAGCAGAACCGCGGGGCGCTTAAGGGAGCCCTGGCCGCCGCGGGCGTTAACAGGTGCCATTGAACACTTCCGGGTCCGCTTTTAGAATTCTGGCCGCGGCGGCGCTGGCGGGTTGTTTTGTCTGGCTGTCTTTTCAAAGCGCTGTGAGGGAATCGGCCACTTTCGATGAATCTTTTAATATCGTTTCCGGCTGGGCTCTGCGGCAGACAGGGCGGCGACCTCCGGCCCAGCCCAGTCCCCCTCTTTTGCTGAGGTGGCTGGCCTCGCCCCTGCCCGCGGCCCGGCTAAGGCCTTTTGACGAGGCGGTATACCGGGCCGGGCCGAGGACCTACGGTTTTAATTTCATTTATTCCAATACGGTCGAACCTGATATACTCTTAAACCGCTGCAGGGCCGCTAATATTTTACTGGGCGTCCTGCTGGCGCTGCTGGCGGGACTTTGGGCTTTCCAGCTTGGCGGGACCGCCGCCGGCTTTTCCGGCCTTGGCGTTTTTGTCTTTATGCCGCCGCTGCTGGGCCACGCTCATCTGGCCACCGGCGATATTGGGAACGCCTTGCTCTGCACCGCCGCGATTTATTTTCTTTGGAAAGGCTCCCTGGCGCCGGGTCGTAGAGCCGCTATGACCGCCGGTTTTATCGTCGGCCTGGCCTTGTCGGGTAAATATACGGCCGGCGTACTGGTGCCGCTCGGCCTCTTTTATCTTTACACCTGGAGCGGGTCGAGGCTTAAATGGCTTGTCTTCTGGACAGCGGGAATCGCGCTGGGGCTTTGCCTGGGCTGTTTCCCTGTTTCCCCGCGCGAATGGTTAACGACGGGACTTTCCGTTGCCAGGGAACTTAACTCGGGACATATTACTTATTTTCTGGGAAAAGTAGATACAGCCGGAAGCCGGTACTATTTCCCACTGGCATTTTTACTCAAAACCCCTCTGCCCGCTTTGTTGCTGGCGCTGGCGGGATTTTACGGCTTTAACCCGCGGTGTCCCGGCGGCAAAGCGCGGCTGCTATATTTAGTAGTTCCTGCGGCAGGCTGGATGCTGCTTGGGATATTTTCAAACACGCAGGTGGGGATAAGGCATATACTGCCTGTTTATCCTCTTTTATGCGTCTGGGCCGGCCTGGCCGCAGCCGCGCTCTGGTCGGACGGGAGGTTGTTTCCCAGGGGTGCGGTCTGCCTGCTGTTCGGCTGGCTGTCGGCCTGCACGCTTTTGGCTTTCCCCGGTTATGTCTCCTACTTCAACGAAGCGGCGGGCGGGGCGCGCGGCGGGTATCGGTATTTGCTCGACTCGAACCTGGACTGGGGACAGGGCCTGAAAGAGCTGGGAGTCTATGTTAAAGAACAGGAGGCCGGACATATCTACCTCAGCTATTTCGGCTGCGCGGACCCGCATGCCTACGGGATAAAATACGCCCCCGCGCTGATGACCGCCTGTTCTAAATTACAGGGCGACGGACTGCCTCCTGCAGGGCAGAAAAAGAAACTTCTGGCGATCTCTGTCACCAACCGGCTTGGCGTATATTATACTCCGCGCAGCCTTTTCAACTGGCTGGATAGCCGCCGTCCGGTTAAGATAATAGGGGACTCGATCTGGGTTTATGACCTGACAGAGGATAAAGAAGCTCAAAAGCTCCTGTCTTATCCCGGCTTGGCTCAGTAGGGCGCCGGGGCGTCGGCCGGGGTTGAACTGACGGCGACTTCGGCGCCGGAGGAGACCAGCAGCTCGAACGATTCGCTCATCTCTTCTACGTCGGCTTCCTCCGGCAGATAGCCGGAAGCGCGCATCCGCGCGATGATGGAGCTCTTGCGCTTTTCCATAAAGCGGGTGCCCTTTACCGGGCTGTAGCGCCGCGGGCTCGGGAGCGCCGCCGCCAGCGCCGCCGCTTCCTCGGGGGTAAGCTCAGCCGCGCTTTTTCCGAAATAGGCCCGCGCGGCCGCCTCCGCCCCGTAAATACCTCGGCCCCATTCGGCCACGTTCAGATAGATCTCAAAGATCCGGCGCTTGCCCAGCACCTTCTCAAGCCGGCGGGCGATAAGCAGTTCCTTTATTTTGCGCAGCGGGTTCTTGGAGGGGGAAAGGTAGAGATTGCGCGCCAGCTGCTGGGTTATGGTGCTGCCGCCCTTGGCGAAGCGCTTTTTCTTCCAGTCCGTCTCGATGGCTTTGCGGGTGCTTTCCCAGTCCACCCCGTTATGCCGGTAAAACCCGTCGTCCTCCGCCACCAGCACGGCGTGCTTCAGGTTCTCCGAAATCCCGTCCCAGCCGGTCCAGACCATATCGCGGCCGAGTTTCTTTCCCTGCTTCCGCGCCTGGCTTTCCTTGATGCGCATGAAAGAAGTCTCGGCCGGATTCTTTTTCTTCAGCTCCGAAACATCCGGCAGCCAGAGAACATAGACGGTGCTAAGCAGCAGCAGGATTCCGGCCAGGCCAGAAAGAAGCAGGAGCTCCGGGCCGCCAAAAAGGCGAAACTTGCTCTTTGTACGCAGATTGAATTTTGTCATGTCGCAGTTGCCGGCGGCAGCACGTCAGCGCTTTAAAAGGGCGGCGGCGGCTTCCAGGCCTTCCTTCACGCTTTCTTCCATGAAGGAGTACTTCCAGGCTCCGTAGCGCCCTATGGAGAGGGCTTTCCTGGATTTAAGCCAGTCAAAGATGACGGGCAGGGCTTCGGCGCGCTCGCGGTTGTAGATGACGTAGGCGCAGGGGATCTTCAGCCAGAGTTTCTCTACTATCTGCCCCGCGCTTTTAATGAGGCCGCAGGCTTTGAGCCCCTTTATGACGGCCGCCTCGGCGGAGGCCATATCAAGCGCGTCCCCCGGGGTCGCGATCTCGATATAGAAAGAGGCGCAGCCGCGCGGCGCCAGGCTCTTTGAAAAATTAGACGCGATGCCGGCGCGGTAAAAAGGGAAAAGGCCCTCGGGAAAATAGCCCCAGTGCATATCGGACTTTACGCCTTTTACTCCCAGGTTCAGCACATAGACCGTGTTGTGGCGGAGCCTGGCGGAGGCGCGTTGAACCGCGGCCGGGGCGTCCTCGGCGCGGGCGATGAACTCGTTAAGGGGGGAAGTGTTTATCAGGCGCTTGAAATGTACCGGCCCGAAGTGCCGCACATCGGCCACGCCTTTTTTTAAGTTAATGCGCTCGACCTCAAGCCCCAGGCGCAGCCCGCCCAGGTCCCTGGCCAGCGCGGTTGACAGCGCTCCGATGCCGCCGTGTTTCGGATAGCTGAATACCGTGTTATAGCCCAGCCCTTCCGAGTTTTTGCCGTAGGCGCCCTTAATAATTTCTTCAGGTCCGGGCACGGGCACAAAAGGAGCGCACCATTCCGTAGTCAGCCGCTCAAGCGGGTACTGCCACAGCTTGGCGTTATAGGGCAGCATGAAATATTTTGAGATACCGTCCCCGAACACCCGCCGGGTCCAGCGCGAAAAAACTTCAGGCCTTTCCTGCGTGCGGCTTATGGCGCGGGGCCCGCGGCTTTCATTGTACGCTTTCAGGAACCCGCTTACGCATTCCGACTTTACCCGCGCCGGCATGCCGGAGAGGTTGGCCTGGAACGGATAGGGCGTCCAGCTCTTGTGCGCGTAAATACGCGCGTCGCGCTTTATACGGGCGCAGTTGCCGCCGAGGGCTTCAAATATGAATTTGGAGGTTTCAGGCCAGCGCAGGTGCAGCAGGTGGCCGGAATAATCAAAATGAAAGCCGCCTTTCCTGACCGTGGCGGCCAGCCCGCCGGGCCGGTTTTCCCGCTCGGAGATAAGGTAGTTCTTTTTGCCTTCCAGCGCCCTGGCCGCCGAAAGGCCCGCAAGTCCTCCGCCGATTATTAAAACGTCCGTTTTTAACATTTATGGCCTCGGTTCTTTCATAGCTTCGGAAACGGTTTCTTTAAGCGCGTTAAGGTCTATTCTTTTCAGGCATTCCGGCGCGGAACATTTCAGCCTGGGGTAAGTGCTGCCGTAAGGGTAATCATAACAGGGCGCGCATTCCGCGGAGGGGGCGATAATCTTGTTGGCCGCCCCGTACGGGGAAGTCATCCCGGGGTTGGCCGGGCCGAATACGGTTACCGCGGGAGTTCTCACGGAAGCCGCCAAATGGCCCAGGCCGGAGTCCGTATTTATGAACAGGCGGCACTTCTTGATAAGGGCGGCTGTCTGGTTAATAGTCGCACCTTCGCAGACGGCCGGGCGCGTCCCCGTCAGGCGCAGCGTATCCGCGGCCGCTTCTTTTTCATCGGGCCCGCTGAAGAGAATGACCTTCGCGCCGAAAGCAGAGGCGAGCCAGTCCGTGAGCCCGGCGAAGACTTCGGCGTTGCCGGTCCCCCAGGCCTTGTAGATCTGTCGCGGGTTTATGGCCGGGTGGAGGCCTACTACGGGGGAGCCGTCGTTAAGCCCGTGAGCGGCCAGGAAATTTTCCGCGTACTGCCCGTCTTCCGGGGAAAGCCAAGGGGACAGGTCTTTTTCAGCCCCCGGGTCCAGTCCGAGGCAGGAAAGCAGGTTCAGATTATTCTCCAGTTCATGCCGCGCCGGGTCCGCCGCCACACGGCAGTTCTGCAGGAAGGACAGGGTCCGCAGGGCGGCGCGGGGATAAGAATGCGTTATCCTCTTAGGGGCTCCGGTCCAGGCGGCCAGGAGGTTGTACCACACCCGGTTGGACGGAAAAGCAGTTATCGAGGCGTCGAATTTTTCCGCGCGCAGGAAATAAAGCAGTTTCATGACGGCCGCCGCCAGCTCCGGGCCGGGCTGCCGGTAGGCTATCGTGACCGCCCGCACGTAAGGGCAGTTCTTGAAAATATCCGCGCAGGCCCCGTCCGGGACGAGCACGGTTATTCCGCTCCCCGGGTGCGCGCGGTTCAGCGCGCGGATAAGCGGGATCTGCATCAGCGTATCGCCGAGGCCTTTGAGAGAGAAGATGGCTATTTTCATTGAAACGCCGCTATTATCCATATGCCTGCGGTAAAGGGGCTTAATCTGACGGCCTCAGCCGTTTAAAGTAAGCCCGTACCTTATATAACACCTCATAGCCGTACCTCGGGGACTTAAGAGCTACGAGCATCAGCCTGAGATAGCGCAACTTCAGCACGTCCAGGAAAAATCTCCTGAGGATCATTTTCCTGAATTTGGTGTGCAGGGACCTTATTTTGTGCTCGTCGAGGGCCTCTGTCCTTACTATGATCTTGTTGACCGAGAACTGGCTGTAATCGGAGATAAGTTTATGCCCCGCCTTCGTCACTATCTTGTCGAACTCCGTGTTCGGGAAAGGGATAGCCGTTACGCAGCCGGTC
The DNA here is from genome assembly GCA_903873295.1 of uncultured Elusimicrobia bacterium. Lineage (GTDB taxonomy): Bacteria > Elusimicrobiota > Elusimicrobia > Elusimicrobiales > UBA9959 > UBA9959. Next base: position 61,203 of record CAIQNV010000082.1, read on the forward strand.
ACGTAAGGCGTTATTTCTTCCCAGAGCTTTATGGAGTCGTTCACCGTTTCCTCGGTCTCTCCCGGCATGCCGATGATGAAAGAACCGATCGTTTCGATGCCGGCCTCATGCGTCAGCTTGAAAGCCCTTTTTATCTCCTCTATGGTCAGCCCTTTTCCCATGCTGTCCAGCATCTTCTGGTTCCCGTTCTCTACCCCGTAGAAGATGAGCCAGAAGCCGGCGGCTTTAGCCAGGCGAAGCAGCTTTTCGTCCACCAGTTTTTCATTGGCCCTGAAAGGCGTTTTGTAGACTATGTTCTTGTTCAGCTTCTTTTCGATTATGAGGTTGAAGATCTTTTCCGCCCATTCCCTATTCAGGTTGAACGTGTCGTCCTGGAAAAATATCTCGCGGATACCGTACTTGTTGTGCAGCCATTCTATTTCCTGGACTATCAGTTCCGGCTTTCTGAACCTGACCTTGCTGCCCCAGATGGATTTGTTGCAGAAACAGCACTGGTACGGACAGCCTCTCGAAGCCATGATGAACATGCTCGGATATCCGCCGACCGGGTCTGACCCGGAAAAATCATTGATGTCCACCAGGTCCAGGTTCGGCAAAGGTATGTGGTCCAGGTCGGCGGAAAATCCCCGGGCGGGATTTTCCCTGCCCGCGTAGCAGATCCCTTTTATGTCCTTTAAGTCCTTTCCCTCCGCTATTTCCATGAAGGTGTGCTCGCCTTCGCCGACTACCACTACGTCGATATTGGGGAAATGGCCGAAGATCTCCGTCTTTAAAGCGGAGGGATGAGGCCCGCCCGTGACGACCAGCGCGGTCTTGCTTGTTTCCTTAACTAAGTCGCTGACCTCCCTGGCGGACCTTGTCTGGAAGGTGTTCATCGTTATCCCGACGATCTCCGGTTTAAAAGAAACCAGAATATTCTTAAGCTCGGGGAGTTCCAGCTTCCCGGCGGCCATATGCGTTATTTTTACTTCATGGCCTTTGTTCTGCAGCATGGTACCCAGCAGGAGTAGGGCTCCGGCCGGGTAGGCCTCGCGCTGTACCATGGAATCCGTTTCCTTCGGGCGAATAAGCAAAATTTTCATGCTTTCCTCAGCTTTGCTGAAATTCCGGAGCGGGCCGGCGCGTTATTCCTTCCCGGGCGGGCAGAGCGCCGCTTCTATCCAGAGGTCCAGCCCGTTCCTGTCTTCGTTTATCACGCTGAAGTCCGAAGCTTTCGGTTCGAATTTCCCCGGCTCGCTCTTCCTGGAGATAAGGCCGAAGACGGCCTGTTTGAAGCTGTAGGGAACGAGGTTGCGCAGTCCCAGCGGGTCCAGTTTCTGGGCGAGGGTGGCTATGCGCGCCACTTTTTTTTCCATCTCGTAATATTCCTGCGGCACGGTGATGAATTTTACTTCGCACCTGCCAAAGAACGGGGAAAGAACGGCCGGGAGCTCGGCGGCTGAGAATTCCCTTACGTGGAACTTGTACCAGGGCTTCTGGCCTTCTTTCAGACGGTGTACCCGGTTCGGGGTCGTCAGGTAAAGGCGCCCGCCCGGCTTCAGCACGCGGGCCGCCTCTCTTACGAAGGCCGCGGTATCAGCTATATGCTCTATCACCTGGAAGCTTACGGCTATATCGAACCCGGCGTCAGGGAACGGCAGTCTTACCCCGTCGTGGACCAGGAAGTCCAGGTTCACCGCCGCGTACTTGGCGGCGGCATGGAGCACTGTGTCCTTCGCGGTGTCGACGGCCGTGACCCGGCCCGCTTTTTTCGCTATGATGGCGCTGCCGTAGCCCTCTCCGCACCCTATTTCAAGCACTTTGTCGCCTTCTTTTATGAAATGGCCGGTCACCCAGCAATAGGCGAAAATGTGCCGCGCCAGCAGCGCGCGCTCGTAAGGGCTTTGTATTGAAGCCGGGTCTACCCGCCCGCCTTCTTCAAGTCTGCTCATGATTTATCCGCGCCATGCCCGCGTCCAGTGCCAGGGCGGCGGCCATAATAACAAAGGTGTCGATGGGCACACGGTAGCGCAGGGTGACCACGAAAAAGAGGTGTACGGCCGTGTAGGAGGATAACAGGGCCATAAGGAGCGAGGTGTCCCGGAATTTGCGCCAGGAGACCATCATGCCTATCACGCAAAGGGGGATGTATATCCCCGAAGTGGCCATGGCCACATGTTTTTGCCATGGCCAGGCCATCGCCGGGTAAAGCCGCCAGAAGTGCAGGAACCTCTTATATACGAGGTTGCGGAACTTTTTCGGGTTGGCCTTCAGCCAGGCCAGGGCTTTCTCCTTGCAGTACTTGTCGCGCTCTGGCAGAGGCAGTGCTGAGATATAAGCCCAATCCTTGGGGATCGCCTGGCTCAGGTTTTCCTTGAGCGGGGTGTCGCGCTCTTCCAGTGACTCCACCCAGACCGCCTCGTCGCAGGAGGATCCGTACAGGGTGAACCAGGGCGTGCTTACCGGCATGATATAGGACTTGTCGTAATGGAAATAATTCCTGAGCGTCCAGGGGGTTATAGTCAGCAGAGTGAAGACCCCCACCATGAAACCGACGCGGAACTTGCCGGTGCGCCACCAGAGCCAGGCGCAGGCCAGTATGAAAAAAGGCAGCGTAGTGGATTTTGTAAGCCCGGCCAGGCCGATAACTATCCCGGTTGCGGCTATGTTGCCCCAGGAGGGTTTCACTGAAGTCCGGGCAAGCAGGCAGATCGCGGCGGCCAGCATGAAGGTTATGAAGGTCTCGCTCAGGGCGTCGCCGGCATAAGCTATGAAATACGGGTAGAAGCTTATCAATACAGCCGTTATGCGGGCGGTTCTCAGGTTAAATAGTGTTTTTGCTGTCAAATAGGCCAGCAGGACTGTGGCAGCGCCCAGCACGGCGTTGAACAGTTTTACGGCAATTACTGATTTCCCGAAAATGGAAAAAATTCCGGCCAGATAAAAAACGTAGCCGGGCGGCCGCCATGAACCGCCAAAACCCCGCCCGGAAGCCACGGACCAGGCGGTGTCCATCCAGTCCAACGCGTCCATGGAAAGCCCGGAGAAGCCGATCTTCATAATATAAGCCAGGCGCAGCAGTAAGGCCAGGCCAAGCCAGGCCAATAGGAAATTTTTCTCGGAGTCGAACCACACTGACAGCTTTTTCATTATTTTTGGCCCTGCTCCATGTCGAAGAGCATGGCGAAAAGCATGAACTGTATGCCGGAGATCAGCATAAGCGCCACCAAGATGGAGCGCGGGGCGGTCACGGCGGAGCCGTCGCGCAGGACTTTGTCAAATACCAGATAAAGCCCGGACAGCAGCCCGGCCGGCAATAGCAGTATAGCCAGGTAGTAGAAGAACACCAGCGGGTGAAAATCGCGGTACATGTATTTGAAGTTCAGCCGCCAGAAAAAGTTGCGCACCAGCATGGGGGAGACTTTTATGGCGTAGTTAAAGCCCTTTATCTGCGACTGCCGCTCGCCGGGCAGGTAGACGGCGGTGCGCGGGATGTCTATGAGGCGCAGGCTATAGGCGTTGAGCCGCACTAAAAAGTCCATCGGATAGCCGTAGCCTTTCCAGGCGCGGTCCCAATTTATGGTCTCTATGGCTTTTTTTGTAATCGCGGTATAGCCGTCCACCACGTCCATGGTCTTGTAGTAGCCGGAGGCTATCTTGGTGAGCGCGGTAATAAGCCAGTTGCCGAAGAGGCGCAGCTTCGGCATCTTTGCCAGCGTGTCTTCCAGCTTGGAATCCAGAAAGCGGTTGCCCTTGGCATAGTCGGCTTTGCCGTCTATCAGCGGGTCCAGGAAATGCCTGGCTTCGGCCAGCTGCATCTGGTTGTCGCCGCCCACCACCATAGTGATATCATAGCCGTCCGCGGCGGACTGCCTGTAGCCGGTAATTATGCCTCCGCCCGGGCCCTGGTTGGCCGTGTGGCGCAAAAGGGTCACGCGCGGGTCTTTCTTCGCGTACTCCATCACAACGCGGGCCTGGTTGTCCGGGCTGGCGTCGTCCACCACGTAGACCCGGTCGATAAGGGCCGGCACGCCTTCAAGCGTATTGGTAATGAGTTTCTCCTCGTTATAGGCCGGTATTACCAGCGAAATCTTTTTGTCACGGTACATTAGTGCTCCCCAGCTCCGATAATAAGATATATGATATCCTCTTTAAGGCCTGCTCCGCAACCCGGCCCGCGCCTATGTTAAAAAAAGCCCGCTTGCTTCTTTCCGACAGCCTGCTGCGCACAAGCGGCCTGATGTTTGCCGCTTTCATGCTGGCCAGTATTTTCAGTTATCTTTTCCAGATCGTGATGGGCCGGCTGCTGGGCCCGGGGCAATACGGGCTGCTCAACGCCCTCCTGTCTCTTATGACGGTTTTAAGCGTCCCTGTCGGCACCCTGCTTATGGTCGTCACGCGCAAAGCCGCCGGGTATAAGGCAAAGGGTAATTATGGCGGCGCAAAAGGGCTTTTTGAGCAGGTAAATAAAGCGGTGCTGGCCGCCGGGGGGCTCGGGCTGGCGGTTTTCCTCGCCTGTTCCTTCCTGATAAGGGATTATTTAAACGCCCCGTCGCTGCTCCCGGTGGCGCTGCTTGGCTTGGCGGCTTTTGCGTCGCTGCCGGGTCCCGTAAATACCGCCATGCTGCAGGGGCTGCAGGAGTATAGATGGCTTGCCATCAGCATGGCGCTGACCGGCCCCGCCCGGCTGGCTTTTACCTCGCTGCCGGTGCTGGCGGGATTCGGCGTGGGCGGGGCGGTCGGGGGGGTGATAGCCACCGGTGTTTTTGTCTGGGGGGTGACATATTTCCCGCTTAAGGGTCTTCTGGTATCCGCCGGGGAGAGCTCCGCCGACAGACACCTGCAGTTCTCGCGGGTCATCCCCGTTTTTATCGCCAACCTCGCTTTTGCGGTAATGACCCAGGCGGATATGCTGCTGGTCAACAGGTACTTCCAGGCGCAGGAGGCCGGGGTTTACGCCTCCGCCGCCATACTCGGCCGCGCAGTGATGTACATCCCCGGCTCCATCGTGCTGGCCATGTTCCCTATGGTCAGCGAGACAAAGGCGCTAAACGCCTCAGGCGGGCATCTGCTTATTAAGTCGCTGCTCGGCACCATGGTTTTCTCCGGCGGCGGAGCTCTGCTGTTCTATTTTTTTCCGGCTTGGACCATGGGAACTTTTTTCGGCGCCGGTTATCGCGGGGCCGCCCCGCTGCTTAAATATTTCGGCCTCGCCATGCTGCCTATGGCCTTCCTGCTGGTTTTCATGAACTATTTCGTCGCGCGGGAAAAAACCGTTTTCGCGTATATTATGGCGGTTTGCGCTGTACTTGAAATAACGGCGATGCATTTTTTTCACGCCGTCCCGCTGGACATTATCAAGGCGATGTTCGCGGCCGGAGTCCTGGCGCTCGCGGGGGGAGCGGCCGCGCAGCTGCTTCCTCTGACGACGTCGGTCCGGACAAAAGTCGGGAGCGGCGGGAATCCATGAAACCGGCCCCGCATAGCCGGAACTCGTTAATGAGATAATGATACAATAGACCTTTCAAGGCTAACCATGGCGGATATAAAACCTGAACTTAAATTCGCGCTGCTCGGCTGCGGCCGCATCGCAAAGAGGCATTCCGAGCTGCTGGGCGGCCGGCAGGTGGCCGGTGCCCGGCTTGCCGCCGTCTGCGACCTCGTCCCTGAAAAGGCCCGCCTCATGGGCGAGCGGTTCGGCGTGCCGTACTACACCGACATGAGCGAAATGATGGGAAAAACCCCGGTGGACGCCGTTTCGGTGCTCACTGAAAGCGGGCATCACGCGGCGCACGTGACGGCGCTGGCCGGCTGCGGGAAACACATCGTGGTCGAGAAACCCATGGCGCTCACCCTCGACGACGCGGATGCAATGATAAAGGCCTGCGTGGACGCGGGCGTGAAGCTTTTTGTGGTGAAGCAGAACCGGTTCAACGTGCCGGTGGTCAAGCTGCGGCAGGCGCTGGAGGCCGGGCGCTTCGGGAAGCTCGTGCTGGGCACGGTGCGCGTGCGCTGGTGCCGGGAGCAGGCCTATTACGACCAGGATAAATGGCGCGGCACCTGGGCGCTGGACGGCGGCGTGCTGGCCAACCAGGCCAGCCACCATGTGGACCTGCTGGAATGGATGATGGGGGAAGTCGAGGGTGTTTACGCCATGTCGGCTACAGCCCTGGTCAAGATAGAGACCGAGGATACCGCCGTGGTTACGGTGCGCTTCCGCAACGGCGCCCTCGGAGTGATAGAGGCCACCACGGCCGCGCGCCCCAAAGATCTGGAAGGCTCGCTCTCTATTTTAGGCGGGACGGGTTCCGTGGAGATAGGCGGTTTTGCCGTCAATCAGATGAAGACCTGGAATTTTACGAAGCCGGAGCCCGGCGACGCCGAAGTGATGGCTAACTATTCCGTTAACCCGCCCGATGTCTACGGCTTCGGGCACAAGGCTTATTACGAGCATGTGGTGGACTGTATAAATAACGACACCCGCCAGCGGGTGGACGGCATAGAGGGCCGCAAGAGTCTTGAGTTGATAGCCGGGATCTACGAATCTATTGAGACGGGGCGTGAGGTCAGTCTGCGCTCCCGCCCGAAGAAAACCCGCCTGGGGGGCAACTAAGATGGCCAAGCCTGAAATTAAACTTGCGGGAATTGTGGACGTTAATTTCGGCGAGGGCGTAAAAGTGACAGGCCCGTCCAACCTTTACGGCTGCTCCATCGGCGACGGCACTTTCGTCGGGCCCTTCGTGGAGATACAGAGATCAGCCGTGGTGGGGAAGCGCTGCAAGGTCCAGTCCCACGCTTTTATCTGCGAACTGGTGACCATCGGCGACGACTGCTTCATCGGTCACGGCGTGATGTTCATAAACGACACTTTCTCCTCCGGCGGGCCCGCCGGCGGCCGCAAAGAGCTGTGGAAGGCCACTAAGGTCGGCAATAAAGTATCCATCGGTTCGAACGCCACCATACTGCCGGTCAGTATCGCGGCCGGCGCGGTCATAGGCGCCGGCGCGGTGGTTACAAAAGACATTGTGAAGCCAGGAATATATGCCGGCAACCCGGCCAGACTGATAAAGGAACTGCCGAAATGAATCGCCAGGTAAAAGTCCCGTTCGCGGACCTGCACGCCCAGTACCTCACCATAAAGAAAGAGATAGATGCCGCCATAGCGGAAGTTATAAAGACTTCGGCTTTTATCCGGGGCCCTTTCGTCGACGCTTTCGAGAAGGAATTCGCCGAGGCCGCAGATTCTCCTCACTGCGTCTCCTGCGCCAACGGCACCGACGCGCTTTATATCGCCATGCGGGCGCTGGGCGTAAGGCCGGGCGACGAGGTAATTACCTCGGCCCATTCCTGGATAGCCACCAGCGAAACCATAACGCAGGCCGGCGGCAGTGTGGTCTTCTGCGACACGGACGAGGACACCTTCACTATCGACCCCGCGCTGATAGAGGCCAAAATAACTCCCCGCACCGTCGGCATCATTCCCGTTCATCTTTACGGGCAGGCGGTGGACATGGGCCCCGTTATGGCCGTAGCGGCAAAGCACCGCCTGTGGGTGCTGGAGGATTGCGCGCAGGCGCACCTGGCGCGCTGCGGCGGCAAGACAGTGGGGACTTTCGGCAGCGCGGCGGCTTTCTCTTTTTATCCCGGCAAGAATCTGGGCGCGATGGGCGATGCCGGCGCCATCCTTACCGCCGACGGGGCGCTGGCTGAGCGCATGGCCATGCTGGCCCGGCACGGCGGACTGGTGAAGGGCGACCACCGCATAGAGGGAATAAACAGCCGCCTGGACGGCCTGCAGGCCGCGGTGCTCTCCGTAAAACTGAAACGTCTGGCCGTCTGGACAGCGGCGCGGCGGCGCATAGCCGGAGTCTATGACAGGGAGCTTGCGGGCATCGACGGGCTCGATATCCCTATAGCCGCCGGCGGGCGGGAACACGTCTATCACCTTTATGTCGTGCGGCACCAGCGCCGCGACGAGCTGAAAAAGTTCCTGGCTGAGCGCGGCGTCGAAACGGTTATTAATTACCCGGTCGCGCTGCCTTTCCTTCCGGCTTACGCGCGGCTGGGCGCGCGCCCTGAGGACTTTCCCAACGCGTACCGGCACCAGTCCGGGGTACTGTCGCTGCCTATCTTTCCGGAGATGACCGAAGCCCAGCAAGGCCGGGTAATAGACGCAGTAAAAACATTTTGTAAAAGCTAGGCTCTAAAGATATTCTGTCTGCCAGAGGAACAGGGATACCAGGCAGGTGAGCTTGCGGGTATTGTCCCTCCGGCCTGCCAGATGTTCCGCCAGCAGTTTCTCGGCGAAAGCGTAATTGCAAAAATCCGGATTCTTCGAACGCGCGGCGCTGATGGCGTCCAGCGTGAACCCCTTTAACTCCCCTTTCAGCCATTCGGCCGTAGGCATGCTGAAGCCTTTCTTCGGCATCTTCAGTATTTCCTCGGGCAGATAATGCCTTAGGGCCTTGCGGATGATGTGCTTGGTGGTAAAACCTTTTATCTTCAGCCCCAAAGGGATCTCCTCGGAGAGCTCTATCATCTCGTTGTCCAGGAACGGCACGCGCGCTTCCTGCGAGTTGAACATGGTGACCAGGTCGGTGGAATGCAGCGAGCAGTAGGGAAGAAAAACGTTCAGGTCCAGGTAGAGCAGGCGGTCCAGCAGGCGGTCGTCGGCAGCGGCCGGCAGGTGCTGGGCGAAAACTTCGAAAGAATCCTCGTATTTTACTCCGGGCAGGAAGGCTTTTATCTCCTCGGAGGTCAGTATTTCTTTGTATTTAAGATGCGCCATTTCAGGCCTGAAGGCCGCCCCGCGCGTAAAGGACTTTATTTTGAAATCAAGGCTGAGCCGCCGGGTGGATACGGGGATGCGGTCCGCCGCCGCGCGGATGGCCGCCTTGACCGGCCCCGGGAGGTACTGGTAAATGCGCCCGACCTTGGCGGCTGTCAGCGTGGGGTAGCCCGCAAAAAGCTCGTCGCCGCCGGCGCCGGTAAGCGCCACGGTGATATCCTTCCTCGACTGGGCCGAAACGTGGCCCATGGCCAGGTAGGTCCAGTCCCCGTGCGGCTCGGCGAAGCGGCTGACCGCCTTCGGAAGGCTTTCAATAATGTCGCGCGGCCCGAGCAGGCAGTCGTGGTGCTCGGTGTTATATTTTTGCGCCACCAGCCGGGCTTCGGCCAGCTCGTTATGGGTGCCGCCGTTCTCGTAGCCCACGGTGTAGGTTTTCGGCGTTACGCCCAACTTCGACATCATGGCCACGATGGCGGTGGAGTCCAGCCCGCTGGAAAGGAAAACTCCCAGCGGCACGTCGCTGACCAGCTGGCGCTTCACGGAATTCAGGAGGGCGGTCTCGATGCGCGCCGCGGCTTCCTGCTCCGTCATCTTTTGCGGGCGGAAGCGGTAATGCCAGTACTGTTTTATCTCTGCCTTTTTGCCGCTCACCTTTATAAAGTGGCCCTGCGGCAGGCGGCGGATGTGTTTGAAAATGGAGCGGGGAGAGGAGATGTAATAAAAGGAAAGATAGTTCACCAGCGCCTGCTGATCCAGCTCCCGCGGCATGCCGCTGAAGGCCAGCAGAGCCCTGATCTCGGAGGCAAAGTAGAGCGAGCCGCCGATATCGGCGTAGAAAAGCGGTTTTACCCCGGTCCGGTCGCGAGCGATGAAAAGCTCTTCCTTGCGGGCGTCCCAGACGGCCAGCGCGAACATCCCGTTGAGCCTGTCCAGACATTTCTCGCCCAGCTCCTCGTAGAGGTGCACTATCACCTCGGTGTCGGAATTGGTCTTGAAGCGGTGGCGGCTTTCCAGTTCCTTGCGCAGCTCCCGGTAATTATAGATCTCGCCGTTGAGGAAAACCGCGAGGGTGCCGTCCTCGTTGAAAACGGGCTGGCGCCCGCCTTCCAGGTCGATGATCCTGAGCCGGCGCATGCCCAGGCCGCAGTAGCGGTCCGTAAGCACTCCCTCGTCGTCCGGGCCGCGGTGGAACAGCTCAAAAAGCGGCTTCTTGAGTTCGGCCTCCCGCACCGGGGCTCTGGAGGAGTAGTTTATTTTACCTAGTATTCCGCACATATTTTTTCAGCAGTATAAGTTTGTTGCCGTGGTAGTCAAACACTTTTTCCACGCTGAAGGTTCCGGAGGCGGTCAGTTCGCCGGCGATGCGCGTAAAATCAGTGTCTATCCCGGCGAACGGGCTGTAGGGCAAAAGAAGAAAATCGTAGCCGCCTTCGCGGAAAACCGCGGCGGCCTTCTCGGCGTTAAAACCCGGGGGCAGCGTCCTCTCCCATAATATCTTCCCAGCCAGTCCCGCCTTAGCAAGATAAAAATGGCTTGGCTCGACTTCCATGGGGGCGTAAATCCTAAGGGCGCCTCCTGCGGCTTTCAGGTAGCCTGCGGCTTCCCAGTAAGGGAAGGAGTTCTCTCGAAAATTGAAAGCTGTTTTCCGCTGGTAAGGGTTCCTGGCGAAAACGGACTGGAAAACCAGCAGAGCCAGAATAACGGAATATAACGGGATCTTCAGCGCCGGACGGGAGCGGGCAGTGTCGGCGGCCCATAGTGCCAGCAATAACACAAGGGTTATGTAGAAGGGCTGGGCGTGGCGTATGCAGCCGACCGCGGCCGTGGCGCTTATCATGATGTAGTAGGATATCGCGAAGTAAAACAGCAGGGCCAGCGCGCGGCCCCTGTGCCTGTAAATGCCCGCTATCGCCGCTATGGCCAGCAGCGCGGTTACCGCCGGCCCCGTTGTTTCGTAGATGTTCTTAATATCCCAAAGCATTATTTGCGGGTCCAGCAGGTTTGCGCAGATAAGCGCGGAGTTGCGTATGCCCAGCGCTGAGCTGAGCAGTATGAACGGCAGCCCGATAACCGCCGGGATGGCCAGCGTCTTCAAGCCGTATTCCCAGGCGGCCCGCTGTTTAGGGTAGATGAACCGGAAAACCGCCAGGACGGGGACAAAAGAGAGCATAAGCCCCAGCATCAACTGCTTGTTAAAAAAACCGACGCTGGTCCAGAAGGCGCATTTAAGGAACTGCTCCCTCTCTCCCGTGTCCGCGGCTTTTATGAAATGGTAGATAGCGGCCGTAAAAAAGAGTACCGTTCCCGCCTCGAGTTCCGTGCTGAGGGACAGATTGAAAAAGGTGGGGAAAAATAAGATCAGCAGGCAGGTCGGGACGGGCGGCGCTTCGGCCTTCAGGAATTTAAGCAGGCGCAGCATATATACGGCCGTCAGTATCATGAACGAGAACTGGACCGCGCGCGGGAGCGCCTCGTGCACGCCAAACAGGAGGTAGGCCAGCAGATAAATAAATTTTGTAAGCGGCGGATAGCGCAGCACTGTTTCGAACCTGCCTATGGCATCGGCCAGGCCGAAGCGCAGCGAGGCGAAGAAAAACAGGTTCCCGGCGGCGGCCAGCGCCAGCGCGGCGGTTCTGCGTGTCGGCAGCGATATTCCCTTCTTGTAAATACTGAAAGCGGCGGCTGCGCTCATGGCGGCGATCGGAATAGAGAGGACGGGCAGGAAAAGTATGTTCAGTCCTATGGCCGAGGTTAGTCTTCCCAGCAGCCAGGCCGCGGGGCCGGCGTGAGACTGGTCGTCGTAGCCTGTGGGCAGGTAGGTAAGCCAGAAAGGCAGGCAGACGGCGGCAGTCAGCAGTATGACCGGCCAGAGTTCTTTTAGCTCGGGCAGCGACACGTCCAGCGAAACTTCGTCGAGCGGGCTGTAGAGTACGCCCGCCGAGATCAGGATAAAAATATTCAGCAGCGCCCATTGAGCAGGCCAGGGCAGCGGTAAATGCCAGACCGGGTAAAAAACATAGGCGGCGGCTGTCAGTAAAAAAAGTGCCCAGTTCATCCGGATCTTCATTTTGTCGCCGTTATCAGCAGAGATCCCGCTATTTCCTTCAGCAGCGGGAGACGCTCCAATAGCGCCCCGAGTTTATCCATGGCCGGGGCCAGCGCCCCTGGCACCCAGGGGTGCAGAAAATCGAAAGGGGCCGTCTTTACGTCTGAAAAACCCGCGGCAAGGAGGAACTTGTTCACTTCCCAGCGGAAAAAAGCGGTCTCGTCGGGCGAGTCGCCCAGAAGCGCCCCCAGCGGCTTTATGTTCTTTTGCAGTAAGACCTGCGGGTTCAGCATGTTGGGTTCCGTGAAAACCAGGGTTCCGCCGGGTTTCAATACGCGCAGCATCTCCGGGAGGGTTTTGTGCAGGTCGAGGTGGTGGAGGACCGAACTGCCATAAACGCAGTCGAAGGTATTGTCGGGGAAACCTATCTTTTCCACGTTCATCACAAGGTATTTTATGTTTGGAACCGGGTTCTGAGCGCGGGCTCTCTCGATCAAAACCGGAGAGAGGTCCACAGCGGTGATATCCGCGCCGCTTTTGGAGAGTAAGGCGGTAAAGATGCCTATGCCGCATCCTATTTCAAGGGCTTTCCTGCCTGGTCCGAGGCTGCCGGCGTCCCTATACATGGCGGCCCTGCGCTCCGAGCGCAGCCGGCCGGCCGCGCCGTGCCAGCCCCAGTAGAACTCGGCGTTCCGGGAGATCTTCCGGCCGTGGGATAGTTCGTTGTTGATTCTTTCCATCTGTGATCTTTTACCTGGCAATTAAGCTTTCAGCTTCTGCTCCGCCGGGTCTGAGTCAGCGCAGTTTAAGCTTTACAAAGGCTATGAAAGCCATCCGGAAAAGCAGCAG